>JABMPC010000043.1 GCA_013203905.1 Chlorobium sp. | reverse complement strand
ACCTGTTTCTGGAAGGGGATGGTGGTTTTGATGCCCACCACTATGAATTCGTCAAGTGCGCGCGACATACGGGCGATCGCTTCCTCCCGGGTATGTGCAGTTACAATCAGCTTGGCAATCATGGAGTCGTAGTTGGAAGGCACTACATAGCTTGCATAGCAGTGTGAGTCAACCCGAACGCCGTGGCCTCCGGGTGTGTGAAATACCTGAAGCTTTCCTGGTGAGGGGCGGAACATATGCTCCGGGTCCTCTGCGTTGATGCGGCACTCGATTGAGTGCCCTTTCGGAGTAAACGACCGTCCTTCTAATGATTCTCCGGCTGCCGCAAGAATCTGTTCCTTGACGATGTCAACATCATAGCGCTCTTCTGTTACGGGATGTTCCACCTGTATGCGGGTGTTCATCTCCATGAAGTAGAAGTTCTGATGGCGGTCAAGGAGAAACTCTATGGTCCCGGCTCCTTCATAGTTAATTGCTGATGCTGCAGCAACAGCGGCTTCACCCATTTTTTTTCTTAGCGCCTCATTAACAGCCGGAGATGGGGTCTCTTCTATGAGTTTCTGGTGGCGGCGCTGCACTGTGCAGTCGCGCTCGCCCAGATGGATTGTGTGGCCGTGTTGGTCAGACATGATCTGGATTTCTACATGGCGCGGCTTTTCCAGAAATTTTTCGATATAGACACCGCTGTTTCCGAATGCTTGTTCAGCCTCGCTGCGTGCGGTGTTGAGTGCCTTTTCAATCTGGCTCTCTTCATGTACCACCCTCATCCCTTTTCCGCCGCCACCTGCAGTGGGTTTGATAATGACGGGGTAGCCGGTTTTTTTTGCTATCTCAATTGCCTCATTCAGGTCGGTCACCAGACCCGGGCTTCCGGGTACAACCGGTACGCCAGCCGCTATCATGGTGGATTTGGCGGTATTCTTGTCGCCCATACGGTTGATCATCTCTGCTGTTGGGCCGATGAATTTGATGTTCGCTGAGGCGCAAACATCGGCAAACTCAGCGTTTTCAGCAAGAAATCCGTAGCCGGGATGGATTGCATCGGCGTTGGTGACCTCTGCGGCCGCAATCAGTCTCGGGATATTGAGATAGCTCTCCCGTGAGAGTGCCGGTCCTATGCAGACTGCTTCGTCTGCGTAACGGACATGAATGGATTCGGCATCAACTGTTGAATAGACTGCAACCGTGCTGATGCCCATTTCACGGCAGGTCTGCATGATTCGCAGGGCAATTTCGCCCCGGTTTGCGACGAGTATTTTCTTGAACAAGGTCGTGGTATGTGAAATTGTTTATGGTTTAATGCGGAACAGTGGCTGGTCATATTCAATCGGCTGACCGTTCTCCACCAGGATTTCAGCAACGGTGCCACTGATTTCTGCCTCAATTTCATTCATGAGTTTCATTGCCTCAATGATGCAGAGGACATCGCCTTTTTTGACGCTGTCGCCAACGCTCACAAAGGGTGCGGAATCCGGGGATGATGCCTGATAGAAGGTTCCGACAATCGGAGAGCAGACATCGGTCAGCCCTGAGGCCTGTGCAGTCACAATTGTGTCTGCGGGAACTCCAGCTGCAGGAGCTGGCGCTTGCTGCACAACTGGAGCTGGAGCTGCGGGGGTACAGGCAACAGCAACGGCTCCTTGGGGAAGTGAGCGGCGGAGGGTGATTTTGAATTCTCCCTCTTCAATGATGGTTTCCTGAAGATCAGAACTATTGACAAGGTCAATAAGCTGCTTGATTTCGTTGAGATTCATGATAAATGTGACTTAGGGTTACATGCGTTTGCGTGCCGCTTGTGCGGGGATGTTACTTTTTTACTCGCTCAATGTAGTCGCCGCTACGGGTATCGACTCTTATGATGCTTCCGTTTTGGACGAACATCGGTACATTGACCTCAGCTCCGGTTTCTACAACGGCTGGTTTGGTTCCGCTTGTTGCTCTGTCGTCTTTTGATGCCGGGCTTGTTTCAGTGACTTCCACTTCTACAAAGGTTGGAAGTTCAACGCTGAGAATGGCACCGTCGTCTGAAAAGACAATGGTAAGGGTGATGCCATCCTTGATGAAGCGCGATCCGCTGCCGATGGCGGCTTCCGATACATTGATCTGGTCGAACGAGGTCGTGTCCATCATGACATAGTCGGCCCCGTCCATATAGAGGTACTGGTACTCTTTGCGTTCGGTTATGATGACATCGACGGATTCCGTGGCGCTGAAGCGGTATTCCACATTGCGGCCGCTTTTCAGGTTTCTCATGTT
>JABMPC010000042.1 GCA_013203905.1 Chlorobium sp. | reverse complement strand
GAGGCGCATCTTGGCAACACCTACGGATGGAGCGCAACCGCTTCAGCGGTGCAGAACTGGACCTACCGTCAGTTCAACGAAACCTATCTGCAGGACAAAGAGATGCTGGAGCGGCTGCGGAAACTGAACCCGCATGCAACCATCTCCATGACAAGACGGCTTCTTGAAGCAAACTCCCGCGGATTCTGGGAGACCGATGAAGGCACTCTGGAAGAGCTCCGGGAATTGTATGCAGATCTGGAGGCACACATTGAGGGCGCACACGGCGCAGGACAGGAAGGAAATTGAGAACGAAAAGCAACCAAACCAGTAACATCTCTATCATGGGCAGTTCCTCATTCAACGCAGAAGAACACAAATCAATGCTTCGCTCCTATTTCAACGGTCAGGGTTACCAGCGCTGGGCGTCGATTTACGGAAACGACAAGCTCTCCACCGTCCGCAACACTGTTCGTGAAGGCCACGCGGTCATGATGGACAAAGCCTTCGGGTGGATTGAGCAGCTCAAACTCCCGAAAGAGTCGCTCATTCTCGACGCCGGATGCGGCACAGGGCTCTTCACCATACGGATCGCAAAAGCAGGCTACAGGGTCAAAGCTGCCGATATAGCCTCACAGATGGTGGAAAAAACCAAAGCCGACGCCACCGCCGCAGGGGTTGCCGACCGGATTGAATTTGAAGTCAACTCGATTGAATCGGTCAGCGGTTCGTTTGATGCTGTCGTCTGCTTTGATGTGCTCATTCACTACCCGAGTGAAGGGTTTGCCCAGGCATTTGCCAATCTTGCAAGCCTCACAAAAGGGCCGGTCATTTTCACCTATGCCCCCTACAACAGGATTCTGGCATTCCAGCACTGGCTTGGTGGATTCTTCCCGAAAAAAGAACGCCGTACCACCATTCAGATGATACGCGATTCGGAAATGGAAAAAGCCATGGAAGCCGCAGGCATGAGGGTTGAAAAACGGGAAAAGATCAGCTTCGGCTTCTATCACACCATGCTCATGCACGCTTCGCACAAGTAGCCTGACGAGAGTGAAACAGCTGGAAATGAAAGCCTCACAAATTTTCTGGAAATAAATTGTAAATTATCAGTTCACAGATTTTTTTGCTGCCGGAAAGGCCATCGGCAGGCTCATAGCAGCACCGGTTTTGTAACAAACATATATCTGGAGGGTGGATACCGATGAAAATATTGATGGTTCAGCCAAATTATCATTCAGGCGGAGCTGAAATTGCCGGCAACTGGACGCCCAGCTGGGTGGCCTATATCGGCGGCGCTCTGAAACAGGCCGGGTTCGACCAGATCCGTTTTGTAGACGCAATGGCCGACGACCTGCCGGACGAGCAGATTGAAGAACTGATCAGGGCCAATAAGCCTGATGTGGTGATGGTAACCAACATCACCCCGTCCATCTTCAAGGCTCAGGATATCATGAAGATCGCCAAAAAGGTCGATCCGAAAATCAGAACCATCATGGGCGGCATCCACTCAACATTCATGTACCCGCAGGTACTGAGTGAGGCCCCTGAAACAGACTATGTCATCCGTGGAGAGGGCGAAGAGATTGCAGTCAACCTCGTCAAGGCCATTGCGGCAGGCAACGACCGTGAAACCCGTGGAGAGATTACAGGCATCGCTTATATAGACGACGACGGGAAAGTGTTCGCCACAGCAGCACACCCGGTTATTGAAGATCTCGACACACTCAGCCCCGACTGGAGCCTGTACGACTGGGACAAGTACATCTACACTCCGCTCAACTGCCGGCTGGCCGTACCGAACTTTGCCAGAGGCTGTCCCTTTACCTGCACATTCTGCTCACAGTGGCAGTTCTGGCGCCGCTACCGTGCACGCACCCCGAAAAACTTTGTTGATGAAATTGAAGTGCTTGTCAAAAAGTACAAAGTGGGATTCTTCATCCTTGCTGACGAGGAACCGACCATCAACAAGCAGAAATTCGTCTCGCTCTGCCAGGAACTCATCGACCGCAAGCTCGATGTAACTTGGGGCATCAACACCCGGGTGACAGACATCATGCGTGATGCCGACCTGCTTCCGTTCTTCCGCAAGGCCGGTCTTGTCCATGTTTCTCTCGGCACTGAGGCGGCAAGCCAGATGAACCTCAACAGGTTCCGCAAAGAGACCACCATTGAGGAAAACAAGCTGGCAATCAAGCTGCTCCAGAAAAACGGCATCGTAGCTGAAGCGCAGTTCGTGATGGGACTCGAGCATGAAACCCCTGAAAC
Source organism: Chlorobium sp. (assembly GCA_013203905.1). Taxonomy (GTDB): domain Bacteria; phylum Bacteroidota; class Chlorobiia; order Chlorobiales; family Chlorobiaceae; genus Chlorobium. The sequence goes on along the minus strand of JABMPC010000042.1, from coordinate 495 downwards.
CATTGAGGAAACCTTTCAGCTCTGCAAAGACTGGGATCCCGACATGGCCAACTGGACAATCTACACCCCATGGCCGTTCTCCGATCTCTTCAAAGAGCTTGGCGACAGGGTTGAGGTGCGCGATTACTCCAAGTACAACTTCGTTTCACCCATCATCAAGCCCGACAACATGGAGCGGGAGGATGTGCTGAAAGGCGTGCTGAAGTCATACGCACGGTTCTATGCCCGCAAAACCTTCTTCGGTTACCCGTGGATCAAAGATCCCTATGTACGAAAGTATATGCTCGGATGCCTGAAGGCTTTTGCCCAGACAACCATCACCAAGCGCTTTTACGACATCGACCGCGTGAAAACCAAGAACCGCAAGCTCGAAATTGACCTTGGCTTCGACAAGTCGAGAATCCTGACACAGGAAGAGGTCAAAAACCTCAAGGAGCTTCGGCCTGAAATGGTTGCCGACATGAGCTTCGGCCTCAAGGAAGCCGGTTATCAGCG
>JABMPC010000041.1 GCA_013203905.1 Chlorobium sp. | reverse complement strand
TGGGGACACTCATGACTGAGTGTACTTGTCAAGTACACTCAGTCATGAGTGTCCCCAACTTCCAACACCGATATTTCTTATCCGGCTAGCCTCTTCAGCGGTGTTGACCGTCCAGGGAACCACACGCATGCCGCGGGCTTGGAGTTGTCGGACAAGGCGACGGGTGGCGAGGGTGGAGAGGGGGTTGAGCCAGTTGGGGGTAAAGCCGAGGCGGCGGAGGTTTGGGCGAATGGACGATGCCTTTTCTGCAAGCAGTCCACAGGACGCATCAGGAGCCTGCCGGTACACTTCGCGAACTACCCTCCAGTCAAATGACTGGAGGCGCACCCGGTGGAGCATCCCCGCCGCCCTTACAACGCCGAGTACAAGAGCTGCATAATCGCGTGGCGGAGGGTGGAGTATGCCGTCTCTGCCCGGCCATGACTTTATTTCAAGATTATAGACCATCTTCCCTGTTGATCGCGAATCGGCCATATGTCCTTCAACACACGCAAAAACATCTGAAAGCAGTGGAGGAGAGGCGGCAATGCGCTGCTGGAGAGGGAAATCTGGATGGGGGGCGCCACAGTCGTACCCGGCGATACGGGAGTAGGTGAGCGAAAAAATCCGTTGGCCGGAACGACCTGCTCCGCGTAAGCCTTTGCCGGAGGGCAACAGAGGGTCCTGGGCAACCACAATCTGGCGGTCAAAGGAAACATGGAGATCCAGCTCAACGACCCTGAAGCCGAGCCCCACTGCGGAGCAGAATGCCTGCAGGGTATTTTCAGGAAAGAACGACCGAGCACCTCTATGGGCCTGAATTTCAAACGGCCTTTCTGCATCTGAAGTCATTATCCTCCCCGGCAGCGGTTACTGAACGACAATCCAATGCTTGAAGCCTTCAAAAATGCTATCGAAAAAACCTTCGTCCCTGTCTGCATCAGTTGGGCCTGTGTAGTTCTCATGACCGACAACAGCAAAATAGACCGCTTTATCATAAAAATAATTAAGCCGTCCGGAAAACTCTATCGCCCGGTTCAAGTCAATGCCATCGGCCACAATTCCCTCATCAAGAATGTAACGCCACAGCAAATCGCGCTCAAGCATCAGCGAATAGACCATCTCGCTGACCTTTATGCCAGATGCCGCGCGTTCCTGGCCGGTTGCAATGAATTCGCTGGCAATCTCTCTGTCAACTCCCTCATTTTTCTCCATCCAACCGCCAAGCCGGCGGAAACGACTGTAAACAATATCATGCAACTGCTGTTTCGGTAGCTTCGCATATCCTGCCGTTAATGGATTCGAGCGAATTGTTTCCACCCAGAGAAGAGAGAGTGATTCGGCATGGCCTTCAATGAGGCGTATAAATCTACTGATCAGCACCATGATTTGCTCCTGTTGTGTTGGGGGAGATTCTTGGCTCCGTAACACTACAAGCTACGCATCTTGAGCGAAGAGTTCAAACAGCTCGCGCTGGCAGCCGCAGATGCGGCTGAAAGTGGAATCACAGGATCAGTGGAGGCAGACTCAGGAGCTGCGGCGCCCTGAAGAGGGGCGGGCCGCTTTCGTAGAGGGTTTCTTTTTCGGCTTTCGTTTTCGGGTTCTGTTGCCCTCGGCGCTTTTTGAAGAGGAAGCTGACTGCTTCTGCTGACCACTTTGAAAATCTCCCGTCTGTCGGGCGCGGCTTTTGTTGAAGCGGTTTTTTCGATACTTTTTTTCAAGGTCAGCGTACGGGCTGGGCGGGTCCGGCGAGGTATTGAAATTATTGAAATTGGGTTCGTCAATAACCTCATCAAACGCATCAGGCACCGTGTCAGGATGAACGGTATTCACCAAGATGATTGCATTTATGTTCACGATAGTTCGAGCAGTCCCGTTATCAGCAAGGATTGCTCTGAAGGGACATTAATTTACGATTTTCAATACAAAATGCAAGAAAGAGGCTTTTTGGATGCAGAAAGCCTCTCAACAGAGGGTATGGCCGCCGGCTTAAAAGCATTGATTGTTGTCGCTTTATGTCGTAAATTTATTTTCATATGACATGTTAACCACACCAACCATTCCGGAGCATCCCATGGACATTAAAAGACTTATGCTTGCAGTCGTTCTTCCTCCTGCCGCTGTCATGAACAAGGAAGCTGGAACAATCATGCTGACCGGCCTTCTTACGGTTTTCGGCTGGGTACCGGGCGTGGTTGCTGCGCTTGTCATGATTTCCCGGGAAAAGAGCACCGAAAACGCCTGACGCAAACCCCGCTCCATTCAGCACCCTCTTCCCCTCCGTTCTTCCGGGCTGAGGGGAAGAGAGAAATCTCTTCGGCTGCGGCCCGCAACGCCCATGAACACGATGCTTTTCCATCCTTTTGAGCTCGCCTTTTCAGGCTGGTCAGGCTCAGGCAAAACAACGCTGGCCACAGCAATCATCCGCATTCTCTCAGAACGCTTCCGGGTAGGATATTACAAACACGGTTGCCACCGGTTCGACATTGACAGGAAAGGAAAAGACTCCGAACTTGCCACCTCGGCAGGAGCTCACACCGTCATGATTTCAGACCCCGAAAAAACGGCACTCATTGCAGGCCCGAATCAGGAAACGCTCGAACGGCAGGCATTCCTCGACTGCGACATACTTCTTGTTGAGGGACTTAAGGATCTTCCTCTCCCGAAAATCGTTATGGCTGAGGGCGAACAGAACATTCTCGATCTGTCCGCCAACGGCTCGCTCACCAATATTGTTGCATTCGCCTTTCCCGACTCCCGTAGCTCTTCACCCATACCCGGCATTCCCGCATTCAACCGGAACGATGCGTCCGCAATTGCAGACTTCATCATCAACCACATGCTCCGGCGCGCCACCCGAAGGGTTCCTCTCTCCGCCATTGTGGCGGCAGGAGGCAGAAGCTCCCGAATGGGAACCGACAAGGCCCTTCTCCGTTACCATGACAGTAATCAGCTGATTCATACCGCGGAGCTTCTCAAGCCATTCTGCAGCGAAGTGTTCATCTCCTGCCGGGATGATCAGGCAAAGCTGTACGCGGAATTCGGCATTCCGCTTCTAACAGACAGCTATCTTGGCATAGGACCTCTCGGCGGACTGCTTTCGGCACAGAAACAGAATCCTGATTCAGCATGGATCATGCTTGCCTGCGACCTCCCCTTTCTTGATAGCACAACCGTTCGGCGGCTTGCCGAAGAGCGCGACCCCTTTCGTTTCGCCACCGCACTCTGCAGCCCGGAAAGCGGCATGCCCGAACCACTGGCAGCCTGTTACGAACCAAAATCCCGAACACGGCTTCTGCTCCGGCATGCTGAAGGCATCAACTCTCCCGCCAGCTTTCTTGCAGCATCTCGTATCTGTGAACTTCACACGACCTCAGCCGAGACAATGTTCAACATCAACACCCCAGAAGAGAGGGCCCTTTGGCACTCTCCTCACGACAGAACAAAGGACCAGAAACAATGAAACTGCTTGCAGCAATCGATTTTTCAGAACTGACTGAACCGGTCGTCAAGGAAGCCTCCCGACTGGCCGAAGCGCTTCAGGCGGAACTTATCCTGCTCCATGTACGCCCCCCGGTCTCGCCTGCGCTCGATCTTTACCCCGAAACGGAAATTGTAACTCTGCCCGCCGGAGGCGACCCACTGCCGGACGGAGCGCTCCCAACCGACGGCGATCGCCTTCAGGATATTGCTGAACCTCTTCGGGCCATGGGCATACCAACAACAGCCATCACAATTGCCGGTGACGAAGTGGAAAGCATCATCAGTGAACATCTGAAAAACAATGCCGACATGATTGTGATGGGATCGCACGGCCATGGTGCGCTGTTCCACCTGCTGGTCGGCAGCGTATCGGAAGGAGTTGTTCGACGGGCCCGGTGCCCGGTTCTCATCGTCCCTGCCGCCATACGCTGAGAAAACGCCACCCCTGCACCATAAAAAAAGCCGTCGCAGCCACAAGAATGATGGTAGCTCCCGACGCAAGGTCAAATATATAGGACAGAGCCAGTCCTGCGAGACTGAAAAGAAAGGAGAGAACGGTTGCCACCCCCATCATTGAAGGAATGGAGCGGCTGAAATTACGGGCGATGGCCGCAGGAACACTCAACAGGGCAATCACCATCACAATACCCACAACCCGCACCATAACCACCACGGTCAGCGCAATAAGAGCAAGCAGGAGCAGATAAAGCGCAGTGCTTTTCAGCCCAGACACTTCGGCATATTCCTCATCGAAGGAAATAGCCAGAAACTCCCTGTTGAAAAGCAACACCACCCCCACAATAAGCAGATCAAGCAGCATAATCATGACGAGATCGCCGGTGGGCACTGTCAGGATGTTGCCAAAAAGATAACTGAACAGGTCGGGAGCATAGCCCGGCGTCAGACCGATGAGGATCACACCCAGAGACATACCGGCCGCCCAGAAGGTACCGATTGCCGTATCTTCGGAAACTTTCAGCTTTTTCCCCAGAATCCCTATGCCCAGAGCCGCAGCAAGACTGAACGGAATAATTCCGAGAAGCGGGTTCACCCCCAGATAGTAACCAAGGCCGATGCCCCCAAATGCCGTATGGGCAATTCCCCCGCTGATGAAGCCGATTCTTTTCACCACCACAAAGGTGCCTATGATACCGCAGGCAATACTTGAAAGCAGCGCGGCAAGAATGGCGTTTCGCATAAATTCAAAGGCAAGAATCCCGCCGAACACTGTTTCGCTCATGATTCGCTCCCCTCTGACTTCGGGCGGTTATGAAGAATGGCGTCGACCGGGTAATCATAAATATCGCCGATAGGAGTACGCCTGAGAGAGGAGCCCTCTTCATGCATGTCAAGCGTGCAGTTGAGACAGGTAATCCTCGTCACATGCTTTGTAATGATTCCCGTATCATGACTGACCATCACAATGGTCATACTCCCCCTGAGGGTTTCGAGCAGATCATAGACACTGGATTTCATTGCAGGATCAATACTCGCCGTCGGCTCATCAAGCAGAAGCAGTTCCGGTTCGCCTGCCAGCGCCCGGGCAATAAGCGCGCGCTGAAGCTCTCCCCCCGACAGCGCACCGACCTGACGGTCGCGAAGATCCTGAAGCCCGACGGTGCGAAGAGCCTCATCAACAGCATGCCTGTCCCGATCCCCATAGGGACGGAAAAGCCGCCGGCGCGACAGACGGCCCATCAGCACCAGCCCACCGACACTCAACGGAAAATCGCGATCAAAAAAAAGCCGCTGAGGCACATACCCCGTTCTCTTCGGCTGAGAGCCCGGTTCACCGCCAAACACCCTGACAGATCCTTGCGTCGGGCGCTGCAGACCAAGAATAACCCGCAAGAGCGTCGTCTTTCCCCCGCCATTTGGCCCCACAATGCCAAGAAAATCCCCCTGAAACACTGACAGTGTCAGCCCATTGAGCACCTGAACCCCCCCCAGACGGACGGCAAGACGATCGCACACAATCACAGGCTCACTCACCGTCCCCCCTCCAGAAAAGCCGCCGTTACTGCGCGAAGATTTTCGTCGTACGAAAAAGCCAGCGGATCAACGCTCCTCGTCACTCCGCCGATACCCCGCGCAATAGTTTCAGCCTGTGCCGTACTGAACTGCGGCGACACAAACACCACCGTGATGCCGGCCTCCCGGGCCTGCAGTATCACCCTTTCCATCTGCCTGGGAGTCAGGCTTTTGCCCTCTTCCTCTGCTGCAATCTGATGGAGCCCGTAGGCGTGGGCAAAATACCCCCATGCAGGATGAAACACCAGGAAACTCCTGTTCCCAAGCCCCTGAAGTCTTCCGCGAATAAATGCGTCCAGCTCCTCCAGCTCCTCCTTCAGCCTGCGTGCATTTTCCCTATAGAGAGCACTGTTCTGCGGGTCCTCCTTTGAAAATGCTCCCGCAATGGTGTCGGCAATCAACATGCCATTCCGGGGGGCAAGCCAGTAATGGGGATCATAGCGAAAAACGGAGGAGCCATGCTGATGGCCGTGACCGGCTGCCATAGGAAGAAGAGCGACCCCCCGTGCAGCGTCGTACACGGTAAGCGAAGGGTTCAATGTCATAAACCGCTCCATCCAGTCAATCTCAAACTCAACGCCCGAGCCCGCTTTCACGAAAAAGGCTGTTTCGGCCAGCATCCTCATCTGGCGAGGCAACGGTTCATAGGTATGGGGATTACCGCCAGGCGGCACCATAACCCTTACCTCGGCAAGATCTCCGGCAATCCGTTCAGCAAACCATGCCAGCGGCTGGATGGACACAACAACACGCATCCTGCCCGATTCAGAAGGAGAGGTACAGCTGGAAGGGATCACCGCCAGCAGCAGAAGAAGAAGAACTATTGTGACGCGTTTCATCATGATGGGAAACCCTGTGCGGCACCGCCGAATAGCATGGATACAATACTATGTAATTACTCTTGACAACAAGGTACAAAAAAACAGCCATCGGTTGACGCCTTCTGCCGGCAGCTGTTTTTTTTTATTCAGGAAAGGCGGTTCAGAGCACTGAGGGTCGCCCGTATGGATGCGAGACTGATATTAGAATCAACTCCGGCACCGCAGGCGCTGCGGCCATCATCACACACAATGCGAACATAGGCGATAGCTTCCGCCCCGGAACTGTGACCGATGGCATGCTCGGCATACTCGTCAACACTGAAAGAGATGCCGCTCTTCTCTGCAAATCCCTTCACAAAAGCATCAAGCGGCCCATTGCCGCTGGCCTCAAAGGCGACCGGGGAACCACTCATCTCAACTTCAGCACTGATAATCGTTGCCGCCTCACCACTCTTCAGCGACTCCGAATCAGCCCAGCTGATCGTACATTTTTTCAGAGCCACAGGCTGGCGAAGCCTCACATATCCATCCAGAAACAGTTCATAAATCCGTTCCGCCGAAAGCTCTTCCCCCGTCCTGTCAGCAAGAGCCTGCACCTCCCACGCAAAATCAGGCTGCATCCATTTGGGAATCTGGACGCCATAATCCTTTTCAAGCACAAAGGCGACTCCGCCCTTGCCAGACTGGCTGTTGATGCGTACGATAGCCTCGTATGAGCAACCCACATCACCCGGATCAATCGGCAGATAAGGCACATCCCACAAACCGTTCCCACTACTTCCGCGAGCCTTCATCCCCTTGCTGATAGCATCCTGATGCGAACCAGAGAACGCCGTATACACCAGATCACCGGCATAAGGGTGTCGGGGATGAACATCCATCCGGGTGCAGCGGTGGTAGACCTCGCGGATATGAGGAAGATCGGAGAAATCAAGACCCGAATCAACACCCTGCGTAAACAGATTCAGCGCCATGGTCACAATATCCATATTGCCACACCGCTCTCCATTGCCAAACAGCGCCCCCTCAATCCTGTCTGCACCGGCAAGCAGGGCAAGTTCTGCTGTTGCAACCGCCGTACCACGGTCATTGTGGGCATGAACGCTTATGATGGCAGCCTCACGGTTCCTGATGTTCCGGCAGAACCACTCAATGCGGTCGGCATACATATTGGGAAGAGACATTTCAACCGTCGACGGAAGATTCAGAATAACCCGATTGCGTAGCGAAGCCCCCCATGTCTCCATGACGGCATGACAAACCTCGAGGGCATAATCAAGCTCGGTACCCGTAAAACTCTCCGGGCTGTACTCAAACCTGATGCCAGCACTGCCGCTCTCCTCCATCAGCTGCCGGCAGAGGCGCGTACCCTCAACCGCAATGGCCTTAATCTCCTCGCAACTTTTGCGAAACACCACATCGCGCTGCAGGGTAGAGGTAGAATTGTACATATGCACAATAGCATTGGGCGCACCGCTGATGGCCTCAAAACTGCGGCGGATCAAATGCTCCCGGGCCTGAGTCAGCACCTGGATGGTCACATCATCAGGAATGAGCTGCTCCTCAACCAACCTGCGGACAAAGGCAAACTCCGTTGCCGAAGCTGAGGGAAATCCAACCTCAATCTCCTTGAAACCGACGGAAACAAGAAGCTTGAACATCGCAACCTTTTCCTCTACACTCATTGGTACCGGAAGCGCCTGATTGCCATCGCGAAGATCCACACTGCACCATACCGGAGCAGTCTCAATTCTGTTGTCGGGCCATGTGCGACCCTCTATGGGAACCGCCGGATAGGCGGAATATTTCCTGTAATTCATCGTTTTCATACCACTCATCCCTCTTCGGTTATCCGTTTCAAAAGCAAAAAAGCCACCTCCCTGAAAAGAGAGGCGGCCTGAATAATGTTCTTTCTGCCCGGTTTGACAGCGAACTTACAATGCGCCACTCTCCAGCCCCGTCCCGCTTGAAAGCAGGGAAGAAGTCAGAAGAAGGAAGAGTAGTGAACTCATGTTCATAACCGGCTTGCGCATCATAAAAAAATCAAACTATTTCAGCCTCACGGCATTGTCTGCATTAATATATAAAAAAACACAACCCATACCGCAAACCAAGGCATATGAGAAAAACGCAACGGAAGGCCCCGGAGTTCCCTCTCCTCAACGCCCGTCCACAGCCATAAACCGTGCAACACGGGAGCCCATAGCATCGTAGAGCGTCAAAGTCCGGCTCGAAACCGACCAGCGCGCAGTCCTGCGCAAAGCCTGAAGAAACAGCCGCTCACGCACCATAAGCTTTTTCGCACAGGCCATGCGGGTGGTGGCGAGAGAAGAAAAAATGAGCCCATCACTCTCCTGCGAGAAGCTGCCAGAAAGATTATTGCACCCTGTTGCTCCTCTGATACGGCCCGTCCGATGCATCACAAGAGAGACATCAAGCTTCTGTCCCGGCAGGAACTCCACCCTCTGCCCATCAACTTCAACAGCCCTCCAGGCCGTTTCCGTCAACTTTGAAACCGACTCAGGCGATCCCGCCTGACGGGCGCATCCAACAATAAGCAGCATAGCCATAACCCCTGCAAGCAGCGGCAGGCGACCGAAAAACAATCCACATCGTTCTCTCATCATCATAAGACTCTCCTCTGTCCCCTGATTCATAAAATTGCATTGCGCAGCACATCCACATCAATGCCTTACCCTATCGTTCGTATCATAGATATGGTAACACCTAAAAGGCAGAGATTCAAACCAGGAAGAGAAGGGAGAAAATCATAACGATCTCCTTGGAAATAAAAAAAACAGATGTATATTTACCACCCATCTCCAAAAAAGATGGGGAAGAGTAAGGAAATCGCATTCCGCGATAGCTCAATGGTAGAGCATGCGGCTGTTAACCGCAGGGTTGTAGGTTCGAGTCCTACTCGCGGAGCCAGGCAAAAAAGCAGAAGACCCCATGGTACTTCTGCTTTTTTCAGTTTGGTCCGACCCCGCAAACCCCCTTCAGGAGCGGGCGGGAACATCTTTTCGTTTTCCATGAATATTTCGTACATTGGTGTTCTTTTACTGAAAAGAGGGCAATATGCAGACCGGGAACGCACTGATAGAAATTCGCACGGCAGCCATCACCGAAGGCTCGTGTGCATTTGATTTCACCTGCCGGGCCGAAGATTTCAACGACCCGAAACTGACTGAAGCCGGCTTCACCGATGAAGTCATGGTTCATGCAGTTACTGAAAAAAACGGTAGCGACCTTGTACTGACAATCACAACAGAAGCAACAGGGGAAATCCCCTGCAACATCTGTCTTGCTCCGGTAAGGATACACATGAACGGACACTGGCGCATGTATTGCAATACGGATGGCAGCGCCCGTGACGAAGAGGCCGAAGAAACAGTGCGGGATAATGAGTACAGAGTGCTGGACCGAACAGCCGTCAGCATTGACCTGACTGAAGATGTTCGCGAAACACTGCTTCTTTCTGTGCCAATGAGGGTAACCTGCAGCGAAAATCCCGACTGCAGGCTCTACACGGCTCCGGACAAGGAAGAAAAAAAGATCACGAGTCCATGGCAGGAAAGCCTGGCGAAACTGAAACAGAACTATCGTTAACTGACACAAATAACTCTAGAAGACTACCATGGCACATCCGAAAGCCAAAGTATCCAAATCCAGAAGGGACAAACGGCGGGCCCAGTTCAATGCGCGCACCAAAGCGGCAACCACCGTCAACTGCCCCAACTGCGGTGAACCGACCCTCCCCCACCGTGCATGCCGCCACTGCGGCCACTACCGCGGAAGAGCCGTCGTTGCCAAAGCAGCGAACAGCTGAAAAAACCATTAGAGACACCCCACAATGCTGACCATTGCTGTTGATGCCATGGGCGGAGACAACGCCCCGGCATGCGTCATAGAGGGAACAATCCAGGCTCTGAAAGAGAGCGGCAACAAATTTGAAGTCGTTCTTATCGGCCAGTCAGAAATCGTCGAACCCATGCTTGCGCAGGAGGAGACGGAGGGGCTGAACCTCAGGTTCATGCATGCTCCCGAAGTGGTCGCTATGGACGATGTTCCCGCCACCGCCGTCAAGACAAAACAGAATTCATCACTGGTCAGAGGCCTGCATCTGTGCAAAACAAAAGAGGCCGACGCATTTGTCAGCGCGGGGAACACCGGCGCCCAGATGGCTGCATCACTGTTTGTGCTGGGCCGGCTCCCCGGAGTACTCCGCCCCACCATCTATGCCTACTTCCCGAGACTGCAGGAAGAGGGGCTGACCAACATCGTTGATGTCGGAGCAAATGTTGACTGCAAGCCGGAAAACCTCCTGCAGTTTGCCGAAATGCTTTCCATCTACCAGAAGTATGCTGCCGGCATTGAGAAACCGCAGGTCGGCCTCCTCAATATCGGTGAAGAAGAGGGCAAAGGCTCAGATACACTTAAACAGGCCTACAACCTTCTCAAAGAGGCTCACACACAGGGAAAAATCAACTTCACAGGCAACATTGAAGGGCACGACATCCTCAAAGGAAAGGCCACTATCGTAGTCTGTGACGGCCTTGTAGGCAACACCATCCTCAAGTTCGGCGAAAGCATCCCCGAATTTCTCGGAACCCTCTTCAAAAAAGCACTGGAGAACACCGTTGCCTCAGGCGGAATGGATGGGAAAACCGCGGCAGTCACAACCGCCATGTTCAAAGGGATGTTCAAATCCTTTGATGTGGAAGAGGTCGGAGGAGTACCATTCCTCGGCGTAGACGGCATCTCCATAGTCGGTCACGGCCGCTCATCATCACGGGCAATCAAGAACATGATCTTCATGGCCGAACACATGATTGAGAGAAAAGTCAACCAGCATATAGCCGAGGTGCTTTCAGAACAGTAAGCACCCCGGAAGGTCATCACCACTCTGCAGGAGAAGGTCAGGCCACACTGCAGAGCAACCTTTCAAGCCGGCAGAACACAACCACACCCGACAGATGAACGCTGCAATTACGGCAACAGCCAAATATCTCCCAGACGGCATACTCAGCAACCTCGACCTCGAGCGCATGCTCGACACAAACGATGAGTGGATACGCACAAGAACAGGTATCAGCGAACGCCGCATTCTCCGCGACCCGGAAAAAGCAACATCATACATCTGCGGCGAAGTAGCCCGCCAACTGCTTGAAAAGCGGGGAATGACGGCCGATGAGCTGGATCTCATCATTGTTGCCACCATGACCCCCGACATGCTCTTCCCCTCAACCGCATGCCTGGTGCAGGACATCATCGGAGCGCGCAATGCATGGGCATTCGATCTCAACGCAGCCTGCTCGGGATTCCTCTTCGCACTGAACACCGCATCCCGCTTCATCGAGTCGGGCGCCCATAAAAAGGTAATGGTCATCGGGGCCGACAAAATGTCCTCCGTTATTGACTATACAGACCGCTCAACAGCAATTCTCTTTGGAGACGGCGGAGGCGGCGTCATACTTGAACCTGCAGCAGAAGAAGGGTATGGGATTCTCGATGCGCGCATGTACTCCGACGGCACCAATGGCAAAGACCACCTGCTCATGAAAGGAGGCGGAAGCCGACATCCCGCCACCCATAAAACCGTGGACGAGCGCCTTCACTACATCTATCAGGACGGCCGGATGGTCTTCAAGTCCGCTGTCACCTCCATGGCCAATGTTGCCGTGGAAATTATGGAGCGCAACGGTCTGACCGCGGAGAATGTTTCATGGCTCGTGCCGCATCAGGCCAACCAGCGCATCATAAGCGCAACAGCCGAACGCATGGGCATCAGCAGCGAAAAATTCATATCAAATGTCGGACGCTACGGAAACACCACGGCCGGCACCATACCGATATGCCTTGCCGAACTCGATGAAGAAAACAAGCTGCACCCCGGCTCGAACCTTGTACTCTGCAGCTTTGGAGCCGGCTACACATGGGGCGGCATGTATGTCAAGTGGCAATAGCCACCCGCAACAACACACTTGAACCACTGATTTTCATGAAAGCATTTGTATTTCCAGGACAGGGATCACAGTACTGCGGCATGGGCCACGACCTCTACGACAGCTTTCCGCTCGCCCGTGACCTGATGGAGCAGGCAAATGAACTGCTTGGCTACCGCATCACCGACATCATGTTCTCCGGCACTGAAGAGGAGCTTCGCCAGACCAACCGGACCCAGCCCGCCATATTTCTCCACAGCATGGCTGCAGCTGCCCTGATTGAGGGCAATGGGGGCAGTGGAGCAGCAATGGCAGCAGGCCATAGCCTTGGCGAATACAGCGCACTCTGCTTTGCAGGAGCCATCAGCTTTGCCGATGCTCTCCGCATTGTAGCCCGCCGCGGGGAACTGATGCAGAACGCAGGCAAAGAGAACCCCGGCACCATGGCAGCAATCATCGGCATGGCAGAGAGTGAACTTGAAGGACTTCTCGCTGAAGCCTCTGTCGAGGGGATCGTACAGGCAGCCAACTTCAATTCTCCCGGGCAGATTGTCATTTCAGGCGACATTCCCGCCGTAAAAAAAGCTGTTGAACTCGCTCCCGCCAAAGGGGCAAGAATGGCCAAGGAACTGGTTGTATCAGGAGCCTTCCATTCCCCCCTCATGCAGCCGGCCGAAGCAGAGCTGGCAAAAGCGCTGGAGCAGGTCGAGTTCCGTGACGCATCAATGCCCGTATGCATGAATGCCGTAGCCAGACCCGTAACCGAAGCAGCCGAAATCAGAAAAAACCTGATTCTGCAGCTCACCAGCTCCGTCCTCTGGACGCAGTCCATTGAGGCTATGTCAGCGGCAGGCATAAAAGAATTCGTCGAAGTCGGGCCGCAGAAAGTGCTGCAGGGCCTTATCAAACGCATCAGCCGTGATGCATCACTCTCGGGCGTTGACACCGCCGAAAGCATACGGAACATTCTCTCCAACAACTAACGACATATCCCATGTTTGAAGGAAAAATTGCAGTCATTACCGGAGCCGCCCGTGGAATCGGGCAGGCAATCGCCTGGAACCTTGCAAAGGGAGGGGCCGACATCGTCCTCTGCGACATAAAGGAAGAATGGCTTGCCGAAACCGCCGAAGGGATCAAAAAAGCCGGGCGGAAAGTCTGGTGCTTTGAGCTCAATGTAACCGAGGCGGACGCCGTCCAGAAAGCATTCAACGACATTGCCGACACAACAGGACGGATTGACATTCTCGTCAACAACGCAGGCATCACCCGCGACGGCCTGCTTATGCGCATGAGCGAAGAAGACTGGGACGCAGTGCTCGCCGTCAATCTGAAAGGCACCTTCGCCTGCACCAAAGCAGTCAGCCGCATCATGATGAAACAGCGTTCCGGATCAATTGTCAACATCGCCTCAATCATCGGACTCATGGGCAATGCCGGCCAGGCAAACTATGCCGCATCGAAAGGCGGGGTCATCTCCTTCACTAAATCAGTGGCCAAGGAACTCGCCTCCCGCAACATCCGCGTCAATGCCGTTGCCCCCGGGTTCATCTCCTCGAAAATGACCGATGCCCTGTCTGAGGATGTCCGCCAGAAAATGCTTGAAGCCATTCCGCTCAGCCGTTTCGGCTCCCCTGACGATGTAGCCGATGTTGTTTCATTCCTTGCAGGAGACCGTTCAGCCTACATCACCGGTGAAGTCATCAATATCAGCGGTGGAATGGTCATGTAAGACCACTTCTGTTTGAGCAGGATTTTTTTCTTTGTATATTGCACGACATTTTTTTATTCGCCTTTTAATCAACACAACAAACAACCACGGAGAAACACCATGACGGAAGCAGAAATCAAAGATAAGGTATACGACATTATCGTCAGCAAAATGGGCGTCAACAAAGACCAGATCAAACCGGAATCCAAATTTTCCGATGACCTCGGCGCCGATTCACTCGACACTGTTGAGCTGATCATGGAGCTCGAGAACGAATTTGATGTACAGATCCCCGACGAAGACGCCGAGAAAATCGGTACCGTCCAGCAGGCAATCGACTACATCGTCAAAAAGTAACCTCCCCGCGGGAAGGAAAACTTTTTCCATATCACGGATCAGATACAGAGCGGCTGCGGGCACATGCACATTGCGGTGAGCCTGCAGCCGACATCTGCCGTTTCTTCAAGCAAACGCCAAATTTCCACAGATGGGTCAAGAACAGACACGGGTCGTCGTTACGGGCATCGGGGCGCTTACCCCAATAGGCCACACAAAAGAAGCGTTCTGGGACGCGCTAATGAAAGGGACGAGCGGCGCCGCGCCAATCACCTACTTTGACACGACAGACTTCGCGACAACCTTTGCATGCGAGCTCAAAAACTTCTCTGTTGAAGACTACATCGAAAAGAGAACGGCTGACCGCATGGACCCTTACTGCCAGTATGCCATTGTTTCCTCCGACCAGGCCCTGAAAGACTCCGGCCTCGACCTTGAAGCAATTGACCCCCTCCGAATCGGTGTTGTCCACGGCTCCGGCATCGGCGGCATGACCATTTACGACCAGCAGTTCCGTCAATACCTGAACCGCGGTCCGAGGCGCATCAGCCCATTTTTCATTCCCATGCTCATCCCCGACATAGCAGCCGGGCAAATCTCCATGCGTCACGGACTCATGGGGCCCAACTATGCAACGGCATCAGCATGTGCAACATCACTCCACGCAATCATGGACGCCTTCATGCTCATACGATGCGGCATGGCCGACTACATGGTATGCGGCGGATCGGAAGCCCCGATTACCCCGATGAGCGTTGGAGGCTTCAATTCCGCAAGGGCACTCTCTACAGCTAACGACAACCCGTCGAAGGCATCACGCCCCTACGACCGCGACCGCGACGGATTCGTCATGGGAGAGGGCGCAGGCAGCCTGATTCTTGAAAGCCTTGAAACAGCTAAAGCCCGCGGTGCAAAAATATACGGCGAACTGGTCGGTGTTGGCGCCACAGCCGACGCGCACCATCTTACAGCACCCCATCCGGAAGGAAAAGGCGCAATGAATGCCATGAAAACGGCGCTCTCTATTGCAGGAATCAAGCCCGAAGACATTGATTACATCAATACCCACGGCACAGCCACCCCACTGGGCGATATTGCTGAAATCACCGCCATCAAGAATGTTTTCGGCGACCATGCAAAAAAACTCAGCGTCAGCTCTACCAAATCAATGACCGGCCACCTTCTGGGCGCTGCAGGTGTTGTTGAGTCAATTGCCTGCCTGCTGGCAATGCAGAACCAGACAGTGCCTCCAACTATCAACAACGACAATCTTGACCCCGAGGTTGACCTGGACATTACCCCCAATGAACCCCGCAAACGCACAATCGAATACGCGCTGAACAACGGATTCGGATTCGGTGGTCATAACGCCTCACTTATATTCCGCAACGGCTCGTCACTCTGAAACTCTCCCCCTTCTTTTGCGAATGGAGCTGCTCTGGCAAAAAATCTCTGCACTCCCCATTTTCAGCAATGACCTGAACATGGGGAGTGCGCTGACGGCCACACCAGAGTCAATTGAATTCGTCAGCGGGCTTCTCGGAAGAAAACCCGGGAACATGAGCATCTATACAACAGCCCTGACCCATCGCTCCGCTGTCCACGACCCGGCAACACCAATCAATACCCCTTCAAACCAGCGTCTTGAATTTCTTGGCGACGCCATCCTCGGCCTTGTCATCTCCGACTACCTCTTCCGGGAACTGCCCGATAGCCCCGAAGGAGAGCTCTCAAACACTCGCGCAAAAATTGTCAACAGGAAATCCCTTGCAGGGTTTGCCCGAAGCATCAAGATCGGCGACCACCTCATTCTTGGAGAAAGCGCAGACCACGCCAAAATCAGAGTCAGCGAATCAACCCTCGCCGACGCCCTGGAAGCCCTTATTGGAGCCATCTGGATCGACAGGGGCATCAGCGCGGCAACCTCATTTATCAATGAGCATGTCATCGAGCACCGTCGGTTCAACACCTTGATCACTGCCGAAAACAACCACAAAAGCCGACTGATAGAACACACCCAGGCCCTCCACCTCCCTCCCCCCCGATACATCGTCACCTCGGAGGAAGGCGCCGAACATGAAAAACGCTTCACCGTTGAAGTCAGCTGTAACGGGAAGGTTCTCGGCACAGGAACAGCCGCAAGAAAAAAGGATGCCGAACAGAACGCCGCCGCCGAAGCTATGCGCAATCCTGAAAGCATATCCTAAAAAAAGAGAGCCTTTTTCAAGGGAATCGTTGAGCATTTATCGTGCGACGCTCTATATTGAAAAAACACACACAAACACACAACTGCCACCTCGTATTCCCCGCACAGCCATGAACGAACCTCTCATCAGCGACATCTCCCGCCCAGGAAGGAAAGGCTACTCTCTCCACTCCAGCGACCTTATCGGCACACCTCACAGTCAGCTGATACCCGCAAAGTTTCTTCGCAAAGAGCCCGCAGCACTTCCCGAGGTCCCCGAAAGCGAAGTGGTCCGTCATTTCATCAGGCTCTCCAGCCTGAATTACCATGTCGACAAAGACATGTACCCTCTCGGCAGTTGTACCATGAAGTACAACCCCAAAATTAACGACGAAACATCCTCTCTTGAAGGCTTTGCCGCCCTGCACCCGATGCAGCCTGAATCAACCGCCCAGGGCGCCCTTCAGCTGATGCACGAACTCTCGGGAATGCTCGGGGAAATCACAGGAATGGCAGCCATCACCCTGCAGCCGGCTGCGGGTGCACACGGTGAACTGGCAGGCATACTCCTCATCAAAAAATATCATGAAGCTCAAAAAAGCAGACGCTCCACACTGCTGGTTGTTGATTCAGCCCACGGCACCAACCCCGCCTCAGCCGCACTTGCCGGATACACCATTGTATCGGTAAAAAGCAACGAAATTGGACGCACCGACCTCAACGACCTGAAAGAAAAGCTCAACGGGGATGTTGCCGCACTGATGCTCACCAACCCCAACACCATCGGCCTGTTTGAAAAAGAGATTGTCGCAATAGCCGACATGGTGCACAACAATGGCAGCCTTCTCTACATGGACGGCGCCAACATGAACGCCCTGCTCGGGATTACCCGGCCAGGCGACATGGGCTTTGATGTCGTCCACCTCAACCTTCACAAAACATTCTCAGCCCCTCACGGCGGTGGGGGTCCCGGCAGCGGACCGGTAGGAGTCAGCGAAAAACTCATTCCATATCTGCCCGTCCCGGTCATAGAAAAAATGGAGAGCACAAAAGGAACGCACTACCACCTCACCAGCGACTGCCCGGACAGCATTGGCAGAATGATGAACTTCCACGGAAATTTTGCCGTCCTCGTCAGGGCTTACACCTATATCCGCATGCTTGGCGCCGAAGGGCTCCGAAGGGTATCAGAAAATGCCATCATCAACGCAAACTATCTGCTGAGCCGTCTCGACAAGGCTTACAGCCTCCCCTATCCGAAACCCGTTCTGCATGAGTTCTGTCTTTCAGGCGACCTCCAGAAAAAATCGCACGGAGTCAGAACCCTCGACATAGCCAAACGGCTTCTTGATTACGGCTTTCATGCCCCGACTATCTATTTCCCGCTCATAGTCAGCGAAGCGCTGATGATTGAGCCCACGGAAACAGAATCGCGCGAAACGCTTGACCGTTTTGCAGACGCCATGCTGCAGATTGCCAAAGAGGCAGAAGAGAGCCCTGAAAACCTGCTTGCCGCACCCCAAACCACCCCGGTGCGGAGGCTTGACGAAGCCATGGCCTCCCGGCAGCTCAACATCTGCTGCCGCTGAGGGAAAATTCCGGCGCCAGGCAGCACCGACAAGAGTGTGCTGTTTACGGAATATTCACAGAATTCGCTTTGAAGTCCGCCGAGAACCCATTATAGTTATTCAAGACAGGAACGATGACACATAAACCGAAATGGAATGTCACTGATCCGCTCAAAAGTCCTGGTGCTCAACAGCAGCTATGAGCCGCTGAGTGTGTGTGATGGCCAAAAAGCCATCCTCCTTCTCTTCGGCGGCAAGGCCGTACCGGTCACCCATCACCCCGAACGCTTCATCTGCACCGTCACCGAAACCTATCCAATGCCCAGCATTGTCCGCCTCACTGTATTTGTGAGGGTTCCCTACAAACGGATCATGCTGAACCGCAAAAACATCATCCGCCGTGACGCCTTTCAGTGCCAATACTGCGGAAAAACCGACGCGCCGCTCACCATAGACCACATCATCCCACGATCCCGCGGAGGTGAAGACTCGTGGGAAAACCTCATCACCGCCTGCCGCCGGTGCAACTCGAAAAAAGGCAACCGAACCCCCCGCGAAGCCGGCATGCCCACAATGAAACAGCCCCATCGCCCCAACCACCTCATGTTCATGCAGCAGCTGACAGCAGCAGCAACTGAAGACTGGAAGCCTTACCTCTACATGAGCTGACCAGCTGCCCATCCCGCCACACACACACTCCCTTTGATCGAATACGACCGCATTATCCGGATTTTGTTTACTTTTCATCAGAACAGAGCAGTTATTGCTGAAAACCATCCCGGGCCCCGAATGAAACGCTTGATTCAGAAGCTTTACGCCTTATGCATACCGGCCATAGCCTTCCTGTCGGCAATGGCAGTTACGCTGCCACTCCAGGCAAAACCTGCTGAAAGGCCATGGCGGGCAGAGGAAATCTTCACCCCGCCCGACTCCCTGCTGCTTCGGGAACTCAATCGGATGCCACTCTCAATAAAAATCGGACAGATGATCATTGCCGACAGCCCCGGCGGCTTTGAAACCGATAGCACTCCACAGCAGGAAAAACTCGAATCGCTCGTGCGCGAAGGGACAATCGGCGGAGTCATGTTCCTCAAAGGGGGAATGTTCAAAACTGCCATGCTTGCCAACAGCCTCCAGTCAATCGCCCCGATACCACTTCTTTTGAGTGCCGATATGGAAAACGGCGCCGCCATGCGCCTTGAAGGAGGCACACAGTTTCCGCCGGCCATGGCAGTTGCCGCTGCCGGCCGGCCACAACTAACAAAAGCAATGGGATCAGCCATCGCTGCCGAAGCAAAAGCGGTCGGAATCAGGCAGAACTATGCCCCTGTAGGCGATTTGAACAGCAACCCGCTCAACCCAGTCATCAACACGCGATCCTTCAGCGACCGCCCCGAAACCGCAATCAGCATGACCGGAGCTTATATTGAAGGGCTCCAGCGCGGAGGTCTCATCGCCACCATTAAACACTTTCCGGGCCATGGCGACGCCCATGTAGACAGCCACATCACCCTCCCGGTCCTCGAGGCCAGCAGAGAACACCTTGAGCAGTATGAACTCGAGCCCTTCCGGGCCGCCATCCACCGTGGGGTCATGAGCGTCATGGTCGGCCACCTTGCCGTACCCGCCCTCACCGGCTCCATGGAACCCGCAACCCTCTCGCCTAAAATAGTTACCGCTCTTCTCCGTCAGGAACTCGGATTCAAAGGACTCATCATCACCGATGCGCTTAACATGAAAGCGCTCTATAACGGAAGCAACATCCCGAACATCTCAGTCCGCGCCGTTCTTGCCGGCAACGACCTGCTCCTCTTTTCCCCCGACCCGGAACTGACCCACCGCTCCCTGCTTGAAGCGGTCAAAAGCGGCCTCATCACAGAAGAAAGAATCAACAACTCCGTCATGCGCATCCTGCAGGCAAAACGCTGGCTCCAGCTACAACAGAACCGCATAGTCGATTTAAACCATGTCCCGGCACTCTCCAGCCCACCCTCACACAGAGCGCTTGCCAGCGAACTCTCCCGCCGCTCCATTACCATCACAAAAGAGAGTGGCAACATCCCGCTCAAGCTCCCCTCCTCGGCCCCGGTGCTCCACCTGATTCTCAGCGACACCGACAAGGCTCACCCCGCAGCAGCATGCTCAAAGGAAATTGACCGCCACTGGAGCGCAACGCATATTCCATTCAACCCGAAAACAAGCTCAACCACCTACCAGCAGGCTGAAGCTCTGGCCGACAGCGCCGCAGCCATCATCATCAGCTCCACCCTTCAGCGACTGCCCGGCCCCGACTCCCGGCGCCTCACCCAAAGCCAGAAGAAGTTCATCAGCCAGCTTGTAGAAAAACACCAGCCAACAACCCCGGTTATCTTTCTGGCACTCGGCACCCCATACATTCTCAACACCTTCCCCGAAATCAGCAACTCCATCTGCACCTTCTCCGCAGGTGAAGAAAGCGAAAAAAACGCAGTCCGCATCCTTCTTGGCAAACAGAACGCCGAAGGGAAACTACCGATAACACTCAGCATCACCAACAACCCGCAAGAACCAGCCGACCATGGGAAAGACAGTTCGAGATGAATCAACCGCAAGCGCTTACTGGGCCTCCGTCAACACCTTCTGCGCCCTCAGCGATGTGCATGTCATAGCCGATGCTCCTGTAGGCTGCTACAACCTTGTCGGGGCAGCGGTCATGGACTATACGGACGCTATTCCCTATCTGGAGAACTTTACCCCCACCAGCCTCACCGAAAAAGAGATAGCCTCCTCGGGCAGCTCGGAAATTGTCCGCGACACTATTGAAAAACTGCAGGAACCAGGCCGTCAGCTCATTCTTGTCTCCAGCGCGGAAAGCGAAATGATCGGCAGCGACCACGAACGCATGCTTGCCATGCAGTTCCCCCTTGTCCGCTTCTTTCCCTCAAACTCTTTGGGGGAAAACGAATGGCAGGGTCGCGACCGTGCACTCGAGTGGCTCTTCACAAACTTCAACGACACTCTCCCCGCAGCAATTGAACCCGGAACAGTCAGTATTATCGGACCGACCTACGGATGCTTCAACAGCCCATCCGACCTTGCTGAACTAAAACGGCTCATTGCCGGCGCCGGTGGCCGCCTCAAACATGTCTATCCGTTTGAAAGCACACTCAACGACATTTCCGATTTGAAAAACTCTGAAGTCATTGTGGTCATGTACCATGAGTTCGGAAGCCGTCTCGCTGAGCTTCTCGACCGCCCGGTTCTTTACGGCCCCTTCGGCATCAACGAAACCTCAGCCTTCATTTTGGATCTCGCCCGACTGCTCGGGTGTGAACAAACAGGAGAAGCGTTCATTGCCGAAGAGAAACAGACCGTTCTGGCCCCCATCTGGGATCTCTGGCGCGGCCCGCAGGCCGAATGGTTTCCCACAATCCGCTTCGGCGTGGTTGCGGCAGCCTCCTACGCAAACGGCCTGAAAAAATTTCTTGCCGGTGAAATGGGCATGCAGTGCCTCTTCAGTCACACCACCGAAGAGACTGACAACACCGCCCTCCGCGAGACTCTCGCCCAGGCACAGCCGCAGTTTTTCTTTGGCCGGATTGTCGACAAAATCTACCTCGCCGAACTTGACGCCAAAACCCGCTTCATTCCCGCAGGCTTTCCCGGCCCCATAGTCCGCAGAGCGCTGGGAACTCCCTTCATGGGGCACAGCGGAGCGGTCTTTCTTCTGCAGGAGATAGTCAACGCCCTCTACGACATGCTCTTCAACTTTCTCCCCCTCAACAGGAAAAGCGACTCAGCCGCCCCCTCCCCAAGAAAAATGGAATGGAATGCGGACGCAGAAGCGCTCCTCAATGAGGCAGTAAAAAAAGCCCCTTTCATCAGCCAGATCTCATTCGGCCGCGAACTCAAAAAGAAAGCCGAAGAGCAGGCCCTCCGTCAAGGCAAGGAAGCGGTCACTGCGGAAACAGTATCGCTCATTCTGTGATTTGGATTTTTAGGAAATAATGCGTACTATTAAAATCCACAATACGGAACCGGGGTAACCGCACCTATCCTGAAAAAACCATGCCAGCGTGACTATGCGGCAAAGATTTTCAGGAAACAGAGTGCACTGAAACAGCCCTCCCGGCCGGATAACACCGACTATAAGAGGCTGTATTGAAGAGTATTTCGGAGACGGATCCGCGCAATAGCCAAAGCCGCCTGCCGCCCGAAAAACAACAACGACTGGACACGACATATGTCTCAGAATCTGGATCAGCAGGTAACAGTAACTGTTACCCTGCCGGACGGAACAGGAAAACCGTTTCCCGCCGGAAGCACCGGCATGGATATAGCCCTTGAAATAGGGCGCAGGCTTGCCCGAGAGGCCGTAGCCATAAAGATAGACGGCAAAGCCGTTGACCTGTCAACTCCCGTCACGGCAGACTGCGCCGTTGAAATCATTACATTTGACTCCCCCGAAGGGAAAGAAATTTTCTGGCACAGCGCCAGCCATATCATGGCGCATGCCATAGAAGAACTGTTCCCGGGCTCAAAATTCGGTGCCGGTCCGGCCATTGAACAGGGCTTCTACTACGATATTGCCTCAGAACACCGCTTTACCGAAGAGGACCTCAGAGCCATAGAAGAGCGCATGCTGCAGATCGCCGGGCGCAACATCCCGATAGTCCGGGAAGAAATGACGCGCGCGCAGGCCATAGAGTACTTCCGCACTGTACGGGAGGACCCCTACAAGGCTGAAATCCTCACCGACACACTCAAAGAGAAGGAAACAGTCTCCCTTTACCATGAAGGCGGCTTCACCGACCTCTGCAGCGGCCCGCACCTGTTCTCAACAGCAGCACTCAAAGCAGTCAGCCTTTTCAACATATCCGCCTCATACTGGCGCGGCGACCAGTCGCGCGAAAGCATGCAGCGGATCTACGGGATAGCCTTCCCCTCCGAGAAGCTTCTCAAAACACATCTTCTGGCACTGGAAGAGGCAAAAAAACGCGACCACCGCAAACTCGGGCAAGAGCTGGAGCTCTTCATGCTTTCACCCGAAATCGGCAGCGGTCTTCCCGTATGGCTTCCCAAAGGGGCCATCATCCGCCAGGAACTCGAATCATTCCTGAAAGAGGAGCAGCGCAGGCGCGGCTACCTTCCGGTCTACACCCCACATATTGGAAACATCGACCTCTACAAACGGTCAGGTCACTATCCCTATTACAGCGATTCGCAGTTTCCACCACTGACCTATCACGATGAAGAGGGCAAAGCAGAGCAGTATCTTCTCAAACCAATGAACTGCCCGCACCACCACCTTATATATAGCTCAAAAATGCGAAGCTACCGCGACCTGCCGGTCCGCCTCGCTGAGTTCGGCACCGTGTACCGCCACGAACAGTCCGGAGAGCTGAACGGGCTCGTACGCGCACGGGGCTTTACCCAGGACGACTCTCACATCTACTGCCGCCCTGATCAGCTGGTTGATGAAATCTGCAACGCCATTGATTTGACCCGGCATGTCTTTGCAACGCTCGGATTCACCGAAGTGGAAACACGCCTTTCCATGCACGACCCGCTGAATTTGTCAAAATACGGCGGAACAGCCGATGTATGGGAACAAGCCGAAAAAGATGTGACGGAAGCGGCGGACCGCATGGAGATCAACTACTTCATAGGCGTCGGTGAAGCAAGCTTTTACGGTCCCAAAATCGACTTTATCGTTCGCGACGCTCTCGGCCGGAAATGGCAGCTCGGAACCGTTCAGGTAGACTATGTCATGCCTGAGCGATTTGACCTTACCTTCGTAGGGAGTGACGGCCAGAAACACCGTCCCATAGTCATCCACCGGGCACCGTTCGGCTCCATGGAACGCTTCATCGGCGTCCTCATTGAACATACTGCCGGCAACTTCCCGCTCTGGCTCGCACCGGTTCAGGCCGTGGTACTCCCGATTGCTGAAGATGTACACGACTACGGCAGTGAAGTACGGGACGCCATGCACCGCGCAGGAATCCGTGTTGAGCTTGATGTCCGGAATGAAAAAATCGGAAGAAAAATCCGTGAAGCAGAACTGGCAAAGATCCCCTTTATGGTCATTGTAGGCCAGAAAGAAAAAGAGGGCCGCACCGTATCGCTTCGCCGCCACCGTATCGGTGACGAAGGAGCTTTCAGTATTCAGGACATGACAGAAAAACTTCTGAACGAGATAGCCGCAAAAGGGCTGACAACCAAACCAACCACGAACGCATGAAGAAACAGAAGGTTACTTCCCAGAAGCCAAAAATCACCTATAGGGTCAATGAGCAGATCCGTGTGCCAGAAGTCCGCATTATTTTTCAAGACGGCACACAGCAGGTAATGCAGACTGTTGACGCACGACGCATGGCAGAAGAGCGCAACACCGATCTTATCGAGGTGCAGCCCAACGCCGAGCCGCCTGTATGCAAGTTTGACAACCTTGGCAAGCTGCTCTTCAAAATGGCGCAGAGGGACAAAGACCTGAAAAAGAAACAGAAAACCACAACCCTCAAAGAGCTGCGGTTTCACCCAAACACCGACAAGCACGACTTTGATTTCAAGACCGCCCACCTTGAGGAGTTTCTCCGCAAAGGCAACAGGGTTCGCGCCACAATCGTCTTTCTCGGCCGCTCCATCATCTACAAAGACAAGGGGCTGGAGCTTGCCGAAAGGCTGACCGAAAGGCTGAGCGTTGTAGGAAACCGTGACGGCGACCCCAAGTTTGAGGGCAAAAAGCTTTTTGTCTACTTCGAACCAGACAAAAAGAAAATTGACGCCTACGACCGGATCAGAACCAAAACCGGCCAACTGGAGGCTCTTCCTGACGAACCCGAAGAGACCGACGGAAACAACGAGTAAAACTGGACTTCGCATTTTTCAATACCAACACAACAACGACAGTCATGCCTAAAATGAAATCGCACCGCGGTGCCTGCAAACGGTTCAAAACAACCGCTTCAGGCCGAATCAAACGAGAGAGGATGAACGGTTCGCACAACCTCGAGAAAAAGAACAGAAAACGCACGCGCCGCCTCCACCAGTCTACCATGCTCGACTGCACGAAGAAGGAAAGGCAGATCAAGCGCATGATTCTGGCATAACACTCAATCCATAACCTTACACTACAATGCCGAAAGCAAATAATGCCGTCGCCGCAAAGGCACGCAGAAAAAGAGTTTTAAAGAAAGCCAAAGGGTACTGGGGTTCGCGCGGCAATGTTCTGACCGTTGTCAAGCACGCCGTAGACAAAGCCGAACAGTATGCATACCGCGACCGTCGCGCAAAAAAGCGCACCTTCCGCGCCCTCTGGATCATGCGCATTAACGCTGCTGCACGCCTCAACGGCACAACCTACTCCCGCCTTGTTGACGCAATGAACAAAAAGAGCGTTGAAATCGACCGCAAGGCAATGGCTGAAATTGCAGTCAAGGATCCCGAGGCCTTCTCTCAGCTTGTGAAAGCAATCATAGATTAAGCAGAACACCGCTCTTCATGGAAAACAGCATACGCAGCCTTCAGCAGGAAATCAATGACGCCACCCTGAACTCGCAGGCAGACATTGAATCGTTCAGGCTGCGATATACCGTAAGAAAAGGGTTGATAGCAGCCCTTTTCTCACAGCTCAAGTCAGTCAGCCCCACAGACAGACCAAACATCGGCATTATGCTCAATCAGCTCAAAGAGAGCGCTGAAGCAAGAATCGCCGAAGCTACCGACAGCATCAGTCACCATGAAGAGAGTTCTCAGCCGTCAATTGATTTGACCCTGCCGGGGAGAATCTCTTTCACCGGCAGTGAGCATCCTGTCCAGAAAGTTCTGGGTGAGATGAAAGGGATTTTTTCCGCCATGGGATTTGCTATGGCCACCGGCCCGGAACTGGAGCTTGACAGCTACAATTTCGACATGCTGAACTTCCCCCCCGACCATCCGGCAAGAGACATGCAGGATACCTTTTTTGTCAAACGGAACGGGAATGAAGATGATGTCCTTCTCCGAACACACACCTCACCGGTGCAGGTTCGGGTCATGCTCGATCAGCCCCCCCCCATTCGCGTCATCTGCCCCGGAAAAGTATACAGGAACGAAGCCATCAGCTCCAGGAGCTACTGCGTTTTCCACCAGCTTGAAGGGCTTTATATAGACAAAGGGGTGACTTTTGCCGACCTCAAGGCGACCATATACTCCTTTGCCCACCAGATGTTCGGCTCTGAAGTAAAGCTACGCTTCCGTCCCAGCTTTTTCCCTTTTACAGAACCTTCCGCCGAAGTTGATGTCACCTGTTACCTCTGTGGGGGAAAAGGGTGTAAAGTCTGCAAGAAATCAGGATGGCTTGAAATCATGGGATGCGGTATGGTACACCCCAATGTCATACAGAACTGCGGCATAGACCCTGAGGTATGGAGCGGGTATGCATTCGGCATGGGTGTAGACAGAACCGTTCTTCTCCACTACAAGATAGACGACATCCGTCTTCTCTTTGAGAACGACCTCCGAATGCTCCGCCAGTTCACGGCATAAGGGGCGCAGAGAAAAGCCCGTCACACAACCCCACAGGCGGGCAGAGAGAAAAAACGCCTGCTCGCCCGCTACCCGATATCCTTCAGTGCTTTCGTCCAGCTCTCCATGGCCTCATTAGCCGTAGGGTTGGGAGCCTCAAGAAATGTCACAACAAACGAATCATCTATCTCCGTCACACCGATAGAACGGGGTCGTACAGCCAGCACCAGCGGACTCGGCATTTCCTTGCCGAAGCAGAACAGAATATTCTTCGCCGCCTTGATGCCGGGCGCAATCACCCCGCCATCAAGCGAAGCCGTGTGGGCATAATGGTCAAACACGCCAATGTAACAGACGACAGGATTGGCGTCAATGCGCTTTTTGAAATGGGCAATGATATCGTCAACACTGCCACAGCTCGTCTCTTTTTTATCAAACTGTATAGTATAAACAGGATATTTTTCCTGCAGAAGGGTCTGAATCATACGAAGTGAGGTCCTAATTAAAAAAACGGTACATGAATCTCCTCGCGGAAGATAAATAAAAAGCTCCGCATACCCGAAGGATGCGGAGCTTTTTATCACTGTGACAGGGAAGGTAATGCCCTTTAGGCCTCAACCCCTTCCGCCTCAACCTCAAACGAAACCTTCACGGTAACATCACTGAAAAGCTTCGCTTCAGCTTCATACTTGCCAAGCGCCTTGACAGGAGCCTCTATGGTGATTTTGCGGCGATCGATTTCAACGCCCTGAGCCTTCAGCACCTCGGAAATATCAGCCGAAGTAACCGTTCCGAACAGTTTGCCCGAATCGCCTGCTTTCGCCTGGATTTTCAGTGTCATCTGCTCAATTTTGGCGGCAAGATCACGAGCGCTCTTTCTTAGCAGCTCCATTTTCTTCGCCTGCTGTTTCTTTTCTGTTTCAAGAGCCCTGAGGGTTCCCTCGGTAGCCCTCGTGGCCATGCCCTGCGGAATCAGGAAGTTGTTTGCATAACCGTTCTTCACGGCAACAACTTCACCTGCATCGCCAAGGGCAGCCACATCTTTTCTTAAAATGACTTTCACTTCTTAGCTTCCTCGTTTCAAAGATTGCAAAATATTTTACTTGTACTCATCAGACACATAAGGAATAACAGCCAGGAACCGCGCCCATTTCACCGAATGGGTCAAAAGGTTCTGCTCCTTGGCCGAAAGTCCCGTAATGCGACGGGGAATCATTTTTCCCTGATCGTTGATGAATCTTTTCAGCTTGCGGTCGTCACGGTAATCAAAAAACACAGCCTGGTTTTTCGACACCTTTTTCTTTGATGCCAGGGCGTTGCTGATTGATTTGTTGCCCTGCCCTCTTCCGGGCTTCTGTCTCATTGGTTTCATTGCGAATTTGGCTTAACCCGCCCCCTCAATCGGAGGAGAGATATTTGTATTCATAAATGTGGCCGGCATCCTCTTCATGAAGATCCTCATGATGGAGTTCATGACTCTCGTCCTCTATAAAGCCATCGTGATCCTCCTCACCATCCCTTTTCCGTTTATTGAGGAACTGGATCCGTCTTGCCTTGATTTCGACCACGGTCCGTGATGCTCCGTCCTGCGCTTTCCATGTGCGGCTCTGCAATTCACCGTCAACAAGGACAGCAGAACTTTTCTTCAGATTGTCGCGGCAGCTTTCGGCAAGCTTGTTCCAGGCAACCACCCCCACATAGCAGACATCCTCCTGCCACTGATGGTTGCTGTCGCGGAACCGGCGATTGCATGCTATTGAAAAATTCACGACTGGCGTTCCACCTGAATTTGTCTGCCTGAAAACAGGGTCTTTGGTAAGATTCCCCGCAATGACAACACCGTTTATCTCCGGCATTTTCAATTCAGCCATAACACACCCTCCGTTTATATCTCATAAAGCTCAACTGCCATAGCCATCTCAGCCACAACGACTCACAATCACTTTTTTTCCTCTTCTGAGGCTTCAGCCTCAGCGGCGGCCTTGTCTTCCGGGCTGCCAATCACGACACTGTACTTCTCAACCCTCTTGCGCATCTCAAGCAGAGGCGTTGTCAGATGGATGATCAGGTAGCGCAGCAGGGCCTCCTCATAACGGATAACGCGCTCAATCTCGGCAATAACCGGAGTGGCAGCGGTAAATTCAATGTGGGCGTAGTAACCAATAGTCTTCTTGTTGATCGGATAAGCAGTTTTCCTGCGACCGATATCAAGAACGCTCTTGATGCTTCCACCCTTTTCGGTAATGACCTTCTGCACCATCGCCATTGCTTCGGCAATAGGCTCATCCTGAAGCCCGCCGTCAATGATGACTGTGCATTCGTATAATTTGTTTGTTTCCATAGCGCAATTGCAATAATGATTGAGTATCCTCAGTTGCTTGCAGACGGCGAGGTTCCGGGATTGCGCACACCGGACCCACGGCTTCACGCAACAAAGCGCAAACACCGCCCGCAAATTTGGACCTTAAATGTAAGACATCACCATCTCATTTCCAACCTTGCCACTCATTTCCCCTCACGCAACCGCCCTGCCCCGCATTTTCAATCACGCAAAGCCTCTGAAAAACGCAAGAATACTCTCGGCAACCCTTGAAGGAAGAATGTCGCGCATGCAGCGGAAATGCTTTTCAGGGCACCGCTCCCGACCGATATGCGAACACGGCCGGCAGGAAAGACCCTGAACCTCAAACAGCTCAAACGGGGTATTGTAGGGAAGAAATCCGAAAGAAGCATCCGATGAGCCAAACAGCACGAAGAGCCTTCGCGAAAAAGCCGAAGCCTCGTGCATCAGCCCCGTATCATTGGTCAGCACCGCATCGCACCGTCTGAGCAGTGCGGCCGTCTGCATCAGTGTACACTTCCCGGTCAAATCCTGCACACCCTCCAGAGTCCTTTCGCTAAGCAGGTCAATAATGGCCAGAGCATTCTGCCGATCATCCTTTCCCCCCAGAAGAAGCACCTTCACCTTTTCGCCAGCCACAACAAGACGGATTGCCTCGGCAAAATGCTCCGGCGGCCACCGTTTCGTGAAATGCCGGGCCCCGCAGGCAACCCCCAGCACCCGCTCGCCGGTCGCAATGAGAGATGAGGCATAGAGCGCATCCTCATCAGAAGGAAACAGTTCGCACCCAAGGGCGTCATCCTGCAGAACCACATCCTCCAGGGAGGCCTGATATCGCTCCACAACACTTGAAGAGAGAGCATCAACACGAAGCTTTAGATGCACCAGAAGCCACTTTTTCCAGTTCGCTTTCCGGTACCGAGCACAGACCTCACCCTCAACCCTCCGCAGCAGAGAGCGCGAGCGACGGCTGTTCTGAAGATCGACAACCAGATCATACGAACCCTCAGGAAGCGTGTCGGGAGTATGCAGCAAGGAAATATGCGGATTTCCGGAAAGCAGGCAAAGAAACTCAGGCCGGGTGCAATACTCAATCACAGCCCCGGGCCATCTCGCTTTAAGACGCCGCACCACAGGCGTCGTCAGAATAATGTCGCCGATGGAGCTCAGACGGACAACAAGGATAGATGGGGCCCTTTCCATCACGCTACGACCAGAACTCCCACCAGGCCTTGTAGCCCGACGGTTTCTGCTGCTTCTGAAAATCTTCCAGCCGGGCAATGCGCAGCGCTGCCTCACGAAGGTACGACTCCTTTTCCGCCATATCTCCCTTTCTCTCATGAATCATCTCCACCCCCTTCTTCAGCTCCACAAGAGCCTCTTCCTGCCGTCCAAGAGCATCAAAAGCCAGAGCCCTCTGCATCACAGCCGTTATCCACATTTTTCCCCCCGCCTCCTGCAGCTCACCCCTTCGGTTGAAATAATCAAGCGATAGCTCTGCTGAAGCAAGCGACTCCTCAAACCGGCCCAACTGGCCAAGCGCCCTTGAAAGCCATGCATGAGAGAACGCATCAAATCCCGCATGATCAAAAACCTCCTCCTCCGCCACCGTCCGGGAAATCTCCATAGCGCTCCTACAGCTCACTGCAGCATCCTCAAACGCTCCCAATTCAAGCTGCCGTTCAGCATTTCCCAAAGCCGCATAAGCAGCAGCAACCTCACGAAGCGGTTTCATACACTTGTCTCCATAGTTTCTCCCTCCGCCCCACCATCAAGAAGGGCGCCAAGAGATGCCGGTATTTCAGGACGGCCCGATCCATTCAGCGCCGTACCAATAATTTTAGCCCGCAGCACCGGCTTTCTGCACGGCAAACGGACAATATCCTGATAAAAAGCAAACCTCAACACTGACTCCCGCCTGAAATTCAGCCCAACTGCAAACCGGTCGCCACTCCTCAGCGGAAACCTATAATCAAGCTCAGCGCGCACAACCACAAGATTGATTCCCATCTTCGCATACTCCCCGAAATCAGCACCAACCTCCTTCAGGAACTCATGACGGGCATGCTCAAGATAATTCTGGTAGACGCTATTATTGACAATCCCCTGCATATCGCACTCATAATCGCGAACCCCCATCTCAATCTCGAACCGATAACCATCCATAATCAAAAACTTTCCCGTTCAACAAATCCCAATCACCAAACATAACACTAAATCCCCGAAAAGCAGGAAACCAAACGCTTAGAGTTGGGGACACTCATAGAGTTGGGGACACTCATAGAGTTGGGGACACTCATGACTGAG
>JABMPC010000040.1 GCA_013203905.1 Chlorobium sp. | reverse complement strand
GTGAAGATGACCATGAAGAACCAGGCAATGAACATTGCCTGCTGCTGTGAGTCGGTGAGTGTTGAAATCAAAAGTCCCATACCCAGAACCACCAGCATGTAGATGCCGGCCACAAGATAGATGAGCCAGTAGCTTCCAAGCATAGGCACATGGAAGGCTGCCCTGGCAATGATGAGCCCGAGAGTAAGCTCTCCAAGGCCAATAATCCAGAAGGGGACAAGCTTTCCTGTTATGAACTGGTATCGCTTCATAGGGGTCACATTGATCTGGTCAATGGTGCCTATCTCTTTTTCGCGTACCACATTCATGCCTGAAAGAAACAGACCTACAAGCGTCACCAGTATCACCAGAATACCTGGTACCATGTAGTCCACATAAACCAGTTCAGGGTTGTACCAGGCTGAGGACTTTACGGAAATGTTCTGCCGGGGAGCAGAAACAGTGCTTCCGGGCAACTGAGGGATGAGGTCGCGATTGAATGCATTGATGATGTCATTAGTATATCCCTGAATAACCCCTGCTGAAAAACCATCTTCTGCGTTGATGATGAGCTGTACCTGTGCGTTCCCCCCCCGCATGAGCTCTTTTTCAAACCCTTCTGGAATAACAAGAACCAGATCGGCATTGCCCCCCACCAGCACATCAAGAGCCTGAGTGGAGGTAGACGACTCCCCTGTCAGCTGAAAATACCCGGATCCGGTGAACTGTTCACTCAACCGTCCGGAAAGTGAACTCCTGTCAAGATCCTGAAGGTTGAGCGGCACATTTCTCACATCAAAAGTGGCCGCGTTCGAGAGAATCACCAGCTGGATGAACGGCATAATGAAGATGATTGGCAGCATCCCCTTGTTGCGGAATATCTGCAGAAACTCCTTCTGCAGCAGAAATCCAATAACCCTCATGTAGGCAATGTTTTAACGATGGTCATATACCATTCTTCACTGGAGTCGTTCGCTGAAGTTTCTCAAGCTGGCAGCAATAAGCACCACGGTCATGGCAACCAAAACAAGCGTCTCCTGCAAGAGAACCGAGAACCCGGCTCCTTTAAGCATAATGGCCCTCACAATAATGAGATACCACTTTGCAGGAATCACATTGCTTATGACCTGCAGTGGCAGAGGCATGCTGGCAACAGGAAAAATAAACCCTGAAAGAAGGATTGTCGGGAGCAGCAGCCCGCCAAGAGAAATCATCATTGCCACCTGCTGTGAAGAGGTAATGGTGGAAATAAACATGCCCAGTGAAAGCGCTGTCATGATGAAAAGAAGCGACTCGACCATAAGCAGCAGAACACTTCCTCTGCAGGGTACGCCGAAAACAAGCGAGGCAATGGCGAGAATAGAGACAACATTGATAAATGAAAGCAGGAAATACGGCACCACCTTGCCCACAATAATCTGAATGGGCCTAAGGGAGGAAACCAGCAGCACCTCCATGGTGCCGCTCTCTTTTTCCCTGGTAATACTGATGGAGGTCATCAGAGCCGACACAAGCATAAGAATAAGCGCCATAAGACCGGGAACAAAGAGATAGACGCTCTTCAAGCCGGGGTTGAACATCATGAGCGGCACCGGCACAACCCCCTTAGGCGCATCAAGCGCAGTGGCGGCTTCACTCAGATAGTCGCGAATCACCGAGGCTGTATAGCCGGTAATAATGCGTGAGACATTGGGGTCAGAGCCGTCCGTTATCACCTGTATGTCGATGCTGCCTTCCCGCTGAATCTCCCGCCCTGATGCAGGCTCAAAGACTACTGCTTCGCTCATGGCTCCTGAGCCGAAAGCCTCCTCTAATTCTGAGGGGCTCTTGAGGTTCTCTACCAGAACAAAGGTTCCCGACGAGAGGAGCTTGTCGGTAATGGCCTGACTTACAGCATCCCGGGAGAGGTCAGCAATTCCGATTTTGACCTCCTGTACTTCGTTTCGGATGGCATAGCCAAAAAGAAGAAGCTGTATGACCGGCATGCCAAAAAGAATAGCCGCGGTGCGCCGATCGCGGAATATGTGGTAGAACTCCTTGATGACAAACCCTACAAAACTGCTCCACTCTTTCATGTAGTCTCCCCCGATCCGGGCCTGACAAGGCGGATAAAGAGTTCGTCCATGGTTGTGACGCCAAAAGACTCTTTCATGGCCGCAGGCGTCTCAAGCGCAGCTATTCGACCGTTAACCATAATGGACACACGGTCACAGTATTCCGCTTCATCCATGTAATGGGTTGTAACAAAAACAGTTATACCTCTGTCTGCTGCCTCGTAAATCATATCCCAGAACCGCCTTCGGGTCAATGGGTCAACCCCTCCGGTCGGTTCGTCAAGAAAAACGATTTTGGGTTCATGCAGAAGAGCAACGGAAAACGCAAGTTTCTGTTTCCAGCCGAGCGGCAGATCGGAAAGCCTGGAATCGGCTACCGCCAGAAGGTCGAGTGAGGCAAGCAATGCCTCGCTTTTCTCTTTTATGGTAGAGGACGAGAGGCCATAAACACCCCCAAAAAAACGGATATTTTCGCGGGCTGTCAGGTCATCGTAGAGAGAGAACCGCTGACTCATGTAGCCTATGTTTTTCTTTATGGATTCCGTTTCACTGAACACATCAAAACCGGCAACAGATGCCTTCCCGCTTGTGGGGAGAAGGAGGCCGGTAAGCATTTTCATGGCCGTGGTCTTCCCTGCCCCGTTTGCTCCGAGAAAGCCGAAAACCTCTCCTGAATCCACTGAAAATGAAATAGCGTCAACAGCCCTGAACTCTCCGAATGTCCGGGTAAGCTGCTCGGTATGAATAACAGGCTCACCCATGAAGTCTCTCGTTATCTGTTTTCATCAGTGCCATGAAGGTATCTTCAATACCTGGTTCAATCTTCTCTATAGTGACGCCCTGAAGTCCCGACTCCAACAGATACCGCTCAAGCTCTTCAATTGAGGCTGTCGCGCGGCTGAGTGTATAATGCACACTGCTTCCAAATGCATAAACGGACCCTGCATAAGGATAGGAGCGGAGGCGGGTCAGAAGCTTGTGTTTGTCGTTGGCGCGAACGGCAAAAAGTGGCGCCGTAAAGAGTCGGTTTATGCCAACAGGAGTATCAACGGCAAGAATGGTCCCATCCTGGAGAAAAGCGACCCGATCGCAAAGAGACGCTTCGTCCATATAAGGGGTTGAAACCAGAATAGTGATCCCCTGCTCTTTAAGCCGCCCGAGCATCTGCCAGAATTCACGCCTTGAAACCGCGTCAACACCGGTTGTAGGCTCATCAAGAAGCAAAAGATCCGGACGATGAATCAGCGCACAGCAGAGTGCGAGCTTCTGTTTCATGCCTCCTGAGAGCTGGCCCGCCATGCGTTTTTTGAACGGTTCAAGCTGGATGTAAATATCGGCTATGAGCTCATAGTTCTCCTCAACCGTCGTATTGAATACGGTGGCGAAAAACTTGAGATTCTCTTCCACACTGAGATCCGTATAGAGTGAGAAACGCCCAGGCATATACCCGATTCGACTTCTGATGCTCCGATACTCTTTGAGCGTATCAAGACCCAGTACCTCGGCCTCTCCCTCATCGGCAAGCATAAGGGTACAGAGAATCCTGAAAAGGGTGGTCTTCCCTGCCCCGTCAGCTCCGATTATGCCAAAAAGCTCCCCTTCATGTACACTGAGCGACACATTGGATAGAGCAGTGAGGGTTTTGAATGTTTTGGTGACGCCCTCCACCTGCACAGCGGTTTTCATTGCTCCTCTGCTTTGCGGAATCGAATTTCGCCAGGCATCCCTATTTTGAGCAGCCCATCGGGGTTCTTAACCAGTACCTTAACGGCATAGACCATGCTCACCCTGTCTTCACGGGTCTGAATGATTTTAGGAGTAAACTCAGCTTTGGATGATATCCAGCTCACTCTGCCACTGAGGGTGTGCTCAGCTGGTTTTTCCCCGTCCACGAGCACATCCACACTGTCGCCAAGTGCTACTGAAGCAAGCTGTGAGAGGCTCAGATAGACCCTCAGGTACATGGACTCAAGATCGGCTATTCTGTAGAGAGGTTTCCCATAGGAGGTCAGCTCGCCTTCCTCAGCATAGGTTGCCAGTACCACTCCCTTAGATGGATTCACCACCGCACTTCGCGCAATCTGATCGCGCAGCTGAAGAATTTGCGCCTCTATTGAACGGACCTCCTGGTCAACTTCAGGGTTACGGGTTGCCACTGAGGCT
This sequence comes from Chlorobium sp., assembly GCA_013203905.1. Classification (GTDB taxonomy): domain Bacteria; phylum Bacteroidota; class Chlorobiia; order Chlorobiales; family Chlorobiaceae; genus Chlorobium. Next base: position 14,633 of record JABMPC010000040.1, on the reverse strand, counting down.
ATCTGGCGGTCAACAACTTTGACCTGATTCTCCAGCTCTTCAAGCTGCCGCGCCGGAGCGGCACCTTCAGCAACAAGTCTACGGTACCGACGCACATCCTGCTGCAGGTTGTTGCGTTGCTGGCGATAAATGCCCGACTCGGCTCGCAGAGAGGGCTTTTTTGTTTTCATTCCTTTCTGTTGCGCAAGCAGCTGCTGAAGACTGAAATGCAGCTGAGTGGTATCAACAAGGGCTGCAATTGCACCTTTGTCCAACTTCTCGCCCTCTTCAACCGGGAAGCTGAGAAGTTTGCCTGATGATTCACTTGAGACAATGATTTCTGTTGACTCAAAATTACCATACCCGTCCGGCTGCCCGCCTCCTCCACATCCCGAGAGTGCCAGTGAAGCAAGAATGCCTGCCGAACACAGAGCTTTTCTGAATGATTTCATAACTCTATTATCAAGGGGTTAACACTGTTTGTTCAATCAGGCGCCACACTCTACCAGCCGAGACATCCATTGGGGAATCAGCTCCCTGCGCTCCTCAAGCAGTTGTTGATACTCAGCATCGTTTTTTCCTGAAACGGACTGCATTGCTCCGGCTGCTACAAACGGAAACGCACACAAAGAGAGAAGGTTGAGAATGAACTGCTCTGCCTGCATGGGAATCAACTCTCCATTGGCGGCGCCCTCGTCAAGCTGATGCTGAAGGCCTTCAAGCATAAGAAGCCGACTCTCTTTGATTATTTCAGAAAACCTTGAAGGATTGCGGTGCATTTCATGAACAACAAATCCCGGAAGAAACGGATTTTGGCTGACTGTACTGAAATACGCATCAACAAATCCACGAACTTTATCCATCAAAGCAGAATCGCTGTTCATAACCGCAAAAACCGGAGGGACCAGGCGCAGAACAGCATCTGAGAACACTGCATCAAACAGTCTATCCTTACTTCTGAAATAATAATGGAGCAGAGCCTTGTTTATTCCTGCTTCATCAGCAATCTCCTGCATCCGTGCACCATCATAACCTTGACGGTAAAACACCTTCTCCGCACTGCAGAGAATCCTGCGTTCGGTTTCAGGCTCCTGATGTACTCTGTTCATTGCTTTCCGCATCATTCTGCTGCTTGCTTTTCACTATTTAACTATAAAGTTAAACTATTCGGATAATCGTCAAAGCAAAAACACTCCTTCACCTGTAATTTTTTATATTCAGGCTAAGAAACAACACCGCCCTTCAAGCCTCAAGTATTTTTATGGCAGATCAGCGCATGCGAAAACCCGAATGGCTCAAACTCAGAATGAGGACTGGTCCGGAATTCGGGGACATTCAGCGACTGTTATCCGAAAAATCCCTCAATACGGTCTGCCGTTCAGCCATGTGTCCCAACACCCGGGAGTGCTGGTCACGAGGTACGGCAACCTTTCTGCTTCTCGGAAATGTATGCACAAGAAGCTGCCGGTTCTGCGCCATTGGTACCGAACAGAAACCTCTTCCACCGGATCCTCAGGAGCCGTCCCGTATTGCTGAGGCTGTTCTGACTATGAAACTGAAGTACACTGTGCTCACCAGCGTCAACCGCGATGACCTGCAGGATGGAGGGGCAGCGCATTGGGCTGAAACCATGAGGGCGGTACGGACATCTTCTCCCGACGCAGGTCTGGAGTGCCTGATTCCTGATTTTGCGGGAAATCATGATGCTCTCGACCTTGTCATGAAAGAACTCCCGGAAGTACTGAACCACAATATTGAAACTGTTCCCCGGCTCTATCGTAAGGTACGACCTCTTGCCCGTTATCATCGTTCACTCTCAATTCTTGAGCGGGCGCTTGCCCTTCACGGCCTCACCACAAAGTCGGGGATGATGGTTGGTATGGGAGAAACATTTGATGAGGTGCTTTCATCCATGAGAGATCTCAGGGAGGCGGGATGCTCACAACTTACCATAGGACAGTATCTTCAGCCGACAGCCTCACATCTTCCTGTTGAGAGGTATGTTCCGCCCGAAGAATTTGACGCCTACCGTAACGAGGCCCTCACCATAGGATTCTCTACGGTACAGTCAGGCCCCTTTGTACGAAGCTCCTATCTTGCCGGAATTGACGAACAATCAAACGACCAGCCACACTAAAAACCAAAACCTGCCACCACAATGGAACTCAGTGTCCCCTTTATGGTATACACCTACTGGATTATCGCAATCGGCATCGGGCTTGCATTTTTCAGGAAGGACATTTTCTCCTTTAGCACCGATTTTGGGCCGCGCCGCATTATTCTGCTTACCGCCTCCCTCTTGATTGTTGCGCTCAATGCATGGGTGTACTCAAACTCAACCTTCAGCAGCGGCCGTCCACTCGACCTCTGGACCCTTCTGGTATTCAGTGTCGGCAACGGCATAGCGGAAACTTTCATGTTCTATGCCGTATTCCGCCTTGGAACTCTGCTTGCAGGCAAAGCCACAGGCAACCCATGGCTGCTTTTTTCTGCCGGATTCCTTCTCTTCATCATCTACAGCGGCCTGATCCACGGCCTGTTCTGGATCAACATCCTTCCAGAGCATGTTGATCAGGCAAGCCCGTTCAAACCCTTCTTCATGCCCGTACAGCTGCTGATTGCCGGCAGCTGGGCATTAAGCTTTTTCTGGTACCGCGACATCCGCTCCGTCATTCTGCTCCATGCCATGATTGACTTTACCATGGCCTGGAATGTCAGATTTTCACTCTTTAACTGAAAATGTATGCAACCATACAAGGGACGGGTGCTTGTTGCCGGTGCAACAGGACGCACAGGAGCTGAAATAGTCCACAGACTGAGCCACTACGGCATTGATTTTCGTCTGTTTGTACGCTCAACCAAAAAGGCAATAACGCTCTTTGGTGCTGATGCGGCTGGCATCCTCCGCGTTGGCTCCATTCAGGACGAAGCTGAAACAAGAGATGCTCTTCATGGAATCGATGCAGTCATTTGTGCTGTTGGAAGCAATCCTGCAGACCCGGATTCCCCTCCCCCATCTGCAATTGATCGTGACGGTATTCAGCAGCTTGGAGTTCTCGCAAAAGAGTCCGGGGCCAAACACTTCATTCTGATCAGCTCTCTGGGAGCAACAAAGGAAGATCATCCCCTGAATAAATATGGCAAAGTTCTCAGCATGAAACTGGAGGGGGAAAACACAATCCGCACTCTTTTCAGCTCCCCCGAATACTCCCACACAATCCTCCGCCCCGGAGGACTTCTGGACACCCCTCCGTTCCGGCATAGCCTTGTTTTCAGCACAGGCGACACAATAACGGGCTCAGTATCAAGAGGTGATGCCGCCGAAACAGCAGTCCTTTCTCTTACCCAAAACGAAGCACGAAACACAACATTTGAGCTTGTACAGGGAGATGAAGAGGCACAGCCATCACTCTCAAAATTCTTTTCTCAAATCAGACAGAAGAAACAGATATAAAGCCTGATTACAGAATACCTGCCCGACCCACAAACAATCACCGCAACACCACCCGCCAAATAAACACACAGACGAAACAATATTATTGAACCCATATATACACCAACATCATCAGTTATATTATATTTTACAAACACACATGAAACATAGAAATATTTTAATCTAAGTATAGCATGTTATTTTATTTGAATAGATTAGAATATCGCACAAACACCTTTTTATGAATACAAAGATCGCCAATTACTTTCACCAGAAACAGCTGATAGTTTGAGCCGAAAAACTGTCATAATAAGCAGCGATCAGCTGATAAGCGTAGAGAATACACTCTTCAGCGGGCAGTCATTCATGTGGAATAAATCAGATGTTATCTCCGGGTTATATCTGTCAGTAATTGATAGCCATCCTGTCGCAATCCGGCAAATTAATTCTGCATCGTTTTCGATAGAAACGGACGCGGAATATTTCCATAGGATTCCTGTTGAACAATTCTTTGAACGGTATTTTTCGCTGGACATCGCCAATCAGACGCTCTTTGATGACGAGTTCCATTCCCGTTTTCCTCATCTAACGAAAAGGCTGCTTCAACTTGAAGGCTTGAGGGTGCTCCGACAGGATCCTTATGAAGCCCTTGTCACATTCATGTGCGCTCAGGGCATAGGCATGGCAATGATCCGGCGCCAGGTGGCCATGCTTTGTCGCTGTTTCGGCAAAGAGCTGCATGGAAACTTAAGTGGCACCGACACTCCCCTTTTCAGCTTTCCCGACCCGCAGGAACTTGCGGATGCTGACCCCGAAATGCTCAGGAGCTGCTGCAACAATAATTCCATCCGAGCCAACAATATCCGGGAGGCGTCTCGCCTTGCAGCAATCGGCGCTCTGGACCTTCATGCTCTTTCAGAGCCATCAGTGCCATTAAGCGAGATTCAGCGAGAACTTACCTCCCTAAGAGGCATTGGATACAAGATTGCTGATTGCATCGCTCTCTTCGGGATGGGCCGTTTTGATGCCTTTCCTATCGACACCCATGTGGAGCAGTTTTTGTCTGCCTGGTTCAGCATAGGCTCCTCTCGATCAGGGCTGAGTCAAAAGAGATATCTCCATCTTCAGCGAGAAGCTGTAGAACTGCTTGGTGCAAGCCTTGCAGGATATGCCGGTCATCACCTTTTTCACTGCTGGCGGACAACTGAGAGGAACATGAAAGCTTTTTGAGCACAGGCTTTTTTCTCACCCTCTAATTCAATACCTTAAGAAACCATAATACAGCCATTAACGCCCGCCAGGGCCTTATGCCACAGCGAACCACCATTGAGAGATGTTGAAAATATTTGAGAAAATTTTCGGGTCAAAACACGAAAAAGACATACAGAAAATCCAGCCTGTCATCACTCGAATAAACGAGATACAGGAAGAGCTGACATCATGCAGCGATGAAGAGCTGAAGGAGAAAGGCAGAGCCCTTAAGAGGAGAGTTCGAAGCTCTCTTCAACCTATTGAACAGAGAAAGCGCGACTTGTACAGTCAGCTTGACAATGCTGACATTTCGCTTGAAGATGCGGAATCAATACACTCATCGCTTGATGCTCTTGCTAAAGAATATGAAGAGACAACAGCCTCGGCTCTTGAAGAGGTGCTTACCGAAACCTTTGCGCTTGTAAAAGAGACCTGCCGACGCCTCAAGGGGCTGACCTATCAGGTTATGGGGAGAGATGTTGTCTGGGACATGGTGCCCTACGATGTACAGCTTATTGGAGGGATTGTGCTCCATTCCGGGAAAATATCCGAAATGGCTACCGGAGAGGGGAAAACTCTCGTTTCCACACTTCCTACATTTCTCAATGCCCTAACAGGGCGCGGAGTTCATCTTGTCACTGTCAACGATTATCTGGCTCAGCGGGACAAGGAGTGGATGAACCCTGTCTTTGCCTTTCACGATATATCGGTCGGGGTGATTCTCAACACCATGAGGCCCGAAGAACGCCGTCAGCAGTATCAGTGTGATGTCACCTACGGCACGAACAACGAGTTCGGCTTCGATTATCTTCGCGACAATATGGCTGGCACTGTTGAGGATATGGTGCAGCGCGATTTCTATTTCGCTATCGTCGATGAGGTTGACAGTGTGCTGATTGACGAAGCCCGTACACCGCTCATTATTTCAGGCCCCGTACCAAATTCCGACAACAGCCAGTTTCAGGAAATCAAACCCTGGATTGAGCAGATTGTGCGTGCCCAGCAGCAGCTTGCGGCATCATACCTGACAGAGGCCGAAAAAGCCCTTAAAGAGTCACCGCAAAGCCCAGATGCAGGACTGGCCCTGCTTCGCGTCAAACGGGGCCAGCCTAAAAACACCCGCTTCATCAAGGTCCTCTCCCAGCAGGGGATGGCCAAACTCATTCAGGTCACGGAAAACGAGTATCTGCGCGACAATTCAAGCAGGATGCATGAGGTTGATGATGAACTTTACTTTGCTGTTGATGAAAAAGCCGGAACCATTGACCTGACAGACAAGGGACGAGAGTTTCTCAGCAAATTGAGCCATCAGGACAGAGATCTCTTTCTTCTTCCCGATGTCGGTACCGAAGTGGCTGGCATCGATGACGATGAATCCGTCAGCGCCGCTGATAAAATTACCCGGAAGGACGAGGTCTATCGACTCTTTGCCGAACGCTCCGAGCGGCTGCATAATATCAGTCAGTTGCTCAAAGCATACTCACTGTTCCTTAAAGATGACGAATATGTGGTCCAGAACGGCCAGGTCATGATTGTTGATGAGTTCACCGGCCGGATTCTCCCCGGAAGACGATACAGCGACGGACTTCATCAGGCAATTGAAGCCAAGGAGAATGTGAAGATTGAGGGTGAAACGCAGACCATGGCAACCGTTACAATCCAGAACTTCTTCCGCCTTTATGAAAAGCTTGCCGGTATGACCGGAACGGCCGAAACGGAAGCCTCTGAATTTTATGAAATATACAAGCTGGATGTTGTTGCCATTCCCACCAACCGTCCCATTGTCCGTAAAGACATGGACGATTTGGTCTACAAGACACGGCGTGAAAAGTATAACGCCATAGCGCTGAAGGTTGAGGAACTCCAGAAAAAAGGACAGCCCGTGCTGGTTGGAACAACCAGCGTGGAGGTTTCTGAAACCCTTTCAAGAATGCTCAGAGCACGACGAATCGCCCACAATGTGCTCAATGCAAAGCAGAACGAACGGGAGGCAGAAATTGTTGAGGGCGCAGGCCGCCCCGGAGCCGTTACCATTGCCACAAACATGGCAGGTCGTGGCACCGACATCAAACTCGGCGAAGGTGTCAGGGAAAACGGCGGCCTGTACATTCTTGGTTCGGAACGCCATGAGTCACGCCGTATTGACCGGCAGCTTCGAGGCCGCGCAGGCCGTCAGGGTGATCCCGGGGAATCTGTCTTTTTTGTCTCACTTGAAGATGAACTGATGCGCCTCTTCGGCTCCGACAGGGTTATTTCGGTTATGGATCGGCTCGGTCACGAAGAGGGCGATGTGATTGAGCACTCCATGATCACAAAATCCATTGAGCGGGCACAGAAAAAGGTTGAGGAGCAGAATTTCGCTATCCGCAAACGACTGCTTGAATATGACGATGTTCTCAACCAGCAGCGCGAAGTCATTTACACCCGTCGGCGCGACGGCCTTATTAAGGAACGCCTTACAAGTGACATTCTCGACCTCCTGTGCGACTATTGCGACTCAGTGATCGACCGCCACAGCAAAAAGCTTGACACAGACGCCATAGAAGAGCAGCTGCTTCGTGAACTTTCCATTGAGTTCAAGCCCGATAAAGACCGACTTGAGGAAAACGCATCTCTGGTCTCTGAAGAGCTTTACAGCACCGCACTCGCCTTCTACCGTCGCAAAGAGGAGGCTGTACCGGCAGAAATCATGCGACAGATTGAGAAATATGCTGTACTCAGTGTTATAGATAAACAGTGGCGCGACCATCTTCGTGAAATCGACACGCTGAGGGAAGGAATCAACCTTCGCGCCTACGGCCAGAAAGACCCACTGCTTGAATACAAGCAGGAAGCATACAATCTTTTCATCCAGATGCTTTCCGAAATTGAGCTTGAAACTCTCTCACTGGCCTTTAAGCTCTTTCCGGTTAACCCCGATGAGGTGAGGCAAATTGAGGAACGGCAGAAACAGGCCGCAATCCGTCAGGAAAAACTCGTAACGCAGCATGACGATGCGGGCAGTGTATACAACGCGTCAACGGATAAAGACAATGAAGTTCCTGCACAGCGTCCTGTGACAGCAGATTCAAAACCCGGCAGAAACGATCCATGCCCCTGCGGCAGCGGGAAAAAATATAAAAACTGTCATGGCCAGCAGCCCTGAACCCCTAAAGAGAGCGAAAAACCTCAACTATGAAACAGACTGAACCCGAAGTAACACTTGCGCTTGCCAGAGAACATGGCCTGAACGAAGAAGAGTACGGGAAAATTCTTGACATTCTCGGAAGAACCCCGACATTCACAGAGTTGGGGATTTTTTCTGTCATGTGGTCGGAACACTGCAGCTATAAAAACTCCATTGCGGTTCTCAAAACTCTCCCCCGTGATGGCGGAGCCCTTCTGACTGGGGCCGGTGAGGAAAATGCCGGTCTTGTCGACATCGGCGACAACCTGGCCGTCGCATTTAAAATTGAATCGCACAACCACCCCTCTGCTGTTGAACCCTATCAGGGCGCGGCAACTGGTGTAGGCGGTATACACCGCGACATTTTCACCATGGGAGCCCGTCCCGTAGCCTCTCTCAACTCGCTCCGTTTCGGTTCACCCAAAGACCCCAGAGTCCGTTATCTCGTTGACGGTGTGGTTCGCGGCATTGGTGATTATGGAAACTCGTTCGGCGTACCAACCGTCGGCGGTGAAATCTATTTCGAGGACTGTTATACAGGAAACCCTCTTGTCAATGCCATGTCGGTCGGTATTGTAGAGCACCATAAAACAGTTAGTGCAACTGCAGAGGGTGAGGGCAATCCGGTTCTTATTGTCGGGTCATCCACCGGCCGCGACGGCATTCATGGAGCCACATTTGCCTCTGAAGACCTGAGCGAAGCCTCTGAAGACAAACGCCCCAGTGTGCAGGTTGGAGATCCTTTCGCCGAAAAACTTCTGCTTGAGGCTACCCTTGAGGCAATAGAAACCGGTTTTGTTGCCGGACTTCAGGATATGGGAGCCGCAGGCATTACCAGCTCCACCTCAGAGATGAGTGCACGGGGGATTGAAAAAAACGGCACCGGCGGCATCATGATAGACCTTGACCTCGTTCCTGCACGGGAAGAGGGAATGAGCGCGTATGAAATCATGCTTTCTGAATCACAGGAGAGAATGCTCATTGTCGCCAAGAAAGGCCATGAAGAGGATATCATAGCGGTATACAGGAAATGGGATGTCCAGGCGGTCACAGTCGGTAAGGTAACATCCGACAACCATGTCAGGGTTCACTACCAAGGCGAAACCGTTGCCGACATTCCGGCCGAATCACTTGTCCTTGGCGGCGGAGCACCGGTCTATGTCCGGGAGGCTGCTGAAGCCAAACCAGATACGGCTGCAGCTGAAATGATCCCCGACAGCGGTCTCAACCTGAAAGATCGCTCCATAGCCCTGCTTTCCCGCCCTAATATTGCAAGCAAGCGCTGGGTCTACCGCCAATACGATTCCATGGTTCAGACCAATACTGTCACTCCGGTTGGCCATACAGATGCTGCCGTCATACGCATAAAAGGGACAAAAAAGGCGCTGGCCATGAAAACCGACTGCAACTCACGCTATGTTTATCTCAATCCTCTTGCAGGCGGGAAAATAGCTGTTGCCGAATGCGCACGAAACATTGCGTGTTCAGGTGCCCGTCCACTTGCCATCACCAACTGCCTGAACTTCGGGAACCCTTACAAGCCCGAAGTCTATTTTCAGTTCAAGACCTCGGTACAGGGAATGGGCGAAGCCTGCCGGGCTTTCAGTACACCGGTAACAGGCGGCAATGTAAGTTTTTACAATGAATCAACGCACGGAGGGGGCCGGGCTGCCATCTACCCCACCCCAACAATAGGCATGATAGGCCTTCTTGACGATATCGACAATCTTGTAGGCTCTACATTCACCACACCGGGTGACGCCATCATTCTCTTCGGTGATCCCGAGCTCAAGCTAGACGGAAGCGAATATCAGGTCATGCAATACGCAACACCCGGCACCAACGCCCCCGATATTGATCTCAAACATGAAAAAAACCTCCAGGACCTTCTGGTGAGGCTTGCGGACAAAAAACTTCTCCACTCGGCACATGATGTGTCTGACGGTGGCCTTTTCGTCGCTCTGGCAGAAAAAGCCATTATGAATGAAACGGCACAGCTCGGGTTTGATGTTGACCTTGAAGACTGTGGCTCAGGCCCTTACCGCATGCAGCAGCAGCTCTTTTCGGAAGCTCAGGGCCGTGCTGTGGCTACAATAGCCCCCGAATCCGCACGGGCAGTCATTGCTGAGGCGGTGGCCTGCAATGTGCCTGTAAGAGTTATTGGAAAAGTTGTTCCGCAGGGCGCAGCCATTGCTATTGACGGTCATGAGACCCTTCGCTTCAGCACAGCCGAACTTTCCCGCGCATACTATGACGCGCTTGAAAATGAACTTCACCTCAACGAACTCCTGTAACCAATGAAGCCCGTCCTGACAGCCGTTGAAATGCAGCTGGCCGACAGGGCGGCTGCAAAGAGCTTCCATATCAGCGAAGCCTGCCTGATGGAGCTGGCAGGAAAAGAGACCCTCAGGGTAACGCTTGAGCAACTCGGATGCGACTCCCCTGCCGACATGGAATTTCTGGTCGTTGCCGGCAGAGGAAACAATGGAGGAGACGGATTCGTTATAGCGCGACATCTTCTCAACCTTGGAGCCGCTGTTGACCTCGTCCTTCTCTACCCCGACACCGCAGCTTCAGGAGCCGCAGCAGGAAACCTTGCAATCCTTGAATCCTACCTCGGAGAAAATCTTCCCCTGCGCATATTCAGAACCATACAGGAAGCTATTCCTTATGTTTTTGAAACCTCCTACAGAGTTATTTTCGATGCAATGACCGGCACGGGGCTCAAGATAAGCGAACCCGGAATGGCACTGCGCTCCCCTCTCCATGAAGGAATAGAGCTCCTGAACAGCCTGCATGAGAGAACCCCGGCACTGACAGCGGCTGTCGACATCCCATCGGGACTTGATGCAACCAGCGGATTCAGCGCCGAATCAGTCATAGAGGCCGATTTCACAGTAACCATGGCTTTTCTGAAAACCGGCCTCCTTCTCAACGATGGGCCTCGTGCTGCCGGTGAAGTAGCTGTCGCTGAAATCTCAATTCCGAAATGGATGGCCGTTGAGCCCGGCTGCATGCTTGTTGATGAACTTTTCGCTGCTGAGCATTTTGTGCTCCGTCCCGAAAAAAGCGCGAAACACCAGAACGGAAAGGTGCTCATTGTGGCCGGCTCCCACTCCCCGGAAGGCTCGATGGCAGGTGCCGCAATCCTTTCTGCAGGTGCAGCCGTAAAAACCGGTGCGGGCTATCTGGCCGTAGCGCTCCCCTCCGCCCTCGCCTCTGCCATGCACATGGCGGTACCCGAAGCAGTTGTCATCAATCAGGATCTGAAGGCCATTACAAAGAAGGCTGCATGGGCAGACACCATTCTGATTGGGCCAGGCCTCGGCCGCGGAAAGGACTCTCTCGACCTCGTTGAAGCACTTCTTACAAGCCCGGAAATAACCTCCAGAAAACTAATTTTTGATGCTGACGCACTTTATGCAATTGCAGAAAGAGGTCTTCAGAGCCTGCTGACAACGATTCCTCAGGTTCTTCTGACACCGCATTACGGCGAATTCGCAAAACTGGCCGGAACATCTGCTGAAGAGGCTGCAACCGATCCCATACACAGTGCAATGCGGTTTTCAGGCAGTCACGGAACAGCTGTTCTGCTGAAAGGTACTCCTACCCTCATCGCAAACCCTTCTGGCACAGCTCTCCTCAACACCAGCGGCACAGAAGCACTTGCAACAGCAGGCACAGGTGATGTTCTTTCCGGCATCATTGCAGCTCTTTCCGCCAAGGGAGAAACTCTTGCGGATGCTGCCGGAGCTGCAGCATGGCTCCATGGTCGCGCAGGCGATTTGGCAGCCAATGTTTCCAGCCTTGTTTCCGCTACGATGGTTCTTGACTCAATTCCAGCGGCAATCGAAGAGCTTTTCGACTTTGAATCAGACTCCTGACGCCCCTCAGGCACAGTTGCTCCATCGGCTCTACCCCTGATCACATTGATGCAACTTGACATCATTGTGTCATAAAGCCGCAGTTGCTCCACACACTCATGGCATCCTTCCAAACTATGTCATCATGCCGCACATAAAAATAAAATTACCTGTATTCTCTTGCCCGATAAGCTTCTTCAGCTTCTCGCAGCGCCGTAAAAGAGTGTAACTGAACGATATCATAGAGTTGGCACAGTAGTTGCCTTATGGAAACCGTAGCAGAACCATAACGCAAAAATGAGCCCCTAAGCCCCACTCTCATGACAATCAAAAACACACTCTCGCGCGCCATCATCGGTGCATCGCTTCTTACCGCAGGACTCACTCCGGCAAACGCAAGCGCAGTTGTCGCAGCCGGGCAGTCGGCATCAGGAACAACAACCATGACGGTTACCATGCCGGAATACATTGTACTCCGCTACTATAGCAGCATCGCTTTGAATTTTACCGCATCCTCTTCAACTACAGGAGGAGCCAGTGAGGCAATGAGTATAAAATGGACCGTTGATGAAGGTGATACCACTCTGGCGGCAAACATTGCCGACCCAACGGAGCTCGGCGTTAGCCCAAGGAAAATCAAACTTCAGAATGTCTGGGCAATAGCGGGTCTTTCCCCTTCAGGAACTGCAACAGTGAAGATTGAGGGTACCGACCTCACAAAACAGAATGGCAATGAACAGTCAACAATAGGCGTTACAGACTGGACTGTTGCCAGCGGAAAGACTACAGGCGAAGAAATCACAACCAACCTGAGAGGCATAGCAGGAGGCGTGACCAAGGGAGATGTGAATATGACCATGGATTTTGCCAAAACCTCCATGTCAGGTGATCACAAGGGATCATTCACCATCACGGTGCAGACAATCTGAACACATCGACATAAAACAGCTACAGGAAAATGCAGGAACTCTCCAAAAGTTTCTGCATTTTCACTTTAGAGGCAAATTATTCACTGCAAGGATGGAATTCCAGGGAGACTCATCATGCATCAGACCAAACAGAGGCTTGTCAGAACTGTAGCCATATTCCTGTTTGCGATATGTGCCATGCAATCAGGAAGAGCCTTCGGGGCATTCACCATACCCGAAAAATTCATTGGGGAAACAACAGCAACAATCTCCTTCCAGCAAAACGCCCCACTCTCCATTACCGTAGGAGAACTCTACCCAAGCGCCACAGGAGCCGTGTCCACCGGCAGCACTTCAGCAGAAATGTCATGGTTTGAACCCTATGATGATGAGCGCTCCCTTGATCAGGACATCGATTACTATGATTCCAGTATAAAGAACCGCAGTGTCATCGATCTATGGCACACTTCAGCATTCAGGACTACAGACAGAAGGGAGCCGAGCTATACAGCAAAATACAGCATCAACGGATCGCCATATTCTGAAAAAGCCCAAACTGTGGATATATTCAACACTATGGGAACATCAAAAATGACGATTACATTTACCCCCCCTGCAATCAATGTGATACAATCCCGTTACAGAAACATCTATACTCTCCAGGCTGCCACCGCGATAATCTCTTTTTCAGTAAAAGAAGCGACAGCTTCAGGCACATACCCGGTAACCATAACAACAGAGGTCACGGCAAACAACTTCAGTCTTCAATAACATCTGTGAACCCTTATTCACCGATGAAACACCTTAAAGCTTTCGTGATCATAGGTCTTGTTGCTGCTACGGCTTTTTTCGGCAGCACTGCTGCGGCAGAACCCCCTGGGCAGATTTATGTATCACCCTCAATGTTTGAGCTTTCAATAGGAACCCGCCCTGTCACCAAATCAATCAGGCTTAAAAACCTCAAAAAACATCCCGTCGCCCTGAAGGTGGATGTCTATAACTGGACGCTTGACGAACAGAACGAGCTGAAGATAATTCCCCCTACACCTCATTCAATCGATCAGTGGATGATTATCAATCCCGTTGCTTTCACTATTGAGTCAGGAAAGGAGCAGGTGGTCCGATTTTCCATCCGGCCGAGAACAACTCCAACGCCCGGCGAACACCGTGCCATTATCTATTTCAGTGAACAGCCCTCCCCCTATCATCAGGGGGGAGTCGAACTTCTTTTCAAACTCGGCATAGGAATCTATGCCTATGCCGATCCGGTGCACAAGAATGGCTCATTAAGTGGAATCTCCCTCAATAGGTCATTGAAAACAATCAATGTAGAGCTCGCCAACACTGGCAATGTCCATACACGACTCAAAGGCGCGTATGCAATCTGGAAAAAAGGAACTTTTCCTGGATTTAAAACCATGCAGTCTGCCATTACCATGAATCCTGATGAAAAAAAACCCGAGGGTTTCGTAGCTGGCGGCAGTATGAACAACCTGCCTGTCCTTGCCGGCTCCAAAAAAACAATTGTCACTCAGATTCCTCTTCCCGAAAGCAATCCGAACGGCTATGATGTTGCAGTGACTGGAACTGTAGACGATCAACGAATAGAAAAACTGTTCCCTTAATTTCATTACACTCACCCCTCGCAGTGCAAGTGCCCCCTACTCCCCCCAAAATGCTTCACTGGAGCATGCTGCTTACCCTCATCCTGTTGACGATTCCCGGGGCCCATGCTCTCTCAGCTGCCGATTCCGGGCAAAAAATTGAAAAGGCGCCAACAGCATCCAGAGCTGAGCCGCTTCTGGTAGGGATATACTACAACAACACCTTGATGGATGAGAGTATCATTTATCTGGAAGAGAATGAATACTGGATTCCTTTCGAACCGTTCCTCAATCGTGCCGGCCTGAATGAAGAAAACCCTCAAGGAACGGTTGCCAGCTATTCCACAAATCTTGGAATTCTCAGCTATGATACTACGGGATTGAAAGAGTTCGAAGGGGAGGAATGTATTTCTTTCAAAGACTTGAAAG
>JABMPC010000039.1 GCA_013203905.1 Chlorobium sp. | reverse complement strand
GTTGATTACGACATGACACAGGCAGAGGTGATCATGCTGACCCGCGACGACATCTACAACCCCGAACAGGTGCCGCTCATTGCCCTCTTCAATGAATATTACGGCGGAGGAATGTCATCCGTGGTTTTCCAGGAGCTTCGGGAAGCCAAAGCGCTGGCCTATTCGGTCCTGTCAGTCTACCGCACCCCGAAACAGAAGGATAAGCACAACTATATTTTCAGCTACATCGGAACACAGGCAGACAAATTGCCGGAAGCCCTTGAAGGCATCAGTGAACTTATGGATCGGTTGCCTGAATCACCCGAGCTCTTTCTCTCGGCGAAAAACGGCATTCTGCAGAAAATCGCGACGGAGCGACTGACCAGAAGCGAGGTGCTTTTCAACTACGAAGAAGCAAAAAGGCTCGGCATTGATCATGACATACGACAGGATGTTTTCAAAGGAGCCAGAACCATGACATTGGACGATGTCAAAGCCTTCCACAAGAGCCACTTCAGGAACCGGAACTTCGTCATGCTGGTGCTTGGAAAAAAGGAACAGCTCGACCTTGAGACCCTCCAGAAATACGGACCGATCAAAGAGCTCTCGCTGGAAACCATTTTCGGATACTGAGGGCAGTCAATGAAAATACTCGACCGATATATTTTTCAGCAGTTCGTCAAGACATTCGTCTTCACGACCATTACCTTCGTCTCCCTGTTCATCCTCATCAACATGGTCGAGAACCTTGGGGACTTCATGGACAGGAAACTGCTCTTCACGGACATCGTCCTCTACTACCTGAGGGCCATACCCGAAACAATCCTCATCACCTCTCCCGTCAGCTCCCTTCTGGCCTCCATCCTCGTTGCCGGACGGCTTGCAGGCTCCAGCGAACTTCCCGCCATCCGTTCCGCCGGAGTCAGCATGCGCCAGCTCCTTTACCCGTTTCTTCTGGGCGGAATCATCATCTCTGCCGTCAACATCCTCAACTCCTTCTGGGTTGCCCCGATTGCAGCGGTACACAACCACGCTTTTGAACGCGACCATCTGGGTAAAAACCGAAGAAATGGCGCCGCTGAAGGAAGCAACCTTCACATCATCGAACCCGGCAACCGGGTCGTTACCATAGGAAGGCTCAACACCAGCCTCACCGGCGCCAAAGAGGTCTCGATTGAAGAGTTCAGCGGATCGGGCCTGAGCGGAAGAATTGACGCCGAAAGCATGAGTTACGACACGGAGAAAAAAGAGTGGTCACTGCAGAACGCCGCCAAACGACGGCTCACTGCAACCGGAGAGGAGTACCGCGCCGAGCCAGCCCTCAGCATCCCGCTCTCCCTCACACTCAAATCACTGGCCGAACTCAACCTCCGCCCCGACGAAATGCAGTTCATCCAGCACTGGCAGTACCTGACCGAAAAAAAGCATGCGGGGTTCGCAGGACTTGAACGCACCATGGTCAAACTTCACACAAAGATTGCCGTACCATTCGCATCTCTCATCATCATTCTGATAGGCGTTCCCCTCTCGGCAAAGAAAAAACGGGGAGGACTGGCAACTGAAATCGGCATCAGCCTCTTTGCCGGATTCCTCTTCCTCGGACTCCAGAAAACCATAGCCACCTTCGGCTACAACGGTGTGCTGAACCCCATGCTGGCAGCCTGGCTTCCAAACATCCTCTTCCTCGCTGTCGGCTACGGCATCTACCGTTACGCCCCAGACTGAACCAATGAGAGAACCGCACCGACCACCAGCCATCGTACTGATGACCGATTTCGGCCTTGCCGACACCTATGTCGGCCAGATGAAAGGGGTCATCCTGACCATTGCACCCGAAGCCCGCATTATCGACCTCACACACTCCATTAACCCGCAGAATGTCGCCGAAGGGGCATTCCTCCTTCAGCGTGCACTCCCCTACCTTCCGCCCGCTTCAACCATCATCACAGTCGTTGATCCGGGAGTCGGCACAGCGCGCAGGGCCATTGCGATTGAAAGCCAGCGCCAGACTTTCCTCGCACCAGATAACGGTCTGCTCACACCGATTCTTGTAAGCGACTCCCCAGTCCGCTGCTTCGAAATAACCGATCGGCGCTATATCTCGCCTGAGAGAAGCCGCACCTTCCACGGCCGCGACATTTTCTCACCCGCCGCCGCCCATCTTGCCACCGGGGTGCCACTTGAAAACCTCGGCAATGAAGTTGACATTGCAAGCTGCAGGAGAATCCCGCTTCCCGTCGCCACCCCTCTCGGCAATGCGGCATGGAAAGGCGAGATACTCTTTGCCGACCGTTTCGGCAACCTCGTCACCTCCATTAGTAGTGAGTGCGCAGCAGAAAACGGTCCATGGATTCTCAGCACCGGCACCATCACACTCCCCATCTCTTCAACCTATGGCGATGTCCCCGACGGAGCCGCCCTGGCCTATCCCGGCAGCTTCGGCACTCTGGAAATCGCCATACACAACGGCAACGCCCTCCAAACCCTCAACATCCTCCCCGGCACCCCGGTAACCCTCAACAAGGGAACAACAGAGGCTGCCTCAGCATAACGCGAGAAGCACAAAAAAAAGCCGCCCCGGGAGAGGGCGGCATTACAGTAATTCAAAAAAAAGCAGCAAGAGCGGGTTCAGCTTCCGATATACTCCTTCAGCACCTTGCTGTATGCCGACTGGCGCAGGCGACGGATAGCTTTCTCCTTAATCTGGCGGACGCGCTCACGGGTAAGCTTGAACTTCTCGCCTATTTCCTCAAGCGTCAGCGGATTATCCATGCCAATGCCGAAGTATGACTTAATCACATCCGCTTCGCGGGGAGCAAGCACAGAGAGCGAGCGCTCAACCTCAAGCGTCAGCGAATCCCGGTTCAGGCCGTGATCGGGCAGATGGCCGTCGTTCTGCAGCACATCGAGCAGGCGGTTGTCATCTCCCTGAGCGAACGGCGCATCAACCGACACATGGCGCCCGGCAATTTTAAGGGTATCGGCAACATCCTGAGAATCCATATCAAGCAGATTTGCCAGCTCCTTGGTGTTCGGATCGCGCTCATACTCCTGCTCAAGCTGGCTGTATGCCTTGCTGATTTTGTTCAGGGTACCCACACGGTTCAGCGGCAGACGCACAATCCTCGACTGCTCGGCAAGCGCCTGCAGAATAGACTGGCGAATCCACCACACAGCGTAGGAAATGAACTTGAACCCTCTGGTTTCATCAAAGCGCTTTGCTGCCTTGATGAGGCCGAGATTACCCTCGTTGATGAGGTCACCGAGCGTCAAACCCTGGTTCTGGTACTGCTTGGCCACTGACACCACAAATCGCAGGTTTCCCTTGATGAGTTTATCCAGCGCCCGTTTCGCCCGTTTGTACTCAGTGGTGTCAAGAGGCATATCAAACCCC
>JABMPC010000007.1 GCA_013203905.1 Chlorobium sp. | reverse complement strand
GGCTGTTTGCTACCCTTGATACTAAAACCCGAAGGCTGGAGCTGAAAATCAACAAGCTTGTGCTGCTTTCCGACACGGTCGGTTTTATCCGCAAGCTTCCTCATACGCTGGTTGAGAGTTTCCGCTCAACCCTTGACGAGGTTCTGCAGGCGGATTTTCTGCTTCATGTCATTGACCTCAGCCATCCGGGCTTTGAGGAGCAGATGAGGGTTGTGGAAAGTACCCTTCGCGAGATAGGAGTCAGCCATCCGAACACCATAGAGGTGTTCAACAAAATTGATGCGCTTGAGGATCCTGCGACTCTGTTGACTCTTCGGGCACGATATCCTGATGCTGTGTTCATTTCCGCTGCGCGCGGCATCAATCTTTCCGAGTTGCGCCTTCGCATTGCCGAGCATGTAGCGCGCGACTATACGGAGCGAAAAATCAGGGTTCATGTGGCCGATTACAAACTGATAGGCTATCTGTACGAGCATGCGGAGGTGACTGACCGGCAGTGTATTGATGAGAATATTGAGCTGACCTTTCAGGTGCACAAGAACAGCCTGAAGCATATTGACGCCCTGACAGGTCATCTTGCCATATAGAGCCATGCCGATTCGTCTGCACAATACAACCCGTCGCCAGATTCCTCTGGCAAAGCTGAAAAAGGCTGTCCGGCTGGTGCTCTTTCGGGAGGGCGCCAGAGCGGTTTCAGTTGATGCCATTTATTGCGGCGGACGCATGATGCGCCGCGTCAACAGGGAGTTTCTCGGCCATGATTATGATACCGATACAGTGACTTTCCCTTACAGTGAGGGGCTTGATGTGGAGGGTGAGTTTTATGTGTCGCTGGATGAAGTGTCCCGCAATGCGGTGCGTTTCAAAAGCGGGTTTGAGCAGGAGCTTCTTCGGGTCACCATTCATTCAGTATTGCATCTTCTTGGCTATGATGACGGGAGCCCGGAAGAGAGGGAGGGGATGCGCAGGAAAGAGGATCGGTATCTCATAGGTGTTTCATCAACAGAAAAGAGGAGTCTGGTATGAATATGCTTGAAACGGTTTCTGTGCCCTGTCCATTTTGTGGAGAGCTGATGGAATTGGAGATTGACTGCGGAGCGGGGAATCAGGAGTATACGGAAGACTGTGCGGTCTGCTGCAAGCCGGTGGCTGTCAGCGTCAGGATTTCTGATACGGGGGTCCCTTCAGTGGAGGTGAGCCCTGAGGATGGCTGAATAAAAAAAGCCGAAACCGAAGATGTAAGCCGAATTCTGTGAATCATCCGGCGTGCCGGATGAAACTGCAGTCATTTATCTGATGCGGCCTACCCGAAAACTCTCCTTGCGGAATCGGGCGGGCCGCCCTCTTTCCTTTTGGGGAAAAGCTTTCCTATTCGGCCTTGCTTCGGGGAGGTTTGCATAGCGCATCCCGTTACCGGAATGCCTGGTGGTCTCTTACACCGCCGTTTCACCCTTACTCCGGTTTCCCGGAGCGGTCTGCTTTCTGCTGCGCTCTCTGTCAGGACCGGCTTGCGCCGACCTGCCCGGGCTTGAGGGCCTTTCGGCTCTCTCGACCGGCACCCTGCCCTATGAAGTTCGGACTTTCCTCTGCAGAGCCGAAAGGCCCTGCAGCGACTGCACACTTGCGGTTTCAGCTTATTCAATATAGCATGGAATTACTGAACAGCACACCCTTTAATGCAGGGTTTTTTAGCTGTCGGCCTCTTCAAAGAGCCTCTCATGCACAACAATGCGCCCGCATGATTCACAGAGGTAGAATCCTCCCTGTACAATCATGGTATGGCGGTTGGTCGGGACTCTGGTGTTGCATCCGGAGCAGGCGTTGCGGTTGAGTGGTACAACGGCATTGCGGAGCGTTCCGCTTCTGAGGTGGTCGTATTTGTCGAGCAGGCGTTTGGCTTCGGCTGCCAGAAGTTCCCGCTGTGCATCAATCTGTTTCTGGAGTGCGGCAACCTCTTCGGCTGTTTCAATGACAATGCCAGTCAGCTCTTCATTCTTCTGCTCCGTCTGCTGCTTGAAGTCTTCAAGCTGCTGGGCGAGAACATCGTCGGGCATCATATCGTCGGATATTTCGTCGTAGCGGTTTTCGGCAATCAGCTGACGGCCTTTTTCCTGCATTTCACGGGTTCGCTGTTCGCCTTGGCTGATGTCCTGAAGGCCAATTTCAGCCAGCGCTATCTCTTTTTCTTCGTACTCGATCTGCTTGGAGAGTGCGTCGTACTCTTTGTTGTTTCGTGCAAGAGTCTGTTTTTCCCGGAATGCGTCGATTTTTTCTCGGCAGGCATTGGCGGTTTCATTGAGGTGCTGGCGAAGTTTGAGGTGCTCTTCGTTCTTTGCCGCGCGTGTTTCAATCTGCTTTACAGTAAAAGCCAGATCTTCTTCCAGTGCGCTGATCTCCTCAGGAAGGCCTTTCTGAAGACTGATGATTTTTTCTATCTGATTGTCGAGGTGCTGGAGCCTGACAAGGAGGTTGATTTTTGAATGATCCACTACTGCTCGTGTTTTGGATTATGAGAGGCACAAAAAAAAGCACCCTCTCCTGAAAGGTGCATACTCTGTGTCATATGTGAAAGAACAGACTCAAAAGAACTGTCTGCTGAAAAGATGAGAAATGAGGCTGCATGCATTTGCGGGGAGGCTTTTTATGTGCCCGAAAGGAGATTCGAACTCCTACACCTTGCGGCGCTCGTCCCTGAAACGAGTGCGTCTACCAGTTCCGCCATTCGGGCCAAAAAGAAATTAAGCGCTTTTTCGCTATAAAGCCAAATAATTAAATTACTTGATTTCTTTGTGCAGTGTATGTTTCTGCATACTCGGGTTGTATTTTTTCAGAACAAGGCGGTCTGTCGTGTTCTTTTTGTTTTTCGTCGTGGTATATCTTGAGACTGTTTTGCCTTCTTTTTTGGCTTCAGTGCACTCAAGCGTTATGACGATTCTATTTTCTTTTCCTTTTGCCATTGTTCCGCTTCGGTAATGTAATGGATGGTATATGTACAAGTGAGTTGTGAATATAAGACCGGGCTCATGATTTTGCAAGTTCCCCCGTTATTTCTTTCCGTTGATAAAGAGAAAGGGTATTTTGTCTTTTTTAACAAAAACGAAGGGGTAGAGATATTGTCTGAGAGAACAGATTTTCATTTTGAAGCCGGCGAACTCAGCTGTGAGGGCGCCAGGCTCACTGCACTTGCCGAGCAGTTTGGAACACCGCTCTATGTAACTTCCCGTCGCAGTCTTGTGGAGAGTTACCGGGAGTTTGAGACGGCATTTGCTTCGTTGGAGCATCTTACCTGTTATTCAGTGAAGGCCAACTTTAACCTGAATGTCATCAGGGAGTTCGGAGAGCTTGGTGCGGGATGTGATGTCAATTCCGGAGGGGAGCTCTACCGGGCCCTTCAGGCAGGGGTTCCTTCCGGGCGGATTATTGTTGCTGGTGTTGGCAAACGGCCGGATGAAATTGCCTATGCCCTCAAAAGCGGCGTGCTGCTTTTGAAGGTGGAGTCGCTTTCAGAGCTTCGGGCGATTGACCGGATTGCCGGTGAGGAGGGGGTCGTTGCCCCGGTGGCGCTTCGGGTCAACCCTAATGTGACGGCTGAAACTCACCCCTATATCACCACTGGCGACAGCAAGGAGAAGTTCGGCATTGACGAGGCTGAACTTCCGGAGATTTTCTCTCTTCTGGGAACTCTGAAAAATGTAAGGCTTATAGGGCTCGACATGCATATCGGTTCTCAGATTTTTGATACGGAGTTTTATGTTGCCGCTCTTAAGAAGCTTCTTGATGTGTTCAGTTACGCCCGTGGCGCTGGTTTCGGCATTGAGTATCTGGATATCGGCGGCGGGTTCCCGGTTACTTATGACCCGATGAAGCCGGCAACCCCGATAGGGCGTTTTGCGGACAAGCTTGTTCCTCTGCTGAAGGAGACGGGGGCGAAGGTGATTCTTGAGCCGGGCCGTTTTCTTGTTGCCAATTCAACGGTGCTTCTGTCGAAGATTCTCTATAAAAAGAGCAACCATACAGGCAAAAAGTTTTTTGTTGTTGATGCGGGCATGACCGAGCTTATCCGGCCGGCGCTCTATCAGTCGCACCATGAGGTTCTTTCGGTTCAGCAGCGTGACCAGAGGGTGGTTGCCGATGTGGTGGGCCCTATCTGCGAGTCAAGCGACTTTTTTGCCAGAGGAAGGGAGATTGATGATCTGCCGGAGGGCGGGCTTTTGGCCGTGATGTCCTGCGGAGCCTATGCTGCTGTTATGGCCAGCAATTATAATGGACGGCTTCGTCCGGCCGAGGTGATGGTTGAGGATGGTGAGGCTCGCCTGATACGCCGGAGGGAGACTCTGGAGCAGCTGACGGCACATGATGTGTTCAGCCCGCGGTCCCGTTGAGAAAAGAGTCCTCCACGGCTGCCCTTCAGCTGTGGAGGTTCCGGAATATTTCGAGTGTTGCCTTGGCCATGTTCAGGGTATAGAAGTGAATGCCGCGAATATGGTTGTCAATAAGTTCCTGAACCTGATTTGTTGCCCATTCTATGCCGATTGACGAAACTTCCGCGTCGCTTTCGGCTCCGAGGACTTTTTTCAGGAGAGGGGCCGGGATTCTTGCTCCAAGAGCCAGTTCCGACATTCTTGTCATTCCTTTTGTGCTTGTTACCGGCATGATTCCGGGTATGATTGGAACCGAAATGCCTGCCAGACGGCAGCGGTCCACGAAGTCAAAATAGTCGCGGTTGTCGAAAAACAGCTGGGTAACAATATAGTCCGCCCCCGCATCCACTTTTGCTTTCAGATAGTCGATTTCCTGCAGTCTGTTGGGGGTTTCGGGATGTCCTTCGGGAAATCCTGCTACGCCGACCCCTATATCGGGGTGATTGGTTTTGATGAACCGGACCAGATCGATGGCGTGCTGAAAATCCTTGACTGCGTCAGCGATATACTCTGTGCCGGCCGGCTTGTCGCCTCTGAGCGCAAGCACATTGTTGATGCCGTGGCTTTGGTAGTTGTCGAGGATTTGACCGGTTTCGCTGGTTGTTGAGGCAATGCAGGTCAGGTGCGATACGACGGAAAGGCCTGTCTCTTTCTGGATTCTTGTGACCAGGTCGTGCGTCCTGGTTCTGGTGGAACCGCCGGCACCATAGGTGACGCTGACATAGGAGGGGTTAAGGGGGGAGAGAGCCGTTATGGTTTCAAACAGTGTTTCCCAGTCCGCATCTTTTTTCGGAGGAAAGAATTCAAAGCTGAATACGGGTTTGTGTGCTGTGTTCAGAATCTCTTTGACCAGCATGAAACAAAGGGTTTAGGAGCTTTCGTGAAAAAAAAGAATATACGAAACATTGCGTTAGCTCCATATCCGGCAGTGCGGCTTCTGGGTTTTGTTGCCGGCGGCATTCTTGCCGGTGCGTTTTCCTCTGTGGCCGTGGAGATCTGGTTTGGTATTGCTCTTGCTTCGCTTCTTGCGGTTGGGGGCGGACTGCTCTATGAATGGTTCAGCTCCCGCTCCGCTCGCCTTCGTTCTGTGGGGTGGTTTCCCCTTCCTGTTACCACTATTGTTTCCCTGGTTCTGGTTTTTTCCGCTTTTGCTGCTTATGCGGTTCTCCGTTTCAATTATGTTCCCCAGAATGGTCTTCTTCCTTTTGTGGGCAAAAGCGTTGTTCTCAGCGGCAGGGTGGAGAGCCGTCCGGTGGTTTCCTCTTCGGGAACCCGTTTTCTCATGGAGGTTCGCGAGGTGTTTGATGATGGTCAGTCAGCACTTTTGTGTGATTGTGCGGCAGTTCATGTGCGGGGAGCCGGGAGGGGGGAGCTCCAGATTCGTCGGGGAAGCCTGGTTCGGGTGAAGGGAAGTGTTTCGGGTTTCAGTGGCGCCTCGAACAGGGGGGAGTTCAATCCGCATAGGACCGCCCGGCTGAAGGGGGTTTCGGCATCGGTTTTTGCTGCCGGGGGGTGGCAGGTGCAGAGTGAGAAAGAAAGCGGAGCAGGGTGGTTTGATCGTTGTATTGTGGAGCCTGTTGCCCTCTATCTTGAGGATTCACTCCGTCGTTTTGTGCCCGATGGGCCTGAACGGGCGTTTATGGCCGGTGTGCTTGCCGGCCAGCGTGATCAGCTCTCAGCTGAGCATGAGCAAGCGTTTCGCCGAACCGGTACGGCTCACATTCTTGCGGTTTCGGGGCTCCATGTCGGCCTTCTTGTTCTGGTGGTGAATCTTCTCCTGCAACGGCTTAAGGCTGCTGCATGGGGGCGCTGGGCTGCAGTTGTTCTTACGGGGTTCATTCTGCTTGTCTACACTTCGGTAACGGGTGGAGCCCCTTCGGTGCGGCGCGCTTCAATTATGGCTATGGTTATGCTTACAGGTGCGGCGTCAGGCCGTCAGTCGTTTTCCCTCAATGCTCTTGCTCTGGCTGATGTCATCATCCTGTTTTTTGATCCGCTCGACCTTTTCAGTCCCGGTTTCCAGATGAGCAATGCGGCTGTGCTCTCCATTCTGCTGTTCAATCCCCATCTCAATCAGCTGCTCAATCGTGGTGGCGGGGGAGCCGGGCGTCGCATCTGGCGGTTTGTGAATTCAAGTCTTCTCCTTACTTTTTCTGCCACCCTTGGCGTGGCACCGCTCATTGCGTGGTACTTCGGCACCGTTTCTCTTATCGCCTTTGTTGCCAATTTCCCGGTTGTTCTTTTTTCTTCTCTCATGCTCTATGCGCTGTTCGCTATGCTTTCGCTGAATCTTGTGTCTGCTGCAGCGGCCGGTGTGCTGGGCGCTGCGGCACAGTTTTTTGCTGCTCTTGCTCTTGCATCCGCTTCTTTTTTCAGCAGCCTTCCTTTTGGGGTGGTCGAGTTCCGCCCGGCCGCATTTGAGCTTCTCCTGTTCTTTTTTCTGCTTCCCGTACCGCTTTTCTTTCTGGTGCGAAAACGGTGGAAAGAGGGGGCGGGGGTGCTGCTTGTGGCGGCTAACATTTTCGTCTGGCAGGGATTTGTTGTGCCTCCTGCAGCTGTTTCGCCGGCATTCCTCAGCGTCAATCTTGGCAGGAACCACTCTTTTCTCTTCTCTTCGGGTTTTGAGAGCATTCAGGTTGATGCGGGACGCAAACCCTCTGACCGGGAGCGCGTCAGGCAGCAGGAGGCAGGGTTCGGCTTTTTTTCTCCCTCGGCGGTTGTTCAGCTGTATTCACCCGATTCGCTTGTGCTCGGGGTCTCTTCCGGGCACTATTTTCTTCAGGCTGATTCTCTGCTTGTGCTGCCTTCTGTTGTGATTGCACGGCCTGCCCGGAGGGTGGTGAAGCTCTGGAGCCGAAGGCAGTCGGTGCTGGTGGCTTCCGGAACCGGGGAGTTGCGCTTGAGTGAGCTGTTCCGTGCCGATACTGCTGTGCTGTGGATATACAGCTTTGGCCAGAAGCAACAGCGGGAGCTTGCTTCATGGCTGGAGTACAGCCGGCCGGAGCACTGCCTTCTTGTGCCGGGAGGTTTTTTAAAGCGCGCGGACAGGGAGATTCTGCGCCGGTTCAGTCTGAAACGGCCGGGAGTGGAGTTCCATTCAAAAGATCGGCAGATGGTGGTATGGCCGGATGAGCCGCTTAGTTTTCGGGGGAGCTGAAGAGGCCTTCGGATACCTGATTGTCAATGATTGCGGCAATCTCTTTTGAGAGGCCCGGCGGGTTCAGCTGTCTTATGACTTTAGAGAGCGTGTGGATTTTTCCTTCAAGGGGAAGGAATCTGTTGACCACGACGACACGGTTTTCATGAAGGCGGCATTCACCGCCCAGGAAGTTCCCTTTTTCGTAGCGGAGCGTGTAGCCGAGCTCTTTGATGGCCGTTTCAAGGAGAGTGAGCTGTGCCGTTTTTTTCATGCTGTTCCCCTCTGCATGAGGTATTTGAGAAGGGGGGCGACATGGAGCGCCTGCAGTATCTCTCCTTTATCAAGAATCTGGCCGAGTTGTTCATGTGAGACCGGGCAGATGCTGATCTCCTCTGTTGCGTCGAGCGCTTGAGGGCCGAGGGGCTCAACTCCTTCAGCCAGAAAGGTTGTGGTGATGTTGTTTTGAAGGGCAGGGTTGGCGCTGAGTTCCATCCACCAACGCCACCGTCCTCCGCCGTATCCGGTCTCTTCCCTGAGCTCCCTTTTGGCCGCTTCAAGAATGTTTTCGCCCTCTTTGTCGTGCACGCCTGCGGGAAGTTCGTAGAAGACCTTTCCTATGCCATGGCGGTATTGGCGTATCAGCAGCAGCTCTCCTTTGACGGTCACGGCTATAACATTGCACCAAGGAGGAAATTCCTGGACGAAGTAGTCTTCAATGATGCGGCCGTTTTCAAGCTGGACGCTGTCTTTTCGTACGGTGAACCAGGGCTCCCTGTGCATGTAGACGGAACTGAGGGTTTTCCAGTCTGCGGGTTCGCGGTGAAGTTGGCTCATGACTGGCCTCTCATGCGCGGGTCGAGGGCGTCGCGCACGCCGTCTCCCAGAAGGTTGAAGCAGACCACGGTGGTGAGAATGGCAATACCGGGAAATGTGGAGATCCACCAGTGGTTGAGCAGGCTGTCGCGTCCTTCGTTGATGATGTTTCCCCAGCTGGGAACAGGCGGCTGTACGCCAAGGCCGAGGAATGAGAGGCCGGCTTCAGTGAGAATGATGCTGCCGATTCTTAGCGTGGCGGCTATAATGACCGGTGTGAGGGTGTTGGGGGCGAGATGACGGAAGATGATTCTCATGTCTGAAAGACCAAGAGATCGGGCGGCAAGGATGAACTCCTGTTCTTTGAGTGAGAGAACCTGACTACGGACAATTCTGGCGACTCCCATCCAGCCGGTGAAGGAGAGGGTAATGACGATGAGGTAGATAGAGTTGCCGAAGGTGGCAATAATGATGAGAATGAGAAAGAGTGCGGGAAAGGCGATGAGGACATCAACAATGCGCATCATTACTGCATCAGCCCAGCCGCCGAAATAGCCGGAACTTACCCCTACGACGGTGCCGAGGGTGACGGAAATGAGCACCACGAGAAAGCCGATGGAGAGGGAAATTCTTGAGCCGTAAATGACTCGGGAGAGAATGTCGCGACCGTACTGGTCGGTACCGAGAAGAAAGGTTCGCTTCACCTTGTACTCTGGTCCTGCAAGCTCCTCCAGGGGAATGGTTTTGGTGCGCATTCCCTGCTGGTAGACGGCATTTTGACCCTCTTCATGGACGGAATTGACAAAGCGGATGGCGTGGGGCTCATTACGGGTTTTCAATTTTCTGAAATCGCCGATGAGGGTGTTAGCCATGAATATTGCGTTGCCTTCACCCTTCTGCATGGGAATTTCAAGGGTTTTCGGCTGTTTGAGCACCAGTGCGTCAATTCTGCTCAATGGGGGCTGGTAGGCGGTAACCAGAAAGTCCTGCTGGTCATAGGGGCTGAAGGGGGCGATGTAGGGTGCCAGAAATGCGACGGAGTAGAGGATGAAGATGATGGCCGAGGCAATCAGTGCTATTTTCTGGCGCATGAACGCCCGTAAACTGATTTTACTGAGGCTGAGCTCGTTTGTTTCTCCGGGACCTTTTTGAGTGTTCCCTGTAAGCCTTTTAACCAGAATGGCTGAAAGAGTGACGATGGCGACGAGCAGGTAGAGGGCGGCAACCCAGAACTGGGTTATTTCGGATGTGAATATCTGCTGCAGCGTGTTGGGGGCGGTAATGAAAAGGGCTGCTGCGAAAATGAATGTGCGGATGCTGAGAACGAAAAGGTCCCACTGGATGAACAGGACGGAGAGGAGTGCTGCAAGAGAGAGGGCCATGAAGATATTCAGGCCATGGCGGCCGTCTGTCTGTTCTGTTTTCACGCTGTTGCAGATGGCTTTGAAGATGATGGGTGCAAAGAGCTAAAAAAAAGCTGCTTTCCCTTAACGGGGAAGCAGCTTTTTACAGTCTCGCTGTCCGTCAGTCTTCCGTTTGGGGAGCGGCAGCTGCTTCCGGGGCCTCTTCGGTTTCAACCTCTACCTTGGGCGCAACAACGCTCACAACCGGAGTCTCACGCTCAATCATGATCTCGAGATTCAGGTAGGACTCAGCAGGAATGTCTTTGACATGCACAATGCTGCCGATTTCCATGTCGGTGATGTCGATGACAAGATGGTCGGGCATGTCGGCCGGTTTGCCTTTCAGGCTCAGATTGTGACGCAGAATCTGGAGTTTGCCGCCCTTGTCTACGCCGACAGATTCGCCGGTTACGGAAACAGGAACATCCATTTCAATGACCTCATCGGCAGCAAAGAGCTGGAAGTCGGTATGGATGATTCTGTCGGTGACAGGGTGAAACTGCACTGCCTTGATGAAGGATCGTTTCACTTTCCCGTCAGGAAAGCGCAGGTCGATGATGTGCGATTCGGCGGTGTGAACCAGCTTGTTAAGCTCAAGCTCGTTGACGCTGACGGCAACGGTCTCTTCGCCTTTATGGTAGACAACTGCCGGTACATTGCCGCTTTTGCGGATTTTTTCGGCGTCGTTCTTTTTGATGATTCGGGGCTGAACCCCAAGTACGGTAGTTTCCATGCTCTTTCTTTCTCTCTTTTTTCGCTTCTGGTTTAATGATTGTTCGTGATTTTCTGTGTAATGTTCTTGCTGTCGAACAGGCAGCTGACCGAGTCATCCTCATAGATTCTCTTGATGGCTTCGCCGAAGAGGTTGCTGACGGTTACGGTCTCGATTTTTGGTGAGAATGCATGACCTGTGACAACGGAATCGGTCACAATGACCTTTTCCAGTACAGATGCGTCAATGCGTTCAATTGCCGGTCCTGACAGAATGGGGTGTGTGGCAGCGGCGTAAATGTCAAGCCCGCCTGCCTCCCGTATTGCTTTGGCTGCGTTGACAAGAGTTCCTGCGGTGTCAATCATGTCGTCTACCAGGAGGACATTTTTTCCCCTGACATCGCCGATGATGTTCATGACCTCTGCCACATTGGCTTTGGGTCTGCGTTTGTCGACAATGACCAGATCGGTTCCGAGCTCTTCGGCGAATTTTCTTGCGAGTTTGACACCGCCCACATCGGGGGAGGCTACCACAAGATTGTCGCGGAATGCCTTGTGACGGACATGCTCTATAAGAACGACGCTGGAGTAAAGGTGGTCAAAGGGGATGTCAAAAAATCCCTGTATCTGCGCAGCGTGGAGGTCCATGGTGAGAATCCTGTTCGCGCCGGCCTGGGTGAGCAGATTGGCCACGAGTTTTGCCGTAATGGCTACCCGCGGTTTGTCTTTTCTGTCCTGTCGTGCATATCCGTAATAGGGCAGGACGGCGGTGATTCTTGCTGCTGAAGAGCGCCTTGCTGCGTCAATCATGATGAGGAGTTCCATCAGGCTGTCGGCCGGTGGGTTGGTCGACTGAATGATGAAGAGGTCGGACCCTCTGATTGACTCAAAATAGTTTACCGAGATCTCGCCGTCCGAGAAGTTTTCCACCTTTGCGTTGCAGAGGGGCATGTCAAGATAGGCGGCGATTTTTTCTGCAAGTGCGGGGTTGCTGCGGCCTGCAAAAATTTTGATGGGTTTTGCCATTGTGTCCTGCATATTACAGATGAAACGGATTATATTATGGCAGTACTTCTGAAAATCCCCTCTGCCATCCTCTGACAGCAAGCCTGCGCAATCATCCGAAAAACGGTTCAGGGACTTCAAATATAGTGAAAACGGCTTACAAATTAATTATTTTTTTCCTCTTTTTACAAGCGAACAGACAAGCAGCAACGATATGACCATTCAAGAAATACAGGCCTACCTGACAGAGTTTTTCGATTCCGTTGAACTTGTTGGCAGCGGCGAGGGCGAAATTTCGGCTCCGGCAAAAATTGAATCGGCCGGTGCTGGCGAGGTGAGTTTTATTGCCAATGAGAAATACCTCCGCTTTCTGGGCGAAACCAGGGCCTCTCTTGTTATTGTCCATCGTAGCGTTGATGTGGGTGATTTTGCTGAAGGGCGCTCGTTCCTGAAGGTTGCGGACCCCTATACGGCCTTTGTGTTTGTTCTCAAGAGGTTTTCGCGTCCTCGCACTCTTGCCGCTCCCGGCATTGCCGCAACTGCGGTTGTCGGCGAGGGGGTTTCTTTTGGAGAGGGGGTCAGTATCGGCGAGTATGCAGTTGTGGGTGAGGGGTGCAGTATTGGCGCCGGTACCATAATCGGGCCTCATGCCGTCATTATGAATGATGTGGAGATTGGCGAAGGGTGCACCATTTTCCCCCATGTCGTCTGCTATGACGGTATCCGTATCGGCCGGAGGGTTGTTATTCATGCAGGGAGCGTGATTGGTGCTGACGGGTTTGGTTTTGCTCCGCAGGCTGACGGTTCTTATGTGAAAATTCCCCAGATGGGCATTGTGGAGATTGGCGATGATGCCGAAATCGGCTCAAATGCCACCATAGACAGGGCCACGATGGGCAGTACGGTTATCGGTAAAGGGGTCAAGGTCGACAATCTTGTTCAGGTTGCTCACAACTGCCGCATAGGCGAGCATACGGTTATTGCCGCCCAGGCTGGTATATCGGGAAGTGTTATCATGGGCCGGCAGTGCATGATAGGAGGGCAGGCGGGTTTTGCCGGCCATCTTGAGCTTGCCGACCGCACCAGCGTTGCCGCTCAGGCGGGGGTTTCAAAATCATTTCTTGAGCCGGGCACGGCACTTCGCGGCTATCCTGCTCAGCCCATGCGCGACCAGTTGCGCCATGAGGCGACGCTTCGCCATCTGGGCTCAATGAAAGAACGGCTCGACAGACTTGAGCGGCTGATGATGAAGCCTGATGGTGAGTGATTCCTCACTCACTCACGACAATCAGGAGCGCTGCCCTCATGAGAGGTTTCTGGGTACCTGTGAAGAGTGGTGGTGGATGATTGGCCGGGGCAGAGAGAGGTCGACAACGAAGCTGAAGCGGGATGGAAAGGAGAGGAGCACCTGGTCCACTTCGAACTCAAACGAGTAGATGCCGCTTATTGTGTGTACGGATTCGCTATGGCTCTGTGTTCTCAACGCTTTGCTGTGGAGTCTGACTCCCATGCCTTCCCGCGTTGCAAGCTGGCGGAAGTATTCCCGTATCTTTTCGGGGCCGATGACCGTATGGGGCGAGAATGTCGGCACAAGAACGGCGTGCTGGTTGTACAGTTCTGCGATTTCATCGGGCTTTCCGCTGCATACACGGGTTACCCATTGGTAAAGGATCTCTTCTGCTGTGTTGAACAGGGCCATAAGCTGCTTCGTTTGGATGGGGAATAGTACCAAGAGAAAATGTACGCATTTTTGTTTTTTTCCGTCAAAAAAAAGCTCCTTGAACAATTCCACTTTCTTGGAGAATTGTTCAAGGAGCTGTGCCGGTTTCCCCTACTACATCTTCAGTTCGCCGGAAGCTGCCTGTTTTTTCAGTTCATCGTTTGCGCTTATGAGCACTTCAACCCGACGGTTAAGCCTTTTGCCATACTCTGTTTCATTGCTTGCGACAGGCCGTGTTTCACCGTACCCTACCGGAGAGAGGCGGTAACGGGATACACCGTATCCTGCAAGCAGGTTCGCAACCGATTCTGCGCGCCGTTCGGAGAGGGTCTGGTTGAAGCTTTCGCCGCCAACGGCGTCGGTATGGCCTTCAATAACCAGATTTGTGTTGCTGTAGCGGTTCAGGATGCGGGCAAGTTTTTCAATGTTGTACCTGCTTGTTGAGGTGAGGGTTGATGAACCGGTGGAAAAGAGTATGCCTGAGTCGAAGACGACCCTGATGCTTTCACCAACCCTTTCAACCCTTGCCCCTTCAACCTGGCTGTTAATTTCTTCTGCCTGTTTGTCCATGTAGTTTCCTATCAGTCCTCCGGCCGCCCCGCCCAGAACGGCTCCTATTGCGGCTCCCTGTACCCAGCTGCCGGTTTTGCTTCCGATGATGCCTCCCAGAACGCCGCCTGTTGCTGCTCCGATTCCGGCGCCCCGTCCTGTGTTTCTCGTGGTTTCGCATCCCGAGGTGAGCGAGGTCATCACAAGGATGAGTAAGAGGGTGATGGGGCGTTTCATGGTTTGGAGATGTGTCATGGCTGTGTTGGTTGCATTGCTGGAATTTCCTTTCTCTTGATCGTGTATGTAAAATACATAAAGATCAGTGTTCTTTCTTTGAGCTCTCAAGAAAAAACTGAAACATCTATATATTTTCTTTAGACGGCAGGGGAGAGGATTTCTTGCGGTGTGAAACAGCGGGACTGCCTATTTTCCTTTGAGCGCCTCAACCGGGTTGAGATTTGCGGCTTTCCAGGCAGGAAAGAGGCCGAATCCGATGCCGATTGCCGAGCATACTGCCATGGAGATGGTGATCCAGAGCAGCGGGAAGATGGGAGGCAGGTTGAACTGCAGGGCAACCAGATTGCCGGTTGCTGTGCCTGCGGCGGCGCCGATAATGCCGCCCGCAAGAGAGAGGATGAGGGCTTCGAGAAGAAATTGGCGGAGAATGCTGTTTTGGGGGGCTCCAATGGATTTCCGTATTCCGATCTCTTTTGTCCGTTCGGTGACGCTGACCAGCATGATGTTCATGATGCCTACGCCTGCGGTGAGCAGCGCCATGAAGCTTATGATGAATGCTCCGGTACTGATGGCCAGTTCAATGTCGCGGAAGGAGTCGATGAGGGATTCGTTGGTTCTGATTTCAAAGTCGTTCGGCTCCCGGATGGTTAGCCCTCTGGTGGTGCGCATTGAGCCGACTGCGTGGTCAATGGTGCGGGAGTAGGTTTTCCGTGATGAGGCTTCCACTGTTATGTTGATGCTGCCGCTCTCTTTGACATGGTTGAGATAGCGGGTGATGGGGATAAGGAGGAAGTTGTCCTGGCTCTGGCCGAAGGCGGCCCCTTTTCGGGCAAAGATGCCGGCAACCCTGTAGACTTCTCCTCCTACCCGTATGGATTGGTTAAGGGGGTTCTCGCCTTGAGTGAAGAGGCTTGCGGCGAGTTCGTTCCCGATGACGGCGGTGCTTGTTGCATAACGGATGTCGCTGGTGGTGAGGTTGCGCCCTTTCTCTATCGGGTAGCCGTTGGAGGCTGAAAAGTTTTCGTCGCCTCCTGTCAGTACCACATCGGGGTTGGTTGTTCTGTCGGCATATTTTGCCTGGTTTGCCTGCGATGACAGCATGAATCCAATGGTGCCGGATTTCCCTTCCATGGTTTTCCTGAAAACAAGCGCCTGAGGATAGGTGATGTCCTGCCTGTTGATGTACTGGTTGCGCCGGTGTCCACTCCCGAAAACGGTTGCGGGATATTTCTGTATCTGGAATGTGTTGGCTCCAAGGCTGGTGAGACCGGTTTCAACGCTTTTGTTGACGGCCTCAAGTGCTGTCATGACTCCGATGATGGAGAACACTCCTACAGCAACGCCCATGACGGTGAGCCCTGAACGAAGCCGGTTAGCTCCGAGAGAATAGAGGGCCTGCATGATGATTTCACGAAACTGCATAGCTGTGGTTCCTATTCATAGCGCAGAGAGTCTGCAGGGTCAAGTCTTGATGCGTTGACGGCAGGTGCCAGACCGGAAATAATGCCGGTTGCAACGGAGACGATAAGGCTTGCAAAAACAAGGGCCGGGGAGAACTGTACCGGAAAATCGGGGAGTGCTGTGGCAATGGCCCAGGTCATGAGGAGGGAGGTCAGAAGACCGATGAGCCCTCCGATGAGGCAGATCATGACCGACTCGATGAGAAACTGCAGGAGGATGGTGTTCCTTCTGGCACCGAGGGCTTTGCGCAGTCCTATTTCCCTGGTCCGTTCCTTGACGCTGACGAAGGTGATGTTCATGATGCCGATGGCTCCCACAAAGAGCGACATGCCGGTAATGAAAATGCCGGCAGCGGCAATGCCGTTTTTTATCGGATCGAGCTGGCTTTTGAATGCTTTCTGTTCATTGATGGAAAAATCGGGTTCTTTCTGGGGCGGGAGCCGCCGTATCCGACGCATGATGCCGAGCAGTTCGGCTTTTGCCTCGTCAACCTGTTTCTGGTCGCGGATTTTTACCCTCAGGGTGACGAATCCCTTTTTGCCGAAAGTTTTTTCAAATGCCCCAAGGGGCATGATGACCTGATTGTCAAAGCTGAAGAGCCCGAGAAATTTCCCCTGTTTGCGGAACACTCCGATTATCCTGAACCGGCTGTTTTTCATTTTGATGATGTTGCCGACGGCTTCCCGTTCTCCGAAAAGCCCTGTGGCGATGTCGTCGCCGATGACGGCTACCATGGTTCCTGCAGCGGATTCTGTAGGGGTGAAGAACCGCCCGCTGGAGAGGTCTCCTGATGCTGTTTGGGGGTAGCGGTGGTTTGTTCCGAGCGCAAAGGCCTGTTCAATGGTGAGGTCGCGGTATTTGACAGATGCCCGATAGGTTGACATCTGGGGTACGGCAACCAGAAGGTTTGAGTTGGGGTTGCCCTCAATGGTTCTGTTGATGGCTTGGGTGTAGCTGGTTTTCAAGTCTGCCCGGTTGCGGTATCGCCACCATTGACCCATGGTGCTCCATGAGGATTTCTGGACATAGATGACATCGTAGCCTATCATGGCGAGACTTTTGTCGAACCCCCGGTCTATGCCGTTGATGGCGGTTCCCATCATGGTGATGGCCACAATGCCGATAATGACGCCCAGTGCTGTAAGGAATGAACGGATTTTGTTCGCCCTGATCTGGAAGAGGGCTATTTGGAGGCTTTCGGCACTTTCGTACCGGAACTGTTTCAGGCTCAGTTTCACCGTTTCTGGTCGCTTTCAATTCTGCCGTCTCTGAGTCGGATGATTCGGCGGGTGCAGAGGGCTATATCTTCTTCATGGGTGATAAGGATGATTGTGTTGCCTGCTTTTGAGAGTTCTGAAAAAATTTCCATGATGTCGTGGCTTGTTGCCGTATCAAGATTGCCGGTCGGTTCATCAGCCAGAATGATTGAGGGGTTGTTGATGAGTGCCCGTGCAATTGCTACCCGTTGTATCTGGCCGCCTGAGAGCTCGGTTGGTTTGTGTGTTATCCGGTCGCCGAGGCCGACCCTGTTGAGTGCTTCGGTGGCGCGTTCCTGCCGTTCTTCGGGGTCTATCCCTGCATAGATGAGGGGGAGCTCTACATTGCGCAGGCAGTTGATGCGCGGCAGGAGGTTGAAGGTCTGGAAGACAAATCCTATTTCACGGTTTCTTACCTGCGCCAGTTCATTGTCGTCCATTTCGGCTACATTCTGGCCGTTGAGAATGTAGGTGCCGGAGGTGGGGGTGTCGAGACAGCCGATGATGTTCATCAGTGTCGATTTGCCGCTTCCTGACGGGCCCATGATTGCTGCGTAGTCGTTTTTCAGGAATTCAAGATCAACGCCGTCAAGTGCCTTGACAATCTCTTCCCCCATTGCGTAGTGGCGCGTGAGGTTGTGCATGGTGATGACCTGCGATCTCTCCATTGGAACTCTTGGCTATTTCTTGAGGGTGACTTTTATTCCATCCTGCAACTGGGTGCTGATTGCGGTGTAACTGCCTGAAACAACCTCCTCGCCTTCTGTTATGCCCGTTGTGACGATGATGTGGGTGTTGTCTGTCGTGCCGGTTTCAACGGGCACGAAATGGGCTTTTGAGTTGCGGATGACAAACACGCCTTGCTGGCTCTCTTCGGCGGCGTCAGCTTTTTTTTCTTTGGTGGATGGTGTTCTGAGGGTGAGGCTCTGAATTGGTACGGCAAGGGCGTTTTTTACCCGCTCGGTTTCAATGTCGGCTGTGGCGCTCATGCCGGGTTTGAGG
Source organism: Chlorobium sp. (assembly GCA_013203905.1). Classification (GTDB taxonomy): domain Bacteria; phylum Bacteroidota; class Chlorobiia; order Chlorobiales; family Chlorobiaceae; genus Chlorobium. The sequence continues at coordinate 18,556 of JABMPC010000007.1, read as the reverse complement.
AGGCGCTGGTGGTTGAAAATCCGGATTTTGACGGAAAAATTCGTGGCCTCTTCCTGTGTTCCGGCGGCTGTTGAAATAGCCGAGTTGGCTATTTCATGCACTCTGCCGCTGAAGAGCCGGTTTCCGTATGCATCGACGGTAACCGATACGGGATTTCCGGTATGAACATTGACAATGTCGTTTTCATTGACCTCGACCTCAACCTGCATGCTGTCGAGGTTGGCCAGCCTCATAACTTCCGTTCCGGGGAACTGCCCCGTACCGACCACCCGTTCTCCGAGTTTGCTTGTGAGGGAGATGATTGAGCCTGTAATGGGGGCGCGGACAACGGTTTTTTTGAGCCGGTCCTGATTTTGTTCAAGCAGGCTTTTGTTCTGCGCAATTGCATAGGTGGAAGAGCGGTATGATGCGCGGGAGGCATCCGCATTGGTTTTGGCTGCCAGATAGTCGGTTTCGGAAATGAGTTTTTCGCCGTAGAGCAGCTCAGCTTTGCGGAAGTCGTCGTCCGCCTTGAGTTGTCGTGAACGGGCTTCAAGGCTCTGGGAGCGGGCCTGGTTCAGCTGGGCCTGACTCTGTTCAACCTGATTGAAATAGACATCGGGCTGAATTTTGAAGAGGAGCGTCCCTTTCTCAACGCTTTCGCCCTCTCGGACGGGAAGTTCAATGATTTCACCCGATACATCGGGGGATATGGCTACATCGGTTTCCGGCTGGATTTTGCCTGTTGCGGTGACAATGTGCACAATCTCTTTTCTTATGGCCGGTTCGGCAGTGACCTCAATGGGTTTTTCTCTGAAGATGAAGAGTGATGCAAGAATGGCCGTGATTGCCGCTGCGCCGGTGGCTATGATGAGGTATCGCTTTGTTTTTGCCGTGTTCTTTTTCGTGGGCATTGTCTGTTCAGTCTTGTGGTGTTGAGGGCAGCAGCATGCTTCCGGTGGTGTAGTCGAGAATGTTTTTCTGCAGTGCCAGATTGTATTTTGCCCGTGTCAGGCTGGAGCGTGCGTCGAAAAGGGTTGAGCGGGCAGCAGAGAGGTCGATGAACCCTGCGGCTCCGAGTTCATATTTTCTCTTGACGGCGTTCCATGCCGCTTCAGCTGCTTTGAGGGTTGCGTTGGCTGTGATGATTTCTGTTCGTGCGGAGTTGTAGTCTCCGAGCTGCTGCTGGATGTCTATCTGTATGGTGCGCTGAAGGTCGTCATAGTCCTGCATGCTGTTCAGATGGCTGATTTTTGCTGCCTGAACGGCGTAGCTGGTCTGGAATCCGTCGAAGATGCTCCAGTTGAGGCTGAGCTGCACCGAAGAGCTGCCGGAGTCTTCAAGCTGATTGAGGGTGGTTGGTGTGGAGTATGGAAGAGAGTTCCCGCCAGGGTATCGGATTGCGTCGGTTCCTATTGTGAAAGAGGCGTCAAGGGAGGGCAAACGCGCGCCGCGGGCTGAGGTGACTTTCCATTTCGCGGCTCGTGCGTTCCGTTCGCGTCCTTTCAGGTCTCTGCGGCTGCGGAGTGCCTTGGCTGTGAGTGAGTCGGCGCTGCTGACGGGAAGGTCTGCAGTGAGGGCGGTCGGTTCTGCAAGCCCTATGTCGGTCTGCGGGTCAATCTGCAGGCGCCGCAGCAGTTCCAGTGTGCTGCGCCGGGACCGTGATTCCGCCTGAATGAGGAGCAGCTCCCGTGAGGCGGTTTCAGCCTGCTGCTGGTAGAGGTCTGTCATTGATTTCAGGCCCACCTCAAACTGGCGCTCGGTAAGCTTCAGCTGGTCTCTCGATGAACGGAGGTCTTCGCGGGCAATAAGCATCAGTTCACCTTCCAGCAGAGCCTGGTAGTAGCTTTGGGTGATGTCGTAGGCTATTGTTTCGTATGCTCGTGACAGGGTGTATCGTGCCGACTGCCGATCATTGAGGGCGGCTTTCAGTGAGGCGTAGTCGCTCAGCCCGTTGAAGAGGTTGAGGGTGGCGGTCAGCGAAAGTGCCGTTGACTCTGTTTTGGTGGTGCGGTATGTTTCCTCTATCGGCGAGTAGCCCCTGTCTCGGGCGTAGGGAGAGTATGAGGCGGAGGCTGTGAGGCGCGGCAGGAATTTCCCGTAGTTGCGGAGCACATCGCTTCCTGTGAGTTTCAGGGCTCGTTCTGCCTTTATCCCCGATGAGGAGTTTTGCAGGGCTATCCGGACGCACTCTTCCAGAGTCAGTTTTTTTGTGTTGTACTTTTCTGCGACCCCTGTGGCGGGGTTCGAGAGAGTGAGGACAAGGAGTGAGAGCAGGAACAGTGTTGCTTTAGTCAAGGTCTCTGGAACTCCCGTTTTGATGTTGTGTATGGACATTGAGCGCGGCTCTTTTTCTTGCGTATTCTGCGCAACAGATATCTATACCATTAAACGGGGTGAATAGTTTCATCCCGGCTTGTGCGTGCCCTCTGCCTTAGAGCTGTTCGAGGAGGTTGTCAATCTCGCATCTGTAGTGTTCGGCCCGGTCGGGGTGCAGCTGAATCAGCATGGTGTAGGTCTTGATGGATTTTTTCAGAGCACCCTGCTTGCTGAAGAGGCGGGCGAGGCTTTCAGTTGGCACATCAATGGCTTCTTCGTCGGCGAATGGGATTTTCTGCTCGGCAAGTGTTGTTGGTTCTGCGGTTTCGGATTCCGGTGCCGGCTGGAACTGCATCAGTGCGGCTGAAAGCTCTTCAAGCTCAATGGTCAGAGGATCGGATGCGGCCATCTTCTGGTCTGGAGATTTTCTGCTGGTATGGGATGATGTTTGCAGAGAGCTGTAGAGGGCGACAAGTTCTTTTTTTGCAATCTGATTGGCGGGGGCAAGGGCGCAGCATTTTTTCAGGAGTTCAAGTGCTTGCGGGAGGTTGCCTGTTCCTTTATGGGCCCGTGCAAGAAGGATGGTGAAAAGGTAGGAGTCCTGAAAACGGGAGCTGTGGGTGGTGAGACGCTGAAGGGCGAGCGCATGCTCTCCACGGGAAATGTCGAGCGAGATCTCTGCAAAAAAGAGATGCGGTTCCTCTGGCGCTTTCGGGTTGCTCTGCATGGGTCGTTGGGCTCAGGTGTTTGCAGGATGCCAGGGTTCGAGGGCAAGCTGCAGCAGGCGGTCGCAGAGTTCAGGGAAGCCTATGCCTGCGGCTTCCATGAGCTGAGGGTACATGCTGATGTCGGTGAAACCGGGAATGGTGTTGATTTCGTTGAATACCACGCTCCCGCTCTCTTCATCAACAAAAAAGTCGACTCGTGCCATTCCCCGGCATCCGAGTGCCCGGTAAGCGGTGAGTGCTTCTGCTCGTATTCTCCGGGAGAGTTTGTCGGGAAGTCTTGCCGGAATATAGAGTTTGGCTGTATTGTGGATATACTTGTCGTCATAGTCGTAGAACTCGCTGCCGGGCTCGATTTCACCGCATGCTGATGCTATCGGGTCGTTGTTGCCCAGAACGGCTACCTCTATTTCCTTTCCTTTAATAGCCCTCTCAACCAGCACTTTGGTGTCGAGGTTGCAGGCGTGTGTGAGTGCTTCGGGGAGTTCACCCGGAAGGGTGACTTTTGAAATGCCGACCGAGGAGCCGAGATTGGCTGGTTTGACGAATACCGGCATGCTGATGTTTTCGGCGATGAGACGGAGGGTCTGTTCGGGACTGTTTTCCCAGTCGGTGGCCAGAACCGTAACCGAGGGGGCGACGGCAATTCCGGCATTACTGACGCAGAGTTTTGTGATTGCCTTGTCCATGGTGAGGGCGGAGGCTGTGACGCCGCAGCCTGTATAGGGGATGGCGAAGGTGTCAAGAAAGCCCTGAATTCTCCCGTCTTCTCCATAACTGCCGTGAAGAATCGGGAAGGCGATATCAATACCTGTAAAGTTGAATCCGAAGGGTTGCTGGCCCGAGGAGAGAACCATTTCCTGAAGTTTGGCAGATGCGGCTGTGGCTCCCGATTTTCTGATGAGGGCCGAGATGTCCAGTTCGAGAATGGAGGCGGCAATGCCTTCGCTGTACCAGCGGCCGTTGCGGGTTATGTATATGGGTACAACCCTGTAGCGATCGGGGTTGATGTTGCCGGCTATCGACTGTGCCGAAATGATTGAAATCTCATGTTCGGCTGAGCGGCCTCCGAAGAGAAGGGCGACGGTGACTGGTTTCATGGTGCTTCAGAGGAAAAGGCGCTGGTGTTCAACAGAGATGCATCTGTTCTGAATGACCTGCAGCCCGGCCTCTCGGGCTTTTTTGGCGGCAGCTTCATTGGTGATTCCAAGCTGCATCCAGATGACTTTTGCGCCGATGGCGATGGCTTCATCTACAACCGGCTCAACATCTGCGGGTTTTCGGAAAATATTGACGATTTCAATGCGTTCTTTTACCTCGGGGGGCAGGAGAGTGAGTGAGGGATAACAGGGGTTGCCGAGAATTTCCTTATGACCGGGGTTTATCGGGACAATTGTGTATCCCTCTGCCTGCATGTGGCGTGATACGGCATTGCTCGGCCTTTCGGGTTTCGGCGAAATGCCCACAACCGCAATGGTGTGGTACTGTTCAAGAATGCTTCGTATATCGGGGCTCTCCATTGGGTTCTCCATTTCTGTGTTGCGTTTTTCGGGGAGGCAAGAACATGCCCTCTTTTGAAAAGCAAAATAGTGCGGGTGGGGCATAGAAACAATGCATGGGGATAAAAAATGCACGGGTTGGCGGCAAGTTCTTTTTCAGCTATCTTTCAAACAGTTGCTTTCCGTCTGTTTTCCGGCAATGAACAGATTACAATTTTCCATACTGTGGCACCCCTTTTTTCCGCACTCTATTTTGTTGATACCGGTCTCGGCACCGGAGAGGAGAATATGGAGTGCGACAGGCGGTTGCTTGAGGCTTTTTCCGATGGAAGTTTTCAGCATCGTTACGGGGAAGGTTCTGCTCTCTGGCGGTTCTATGGGTGGAGGCCGCATGCCATCAGCCTTGGGTACAATCAGGATGATTCATCCATTGATGCCCGGAGGTGCCGCCACGAGGGGATAGATGTGGTCCGCAGGCCAACGGGGGGCCGGGCGGTGCTGCATGCGGATGAGTTTACCTACAGTTTTTTTGCTGATTCCGGTGAAACCAATGCTGAACTCTACCGATCGGTGCATGAGGTCATCCGTCTTGCTCTTTTTGAGCTGGGGGTGGATGCTGAGTTCTGCCGTACTGCCCTTCCTTCTGGGGGTTCGGGCGGGAGCTCTCTGCCCGCGGCATGTTTCAGTGCTTCAGCCCGTCATGAACTGCAGGTCATGGGGCGGAAACTGGTCGGTTCGGCACAGCGAAGAAGCGGCAGGGCGATGCTTCAGCATGGCTCCCTGCTTCTTTCAGGCAGACATGGGGATCTTTCGGACTATATTATGACTTCGGAGCCGGACTGTTCCGGGAGCATGAAGCAGGAGCTGTTGAGAAAAGCTGTTTCGCTTGAAGAGATTCTCCCCCGATGCCCTGGGCACAATGAACTTGCAAAGCGGCTGAAGGATGCGGCTGAATGCCATTACGGCATGCGGGCGGAAGTACTCGGCAGTGAGGAGATTGATGAATTTATCCATGGCCCTGTTCCGGGCCATCCACTATTTGGGAGTCGAGAATTATGAAAGAGAACGCAGATCAGAAATCGGCACATGTGACCACCAGAAGGCTGCTTGATATGAAGCAGAACGGGGAAAAGATTGCGGTGCTGACCGGCTATGATTATACCACTGCGCGGATTCTTGACCGGGCCGGCATTGATGTGATTCTTGTCGGCGATTCGGCCAGCAATGTGTTTTCGGGTCACAATACCACGCTTCCCATTACCGTTGATGAGATGATCTATCATGCGAAGGCTGTTGTGAAGGGAGTGCAGGCTTCTACAAGTCGGGCGATGGTGGTTGTTGATATGCCTTTCATGAGTTATCAGCTTTCAGGGGAGGAGGCGCTGCGCAATGCAGGCAGAATCATGAAGGAGCATGAGTGTGATGCTGTTAAAATGGAGGGAGGAAGCTCCATTGCCGGAACGGTAAAGAGAATCACCGATGCGGGTATTCCCGTTATGGGGCATCTGGGGCTCATGCCGCAGTCCATTTACAAGTATGGCAGCTATAAGGTTCGGGCAAAGGAGGGTGCGGAAGCCGAAGAGCTGATGAAGGATGCGCGTCTGCTTGAAGAGTCGGGGGCTTTTGCTGTGGTGGTTGAAAAAATCCCTTCAGCTCTCGCCGGAAAAATTGCCCGATCGCTGACCATTCCCGTCATTGGAATCGGTGCTGGTGTGGAGTGTGACGGGCAGGTGCTGGTTATCAATGATATGCTTGGTCTCAACCGGGAGTTCCATCCACGCTTTGTGCGTCAGTATGCCGATTTGAACACGATTATAGAAGATGCCGTCGGCCGGTATCTTGCGGATGTGCGGAGTGGAGATTTTCCTTCTCCTGAAGAGAGTTATTGAGTTTTGATTTCCCCATTGTTGTCAATGAAGCAGTTTTTATGGATCGATCCCGCATGAAGCATAGCGGCAGGCAGTATCCTCCAGCCCTAAAGCCAGACAGGGACGGTGGCAGGCTAAGGTTTCCTTTCGTTTCCCGCTCTTTTTTCCCGTCTGTTTTTACCGTCATGAATATGGTTTCGGGGTATATGTCCATTGTGATGTCGGGCGAGGGGAGTTTCATGGCGGCAAGCTGGTTTATTATACTGGCTGCTTTTTTTGATACCATTGACGGCTTTGTTGCCCGTATGACCAATGGGACCTCTGATTTCGGTGTTGAGCTCGATTCCCTCTCGGACCTTGTCTCGTTCGGGGCGGCTCCCGCCTATCTGGTATACAAGTTCGGGCTCGAAGGGTTGTGGGGTATTGGCGGGGTCGCCATCAGCGCTCTGTTGATGGTTGGCAGCGGTCTTCGTCTCGCCCGTTTCAACATCAGCATGATAGGATACAGCAAAGAGTCTTTTTCTGGACTTCCCACACCGGCCCAGGCGCTCACTATTGCGGGCTTTGTGCTCTGGATGCAGAGTGAACAGTTTTTTTACCTGGATGTGATGCCTCCGGTTCTTGCCATGCTTACTGTTGTGCTTGCGCTGCTTATGGTAAGCAGGGTTAACTATGATGCGCTACCGAAGCCAACACTCGACCTTATCCGGCGTCATCCCTTGCAGGTGGCTCTGTATGCACTTGCGCTTTTCTGTGTCCTTGTCTTTCAGACGAAGGCTTTTTTTCTGGCCATGTTGTTGTATATTCTGCTCGGAATTCTGCGCTCCCTGACAGTCTCCTGCCGTCAGTGGATGGCTTGATTTTTTTTAATCAACATCTCTGTTTGCTATGGCATATACCGCAAAAATAACGGTTACCCTTCGTCAGTCCATTCTCGATGTCCAGGGAAAAGCCGTAGAGCATGCCCTTCTCAATCTTGGTTACGGGTCTGTGGGCTCGGCAAGGATAGGCAAGTATATCGAGGTTCTCATCAATGAAGAGGATCGGGGTGCGGCTGAACGGGTCTGTAATGAGATCTGTTTGAAACTGCTCTCAAATCCTGTGATGGAGAATTACTCTTTCGAGCTGGAACAAGTCAATTAATTACTGCTCTGACCATGGCTGATATTACCGTAGGCGTTGTTGTCTTTCCCGGTTCGAATTGTGACCACGATACCATGCATGCCGTCGCTTCGTTCGATGGGGTGAAGCCTGTCATGCTCTGGCATGGCTCGCATGACCTGCAGGGTGCGAAGGCCATTCTGCTTCCCGGGGGGTTTTCCTATGGCGACTACCTCAGGGCGGGCTCCATAGCCCGTTTTTCCCCCATCATGAAAGAGGTTGTTGAGGCAGCCGGCAGGGGTATGCCGGTTCTTGGCATCTGCAACGGATTTCAGGTTCTGCTGGAAAGCGGTCTTCTGGAGGGCGCACTCTCAAGAAACCGTGACAAGAAGTTTCTCTGCTGCGACACCTTCATCAAACCGGTGAACTGTTCAACCATGTTCACCAGCCTCTACCGTCAAGAAGAGGTTCTCAGCATTCCCATCGCCCATGGCGAGGGAAACTATTTTGCTCCACCTGAGACTGTAGCCAGCCTTCTGGAGCATGATCAGGTTGTTTTCCGTTACTGTGATGCAAACGGCAGGGTGAGGGATGAAACTAATCCCAACGGTTCAGTCGGTAATATTGCAGGCATTGTCAACCGCGCCGGCAATGTGCTCGGCCTTATGCCCCATCCGGAACGCGCCAGCGAGAAGCTGCTCGGCTCCGATGACGGCCGCAGGCTCTTTGAGTCCCTTTTCAGGCAGCTGTAACCATCTCCGCCCGTGATTCTCAAGCGCAAAGTGTTTTCCTGGCTTCTCTTTGACTTTGCCAACACTTCGTTCAGCGTGATGATGGTCACCTTCGCTTTCCCCCTCTATTTCAAGAATGTTATTTGTGGCGGGGAGGCATATGGCGATGCTCTCTGGGGCGCTTCCATCAGTATTTCCATGCTGCTTGTCGCCGTTGTTTCGCCGGTTCTGGGCGCCTCTGCAGATTACTCCGGGAGACGAAAGCGGTTCCTTTTTTCTTTTACCCTTCTCTCGGTAGCGTCTACGGCTCTGCTCTCCTTTGCCGGCCCGGGAATGGCGATTTTCGGGGTTCTGCTCTTTATACTGGCCAACATCGGCTTTGAGGGCGGTCTTGTTTTTTATGATTCCTATCTCAAGGAGATCACCTCTGAAAAAAGCATCGGACGGCTCTCGGGTTATGGATTCGCGATGGGCTATCTTGGTGCGCTCTCTATTCTTCTTCTCATGCGTCCTCTGCTTGAGGGGGGGATTTCGGAAGCCAATGCCTCCAATGTCCAGATGAGTTTTCTTCTTTCCGCTCTGTTTTTTGCTCTTTTTGCTGCTCCAATGTTTCTGGTGTTCCGCGATGAAAAAAAGAGAGAGGGGGCAATACTTTCTGTTGCGGCGGTGCTTCGTTCGTTGCGGGAGGTTCGCTATACGGTGACCCATATCATGAACTACCCTGATCTTTCCCGTTTTCTTCTCGCTTATTTTTTCTACAATGACGCCATTCTTACCGTCATTGCTTTTTCTTCGATCTATGCCCAGAACACGCTTCATTTTACCACTTCTGAGCTGATCGTCTTTTTCATGCTGGTGCAGACGACCGCCATTGCCGGTTCCGTTATTTTTGGTTTCGTGACCGACAGGATAGGCCCGAAGCGTACCATTGTGCTGACGCTGGCCATCTGGATTGTGGTTGTTGTGGGGGCCATTGTGCTTGAGGGGAAAGATGCTTTTTTCCTGATAGGGATGCTTGCGGGAATGTCTATGGGTTCTTCGCAGGCGGCGTCGCGTTCCATGATGGCACGCCTGACGCCCGCCACTCATGTAACTGAGTTTTTCGGGTTCTATGATGGCACCTTTGGCAAGGCATCTGCTGTTGCGGGCCCACTTGTGTTCGGTCTGGTTTCTTCGGGGGCCGGCAGCCAGAAGGCGGCGCTGGCCTCGCTCCTTGTGTTTTTTGTTGCGGGTATGGTTCTTCTTACCAGGGTCCGTTCAGTATCGGGTCTTGGAAGCGGGGCGGGGAAGTGAAGAGAATCCTTCCGGTTTGGGAAAAATTGTTGATATTCAAAGTCAGGAGAACAACAGTAATCCACTGTGAGGGTCGGCAGCGTTTCGGCCGCAGAGGGAGCAACAGGAAAGAGGTATGAGTTATCAGGTTATAGCGCGTAAATACAGGCCGGCAAAATTTGCCGACATTACAGCACAGGAACATATTACCCGCACCATACAGAACTCGCTGCGTATGGAGAGGGTTGGGCATGGCTATATTTTTTCCGGTCTGCGCGGGGTGGGCAAGACCACTGCGGCACGGGTGTTTGCCAAGGCGCTGAACTGCCAGCGGATGATTGAGGATGCCACCTGGCTGCGTGAAGTTACCGAGCCCTGCGGGGAGTGTGAAAGCTGCCGTGACTTTGATGCAGGAACCAGCATGAACATTGCGGAGTTTGATGCGGCTTCCAACAACAGTGTGGACGATATCCGTACCCTTCGCGACAATGTTCGTTACGGGCCCCAGAAAGGCCGTTACCGGGTCTACATTATCGATGAGGTTCACATGCTTTCCATTGCGGCATTCAACGCTTTTCTGAAAACGCTTGAAGAGCCTCCACCGCATGCCATTTTCATTTTTGCCACAACCGAACTGCACAAGATTCCCGCAACAATAGCCTCTCGTTGCCAGCGCTTCAACTTCAAACGCATTCCGCTTGAGGCCATACAGGTTCAGCTGCAGGGGATTTGTGAGGCTGAGGGAATCAAGGTGGATGCGGATGCGCTTCAACTGGTTTCACGCAAGGCGCAGGGCTCCATGCGTGATGCACAGAGCATTCTTGACCAGGTTATTGCGTTTTCTTCCGATTCAGGAGGAGCAATCAGCTACCAGGGGGTGAGGGAGCTTTTGAACTACATTGACGATGAACAGCTGTTTGCTGTGACTGACGCCATTACCGCACATGATGCTCCGGGGATGGTTGAGGTGGCGCAGTTTGTCATTTCCAATGGCTATGATGAGCAGGATTTCCTTGAAAAACTTATCGAGCATCTCCGTAATTTCCTGATGGTGCTCAATCTGCGTTCCACCCGTCTGGTTGAACGGCCTGAGGGCGTTAAAGAGCGCTACCAGAAGGATTCAGTCAATTTCACCCCGGCCGCTCTCATGCGCATGACGGCGTTTCTTCTCGACACGCAGAAAGAGCTGAAGTTCCAGTTTGAATATCAGTTCCGTTTTGAGCTTGCTCTGCTGAGGCTGCTTGAATTTGACAAGCCTTCCAATGAGCTCCAGCCGGCTCCCGCTGAATCGGGGGACTCAAAAAAAAAAGCCCCTGAGCAGCCCGCACCAGCCCTGAGCCGGGAAACACCGCCTCTGAAACCTGAAACACCGCCTCTAAGCCCGGCAAGAGACCTCTCACCTGTATCGGCACCCGTTCCTGCAGAGACGGCTCCTGAACCCCTTTCTGAGTCACTGCAGCCCGCAGCTGCTCCGGAGTCGAAGTCCGGAAATTTTGATTTGGGGTCATGGCAGCAGAAGTTTACCGGATATGTTGCAAACCCTGTGGCTGGAACTGCCTTGAAGCCCCAAGAGGGTGCTTCTCTGGTTGCTGCGGACGAAAAGCATACGGCTGATCTCGACGCCTTGAGGGTAGAGTGGGTCGGGTTTATTGATCACATCAACCGGACCGGTAACACCGTGCTTGGAACCCACCTGCTCTCCTGTGAACTTCTTTCCTGCACTCCCGAAGGTGTTGTTTCTATTGCCTGCTGCCGTAAATTTTCATGCGAAGAGCTGATTGCCGATGCGGCTCTGCTCAAGAAGGAGCTGACTGGCTTTTACAGCCGGACGCTCAGCCCCCGCATCCGTTATGATGCCGATCGAGATGCCTGTACCAGGGAGAAAAGTGTCTTTACGCTCTTTGGAGAACTGTCGGAAACGAACGCGGTGGTCAAGTTTCTCATCACGGAATTCGGAAGCGAGCTAATCTACTGAACCGCGTGGTTGAGCATCGGCTTTTCGGGTTGTTCGAATAATGGCCCTGTCAAGGATAGTCCGCCTGCTCACCGGTTTCATAAGTCGTGGAAATTCCCGATATTCAGTCTTTTGAGTTTCTTTCCCTTTTCTTCGTTAATTCCCAAGGATAGCATAGAATATTATGACCAACGCCGCAGGCAGCTCCTCCGCACTTCAGAACCGTTTTCGTACCCATTACTGTGGCTCTCTTGGCCCGGATCTTCAGCAGGAGAAGGTCAGCCTTGCCGGCTGGGTTCACCGGATCAGGGATCATGGCGGCCTTGTCTTTATTGATCTTCGGGACCATACCGGAATCTGCCAGCTTGTTATCCAGCCGGAAGAGAAGGAGCTTTTCGAACAGGCCGCACACCTGCACGCCGAGTCGGTTATTGCCATAGAGGGCACGGTGGTTCTCCGTTCGCCAGAAACAGTTAACCCTCGCCTTGCATCGGGGGCAATAGAGGTGGTTGTGGCCGCTCTGGCGGTGGAAAGCAATGCCCGTCCATTGCCTTTTCCTGTGGCCGATGAACTCCCTACATCCGAGGAGCTTCGCCTGAAGTACCGCTTCATTGATCTTCGCCGGGAAAAGATTCACGAGAACATCATTTTCCGCAGCCGTGTCAGTTCCGCCATACGACGCTATCTTGAAGAGCGCGACTTTATTGAAATCCAGACTCCCATTCTTACCTCCAGTTCGCCAGAAGGCGCGCGCGATTTTCTTGTGCCGAGCCGGCTCCATCCCGGACAATTCTATGCACTGCCTCAGGCTCCCCAGCAGTTCAAGCAGCTTCTGATGGTTGCGGGATTTCCCCGTTACTTCCAGATAGCCCCCTGTTTCCGTGACGAGGACGCCCGGGCCGACCGGAGCCCCGGAGAGTTCTACCAGCTTGATATGGAGATGGCATTCATCGAGCAGGACGACCTTTTTGAGATTTTAGAGGGGATGTTCCAGCATCTGGTGACTTCCATGTCCAAGAAGCGCATTACAGAGTTCCCCTTCCCGAGAATAAGCTATCGCGATGTCATGAACCGGTTTGGTACCGACAAGCCCGATCTTCGCATACCGCTTGAAATTGCCGATGTGACGCCGCTCTTTGTCAATTCCGGATTCAAGGTGTTTGCCTCGAATACCAAAGAGGGTTGTGCTGTCAAGGCTCTTGTGCTCAAGGGGCGCGGCACCGAGTCGCGGCTGTTCTACGACAAGGCGGAAAAGCGTGCCAAAGAGCTTGGTTCAGCAGGTCTTGCCTATATCCAGTTTCGTGAGGAAGGGCTGAAGGGGCCCATCGTCAAGTTCATGTCGGAAGGGGAGATTGCAAGCATGAAGGAGCAGCTCTCTCTGGAAACCGGAGATGTGGTGTTCTTTGCGGCAGGGAAGTGGGAAGCAGCCTGCCGAATCATGGGTGGCATGCGGACCTATTTCGGAGAGCTGTTCCCTCTTGAGGCGGATGAGCTTTCGTTCTGCTGGATTGTTGATTTCCCGATGTATGAATACAACGAAGAGGCGGGAAAAATTGACTTCTCGCATAACCCGTTCTCTATGCCGCAGGGAGAGATGGAGGCGCTTGAGGCCACTGATCCGCTCAATGTGCTTGCCTATCAGTACGACATTGTTTGTAACGGCATTGAGCTCTCCAGCGGAGCTATCCGGAACCATCGCCCGGACATTATGTACCGCGCCTTTGAAATTGCCGGATACAGCAAAGAAGAGGTCGATCTCCGTTTCGGCCATATGATAGAGGCCTTTAAGCTTGGCGCTCCTCCCCATGGAGGCATTGCTCCGGGTCTTGACCGTCTTGTCATGATCTTGCGTGATGAACAGAACATCCGTGAAGTCATAGCTTTCCCGATGAACCAGCAGGCGCAGGATCTGATGATGTCTGCCCCGGCTGAAGTTACGCCGGCACAGCTGCGCGAACTGCACATCAGGCTTGAGCTGCCGGAAGCGGAATGAATTGTACGATCGGAAGGCTTTCTGCTATAGGAGCATCAGGGGGACGGTTAGCCGTCCCCCTTTGTCTTTACAGGTAGATTTCGGGGGTGAGGCGGTTGGTGAACCGGTTCATCATGAAGTTGGCGAGCCATACCCAGTTGAGGGGTTTTCCCTGCATGCGTTTCATGATTGCCCTGCCTTTGTAGACCTCCTGCTGGAGCTTGACGAAGTTCTTCAGGAGCGTTTCACCGCTCATTCCCGTTGGCTCGAACATGTAGTGGTAAGTGTCATACTTGTCCCAGTCAAAGTGGCGGATTCGGGGTTTCATCTCGTCAAAATATGGGGTTCCCGGGAACGGGGTTACCAGCGAGAAGACCGGGAACTCTATCCTGTTCTTCATGATGAAGTCGTAGGTGAGCTGGAAGCTCTCTTCGGTGTCGTTGTCGAACCCGAACATGAAGTACCCTTGGATGGCTATGCCGTTCTGGTGGAGGTTGTTGACAACCTTTTCGTAGTTGCCTATCCTGTTGGAGCCCTTGTGGACGCTTTTGATGGTTTCGGGGTTGAGCGTCTCAAAGCCGATTGAGAGGAGGTCGCATCCTGAACGGCCGGCAAGTTCGGCAACTTCAGGCTTGTCGAGGAAGTTCATGGAGATGTTTGCGTTCCAGTGCACGCCGAGTTTTGCCATCTCTTCAAGCAGCGTCATGAAGTATTTTGGCCTGAAGCTGATGTTGTCGTCCATGAAGGAGAAGTTGGCTGACTTTTTGCCGATCCGCTCCTGATGGTACCGCATCTCGTCAAGCACAAGATCGAGCTCCCTGTAGCGGTAGTTCTTTCCGTAAATGGTAGGGGTGGTGCAAAAGTTGCATCCCACCGGGCACCCTTTTGTTGCCAGAATCGGGATAAGGGAGCTGTATTTTTTCGACCGCTGTGAGTTGAGTGCGTAGCTGAAGTCGGGGCGGTGCATGTCGCCCATGGGCTTGAGCTCTTTGGCGCGGTAAAGGGGCTTCATTGTGCCCTGCAGAATATCAGTGGCAAGCTCGGTCCAGATGGATTCTATTTCACCATAGATGACGCTGGTACAGTGTTCTCCGGCCTCCTTGTGGAGCATGGTGGGATGAACGCCGCCAAGCAGGACGATTTTGCCCTGACGAAGAGCTGCGTCGCCTATTGCGTAGGCTTTTGAGGCGTTGAGGCTTCGGGAGGTAATAGCTACAACATCAAAAGGGGAGAGGTCGTCGGGTATGCGGTCGCCTATGCGTTCATCGATGAATGTGATGTCAAAAAGATGTCCTGCGACTGTGGCCACCATAATGAGGTTCAGCGGCATGCTGACCGAACCCGAGTCGACCATCATGCTGGTGGTGCTCATGGGCTGCACTATCAGCCATTTTTTCCTGGTTTTCTGCTGGCGGGCCAGCTGCTGGAGTATTTCTTCCGGGGAGACGGCGGTTGTGTCGGAAGGAACTGTGAGAGTGTCAGGAGGAGCTGTCTGCATACTCTGAAAACGACAAATGATGTGAATTGGCCTGAATCTGCCTGCTACTGAAGAATATGCAAGTTAGAAAAAGTTTTGATAAAAACGGGCATACGGCTTCTGAAATCGAGAGATGCTGCAGGGTGGAAGGGGGGTTAGCCTGCCGGATGCTCTTTTTTCAGGACAGCAACGGTAAACCGGCTGACGCATGTCAGCTTTCCCTCTTCATTGCGGATTTTGATGTCCCATACTTGTGAGGTTCTGCCGAGGTGGACAGGGGTTGCTGTTGCGTAGACAAAGCCTGTTCTGACGGGGCGGATGTGGTTGGCGTTGATCTCCTGACCAACGATGTAATAGAGATCACGGTCAACGCAGTATGAGGCAGCAATGCTGCCGAGGGTTTCGGCCAGAGCGAGCGATGCCCCTCCGTTGAGGATGCCGATGCGCTGAATGGTGCGGTGGTCTACAGGCATGCGGGCGACCATGTAGTCGCTGCCGGTTTCAACCATTTCAATGCCGAGATGGCTTGACATTTGACCCGGAGGGATCTGGGTCAGATTGATTTCTTCCGGACTGACGGGACCGAAGAAGACTGTTGAAGTGCTCATGGGATGATGTGTCAAGAGGGAAAGGTTGTCTGCCGGATCGGGAGCGGGTGACGAGATTCGAACTCGCGACATTTTGCTTGGGAAGCAAACACTCTACCAACTGAGTTACACCCGCTTTTGGTGGTCAGAGAGGGCGTTGAAGTCCTCGCTTTCTGTTAACGAATATGGTACTTTTTTTTAATAAAACCTTTCGCTTTTTGACTGCGAGGGAATCAGGAGGGGAGGGGGAGGGTTCTTTTGAGTATCAGCATTGCAGTTCCAGGGGAAGAGGCCTTCCCCTGGAACTGCAATGCTGTTTTTTACAGGGATCCCTCGTGCTTGGCGCTGTTGCTGTTATTTGCAGGGGCGGAGAGGTGCCCATCCCCTGTGCAACGGCATGAGCATGCTCCCGGATATCCGCCGCCAGACTGTACATCAGCAGTTCTCGAGCTTACATAGCTGCAACCACAGGTCGGATGCTCATGGTTGTCTTTCCTTACTCCGGCATAGGTGTCTCTTGGGTTGCATCCGCATCCGGATCCCTTTTCACGGGTTGCATCGTTGGCGAGTTCGGGATTGATCTCATTCATTTTCTCTCTCCTGTGTCTTGATGGTTAATGGAACTATACTGCTTCAGCTACTTTATGGATCGGTCCTTCTTTGCAAGATGGTCCAGTGCATGCTCGTCCTGCTCCAGCAGGGTATAATAATCCCGGAGCAGGCGGTCCCATCTTTTTTTGAGGTAATCGCATTCAGAGGAGCGGTGTTCGGCAGAAAATGTTCCGCCGGAAATAAAGTTGAAAAAACAGAGGGAACACAACCTGCAGGCCCAGCAGTTCAGACAGTCACGGCTCAGTTCACTGTATGTATCGAAAAATCGTTCAACTGACTGGTGGTCGACTCCTGTTTCGATGTTGCCTATGGGATAGGCATTGTCGATTTTTTCGCAGATGTGAAACTTGCCATCAACGCTTACAAACAGGCGTTGAGCACTGGGAGTGCAGCACCCGTTTGGATACATCTCATTACCAAGCGGCGTTTTGGGGCGATGGTAAAAATCCGAGAAATCTTTTTCATATAGGCTTTTTGCGAAGCTGGCCGGCGATTCGGGTTCACTGGCCCTGTTTTTGAGGTCTTCCACAAAAAGTCTGCGGGAATTGGACTCTTCAGTGTTGAGGCGTTCAATTTGCTCTTGAGCTGGCTTCATTGCAGGAGTACAGCCTGTCGCATTCATGTAGGAAAAGCTGTACTGATGTCCGCGGACCAGTTCGTTTTCATTGAAAAACCGTTCTGTTTCGGCAAAGTTGAAGGGCGGTGCGCAGACGATTGAGAACTGCACGGTGGTGTCATAGGTTTCTTGGTCGGCTTGCCGGAGCAGCTCCAGCGAACGCATTACTCGTGCGAATACGCCCCGGTTTTCGGTATCCTTGCGATGGCGGTCAGTGACAGCCTGCGGGCCGTCCAGGCTGACAGTCAGGAGTACCTTTTTCTCCATCAGGTAATGGGCTATTTCTTTGCTTATCAGTACAGCATTAGTCGTCAGCGACCAATTGACCGTCTTTTGTGGAAAGGTCATTTCCGTATACCTGATAATTTTTTTGATGACGGTGAATCGGCTTAGCGGTTCTCCCCCGTAAAAACTTATGTAGACTCTATCTCTGGCGTTGTTCATGAATCGGTCGAGAGCTTTTTGCGCCAGTTCGAAATTCATGGATCGATCACTATGAGTTCTCTGGTCGCGATAGCTGCCGCTGTAGATGCAATAATCACAGCGAAGATTGCAGTTTTCAGTGACATTCAGGATCAGTTGCTGATACCGGGCATCAGCCAGTTCCTCTTTCAGGTTTTTCCCTGGTGAGAAAGCAAGCCGCTCTGGTCGATGCGATGAAAGCCATCCTTTTTCTGCCGCCTCGCGGAGTTCATCAAGAGCCAGTTCTGCTTCATCAGGGCTGATTTCGGGAAACTGCATGCAGATCGCTTCGGGCGAGTCAAGATCCTGTAGATCCGCGAGTTCATAGACCAGCGAGTTGACTTGGAACACACGGTTAGTGTTCACATCATAGATGTAGTGATGCTGTTTTGTACGGAACTTGTGAATGAATGGGGGCGCCGGGGTGGTTGCTTTTGGTGATCTCGTTATTGTCTTTTCAGGAGCTGGAGGCTTCATGAACACAATGGGTGTTTGAGGGTTGAGAAGTGCCCGGGATATTCTTTTTTTGCGCAACTATGCATTATGAGTAAATGAATATCAATAGCTTCGCTTAGAGGTGCGGGGGCTCATAATTGCTCTTAATCCGGGACGCCAGCGGATGCATCATTTCCGGATACTCTCTCGGCAGAAACTGAATTAAGGAACTGATGTTCTGCACAGGGTCGTGTGCGAAGGCAGTAATTCGTAATGTGTACAATATATATGAGATAAGGTCTTATTTAGTGCGCGCGCTCGTAATAATATCTCTTTATATATATTAATTACTGTGGTAAAAAAAACTTTTGATGTTCATTGTGGCCTTGACAGCCTCCTTTTTACCTGGCATATAAGGATTTCGAGCACCACCCAACGAAATAATCCGGAGTGCGCAACAAAGAAAGAGATGTGCCCTTTGATCGAGTGAACCCTTTGATCGAGTGAATTCGAAGCGCAGCTACCGGCTTGCTTCATAGCAGTCGTACCCGGATAAAGGTGAATGGCAGAAATGCGAAAACCCCTGATTTCTCAGGGGTTTCTTGTCTTCAGCGCATGTTGTGATGCTGGGAAGTGGTGGTGAGAGAGGGAGTTGAACCCTCGACCTCAGGGTTATGAATCCTGTGCTCTAACCAACTGAGCTACCTCACCATTTCAGGGGTTGTTAATATACGACAGCCATAAAAATAAACAAACAGCAGCGGCTCTTTTATCGCTTTTTGGAGAGGCTTGAGTAGATGGCTTCTGCCATGGGAAGGTCTTCTGGTGTGGTGATTTTGATGTTGTGATATCCTGTTTCGTAAATGCGGATTGGGTTCTTTGGGAAGTAGCGTTCAACAAGGGCGGCATCGGCTGTTGCATACCAGCCTTCGTTTTCTGCCTGCTCG
>JABMPC010000038.1 GCA_013203905.1 Chlorobium sp. | reverse complement strand
GGAGTGAGTATGGAGCAGATTGTTGACTATTTTTCCCTTCATCCCGCAGTGCTCGGGGTGTCGGTGATTGTGGCCGCAGTGGTCATGTTTTTTTTTCTCAGGAAGGTAGCTGGTCTGTTGCTGCTTGCCGCGGCAGTGGTGGTGCTCTATGCGGCCTGGCTGCTCTTCAGTGGAAGCGGTGTGTCTCCGATGTTCCACGCTGCCGAGGAGTGGGTCATAGAGGCTCTGCAGTTTGTTTCCTCCCTGTTTGGGAGCTGATGGACCTTTCTGTCGGCCCGTTTCGTGCACTAAGCTTATCGGTGTTCCCTCTGGCTTATGCGTATTTCGCTTCAATGTGGCGAGCCACTTTTTCAAGCAGCCACATGGGTGTTGAGGTTGCACCGCACACACCAACGCTTTCAACGCTTTTTCCTTCACTGGTTGTGAACCATTCGTTCTGGAGATCTGCAGCATCTTCAATGAAGTGGCACTCAGGGTTTGCTTCTTTGCAGATGCCGTAGAGCACCTGTCCGTTCGAACTTTTCTTTCCGGCCACAAAGATGATGCACTCGTTGGCACGAGCGAAGTCGTGAAGCTTCTCGTTACGGCTTGATATCTGCCGGCATATGGTGTCTTTGAAGATGAATTCCGCCATTGGCTGCGCTGCATCAATGATTTGCACCTCCTTCCATGGACCATGTTCTCTTCCACCCCCGCTGAAAAGCTGTTCAAGATTCTTTTTCAGTTCGTAGAATCCCGGTACATCCATTGTCGTCTGTGAAATCAGCGCTGTTTTGCGCGAGAGGTCGAGCGACCTTGTCTCTTCGGCATTGCTGAGGTCAGTATGTTTGATGATGATGGCCCGGTTGCGGCAGTGACCGTTGATGCCGATAACCTCGGGATGGGCGTGTTTGCCGTAGATGATGACCTGATAGCCGAGTTCGTCGAGCTGGCGCGCAGTGCGCTGCAGTTTTGCTACGACGGGGCAGGTGGTGTCGGTCAGTGTCAGACTGTTCTGGCGTGCGGTTTCATAGGTTGAGGGGGGTTCGCCGTGTGCGCGGATGAGGACCGGCGCATTCTTCAGCTCATTGAAGGCTGCTGTGGTGATGGTGACGAGGCCCAGATCTTCAAGCCGTTTGACCTCTACCTCGTTATGGACGACATCACCAAGCGAGTAGAGCGTTCCCTGTTCATTGCCGAGTTTATCTTCTGCAACATTGATCGTGCTCTGTACGCCAAAGCAGAAGCCTGATGAGTTGCGGTCGAGGTTTACTTTCACGGCTGGTGTCCTTGAGGGCTGGAATAAATGAAAATACAAATGCTGTTTTCCCTGTTGGGGAATGGTCCGCAAATGTAAGAAGAAAGAGGAGAGTTTGAAAATCTATGGGGCCGTGGCGCTTAGACCTCTACAAGCTCCACATCCGGTATGCTGGTGTTCATGAAGAGGCGGTAGAGGGTGCTGAATTTCTGCGGAAGGTCACTTACCATCAGGTGTGGTACGGGGGGCTCTGTTCGGGCGGCTTCCATGGCGCTGTTTTGGAGCATGGCTGCCGCTCGTGCCGCAACCGCTTCTGCGGAGTCGATGATGTGGACTCCAGGGCCGGCGGTTTTTTCAATGACTGTACGGAGAATGGGGTAGTGAGTGCAGCCGAGGACGAGGGTGTCTATCCCTTCGGCAAGAAGGGGGGCAAGGTATTCACCCGCAATCAGCCGTGTGGCCTCATTGTTGAGCATGCCCTCTTCGGCAAGGGGCACAAAGAGCGGGCAGGGCGTTGAGAAGACTTCTGTGTCGGGGCTGGCTTCCGTTATGGCCCGGGCGTATGCGTTTGAACAGATGGTTGCCTGGGTTCCGATGATGCCGATTCGCCGATTCCGGGTGATCTTTACAGCAAGGTCGGCTCCGGCTTCAAGCACGCCGAGGACGGGCAGCGGGTCGGCGGTTTTTTCCACCACATCAAGGGCGAGGGCCGAGACGGTGTTACAGGCGACGATAATCATTTTTGGCTGGTGGCGAAGAAGAATACGGGTGTCTTCCTCGGCGTAGCGACGGATTGTTACCTGTGATTTCGTGCCGTATGGTACCCTTGCGGTGTCGCCGAAGTAGAGAAGCTGTTCGGAGGGCAGCAGCTTCTGCATGGCTTTTAAAACCGTCAGTCCTCCGACTCCGGAGTCGAAGATGCCGATGGGGCTCTGTGAAGTCGGGGTTCGGTGCATCGCCTTTGGCCTGGTTGGTTTGAGGTGTCAGTTACACATTGAAGCGGAAGACAATGACATCTCCATCTTTCACGATGTAGTCCCGCCCTTCGCTGCGGAGTTTTCCGGCCTCTTTGACTTTCTGTTCCGAGCCGATTTCAACAAGGTCGTGCCAGTTCATCACCTCTGCGCGGATGAACCCTTTTTCAAAGTCGGAGTGTATGGCTCCAGCCGCTTCGGGTGCTGCGGCTCCTTTGCGGATGGTCCATGCGTGCACCTCCTGGACTCCGGCGGTGAAGTAGACCTGAAGGCCGAGCAGGTCGTAGGCGGTCTGAATGAGGCGGTCGAGGCCCGACATCTTGAGACCGAGGCTTTCAAGAAACTCGGGGCGCTCTTCTTCGGGAAGTTCGGCAATTTCAGCCTCAGTTTTTGCGCTGATGATGAGCATGTTTGAGCCTGACGCTGCGGCAATTTCTGCAACTTTTGCTGTGTAGGCATTGCCGTCGGGCAGATCGTTTTCGCCTACATTGGCGGCGTAGAGAAGAGGCTTTGCGGTGAGAAGGAAGAACTGGCGGGCCATTTCTTCCTCTTCGGGGCTGCTGATGATGCTGCGGGCGGGCACTCCTTCACTGAGCCCTTTGATAATGGCTTCTCCAAGATCCACCTGCGCCTGAAGCTCTTTTTCCTTGCGTGCGCTTTTGCGGAGTTTTTCCATTTTCCGCTCCATCCCCTCAAGGTCGGCAAGCATCAGCTCGGTATCTATGGTGGCAATGTCGTCGGCGGGATCAATTGTTCCTTCAACATGGATGATGTCGGGGTCGTCAAAACAGCGGATGACATGAACGATTGCATCTACCTCCCGAATGTGCGAGAGGAACTGGTTGCCAAGCCCTTCCCCTTTACTGGCGCCTTTGACAAGGCCGGCAATATCAACTATTTCAAGGGTGGTGGGAACAAGTGTGGGGGTTTTGACCACATTGGCAATGAGCTGCATCCGTTCGTCTGGAACGAGAACAGTACCGACATTGGGTTCGATGGTACAGAACGGGTAGTTGGCGGCCTCGGCCTGTTTGGCGGTGATGGCGTTGAAGAGTGTTGATTTGCCGACATTGGGAAGGCCGACGATACCGCAGCAGAGTGACATACCGTAAAAATTTTTTGTTCAATTGGGCCTCGCTTGTCCAGTCCTGGTTCGGGAGTGGGCG
>JABMPC010000037.1 GCA_013203905.1 Chlorobium sp. | reverse complement strand
CTGGTAAAGTCAAAAGTGAGTTCAGCATCCACTTCATACTTGGCCCCTACCCGGTGTTCCTCCTTGAGGACGCCATGATGTGCATAGAAGACCATGTTTGAGAGACGGACGCAGGAACTTGTTCTATTCGGCATTATGCGTATGATATTTATTGAAAGGCCTCGCAGCCTTGGTGATAGCTTTAAAGCTAACAATGTTGTCGGGAATTGTTGCACCCGAAAACCACAAAAACATCCGGGGCGGCATTCTGGTTTTTAGGAGAGCATCGGGGAGAGGAAAAAGTGTTACTTTACACTCCAAGGGCAGAGAGGGACCAGAGTGCCATGAGGAGATGACACGCATTACAACAGAAGATGAATGAGTATGATACAGAAGGATTGCAGCGATTTTTATGAGGGTTGCCGTTCGCGGGCGATTATGCTCGCGCTTGAAGAGGACCGTTATACAGGTGACATCACGACTATGGCAACCATTGAGGATGGGCAGATGGGGAGTGCTGTGGTTAGGGCCAAGGAGGATGGGGTGGTCGCCGGCCTTGATGCAGCCCGGCAGGTGTTTGCCGCCTGCGACCCGTCGCTCTCCGTGGTTCTTCATTGTGCCGACGGGGAGAGGGTGAAGAAAGGTGCTGTGGTTATGGATGTCCGCGGGCCGCTTGCCCCGCTTCTTCTCGGAGAGCGGACAGCATTGAATTTTATGCAGCGCATGTCGGGTATTGCTACCAAAACCAGAGAGTTTGTCGATAGGATCGCTCATACCGGGGCCAGAATTCTCGATACACGCAAAACTGCGCCTGGGTTTCGCTATTTTGATAAGGAGGCGGTCAGGATAGGCGGAGGCGTGAACCACCGGTTCGGTCTGTTCGACATGATTCTTATTAAAGACAATCACAGTGATGCATCTGGAGGTATCGGGCCGGCACTAAACCGTGCCCGCATGTTTCGTGAAAAGCATCAGCTTGATGTGAAAATCGAGGCTGAGGTCCGTTCTCTTGATGAACTGAGCAGCGCTTTGGCTGCCAGACCGGATAGGATTCTGCTTGATAATTTTTCTCTCGATCTCATGAGGGAGGCTGTTGAGTATGTGCACTCAATGCCAAACAGGGTTGAGCTTGAGGCTTCCGGCAACATGAGCCTGCATACTGTGTGCGAGGTTGCCGAGACAGGAGTGGACTTTATTTCCGTAGGGGAGCTGACGCACAGCGTCCGGGCACTCGACCTTTCCATGACCATAGACCTGGGATGAGCAGCCAATGGAAATAGGGGTGGACATTATTGAGCTGAAGCGGATTGAGGGGGCGTACAGCCGGTACGGCAGGAAATTTCTTGAGAGGTTCCTGACTCAGCCTGAAATTGCCTTATGCCTTGCCAAGCCCTCGATTGTTGCCAGCATTGCAGGCAGGTTTGCCGCCAAGGAGGCTGTGGTGAAGGCCCTTGGTACGGGGATTTCCGGCGGTGTTTTCTGGAAGAGTTTTGAAGTGCTAAACGACTCCCGGGGACGGCCTTATGTTAGAGTTCTTGATTCCGCATGTTTCCCTCCGGCCTGCATTATAAAAATTTCCATCGCTCACGACCGCCATTCAGCTGTAGCAACCGCCCTTTTAAACTTAGGGAACTTAGGGGACGAAACTTAGGGGACGTTGTTGATTAACGCAAATAAAAAGAAGGAGCACTTGAGCCTCTTCTCAATTCACCGGGGTTGTCGTTAGTTATGATATTCAGCAACGCCCCTTATTTCCCTGTTTCCCGGGAAAAAAGAAAGGCAGGCTTCCCTGAGGAGGAGCCTGCCTTTTTTTGATGTACTTTCCTGAAAGAAGCTGCCTTATTCCCTGTGTTCGGGAACGGGTGTCGGTTCATCGGTGATGGTGACTTTCTCTCTGATGATTTCGTAGATCTTCTCCTTGGTGATGCTGTCGGTGATGTAGTCGCGGAACTCTGCGGACATATAGGTTTTCATGAGTTCCTCGGCATTCATTGCGGTGTTTTTCGCTGCCTCTTTTTCAGCAAACGCCTTGATCTCTTCTTCGCCGATTTCAAGATTGTTCATTTCGCCGATTTTCTGGCTGATGATCAGCCACTGGGCATGCTTTTCGGCATTGGGCGCCATGGCAAGCTCAAACTGTTCGGTGTCAAATGCCTTGGGGAAGTTTCCGCCCATCTGGCGTTTTGCGTTTTCCATGAGCATGTTCGAGAACGATGCCACCATCGCTTTCGGAGTCGGAACCGGGTTCTCTTCAATCAGTTTTGCAGAGATGGCTTCGGTCAGTGCCTCTTCGGATTTCATGCTGAAGTGCTCCTCAAGCTGGATGCGCACATCTGCTCTGAAGTCGGCAACATTTTCAAATCGTTCGCCAGTTATTTCCTTGACAAGCTCGTCGGTCAGTTCGGGGAGTTCCATCCGCTTGATTTCGCCAATGGTGACTTTGAAGTTCGCGGGTGCGTCGCCTTCGTTTCTGCCGGGGGTTTCCACTGTGAGCGTTACGCCGGCTTTCTGGCCTTCAAGCGCTTTACGGAAGGGGTTGTCCTCGGGAAGGTATTCAAGGTTGAAGTGGTGGTTTTCGGTTTTGCCGTCCTCTTCCTCTTCGCCTGCCTCATTGAGTTTGACTACATCGCCAATGACGGTATCGGTTGCCTGTGCTGCTTCCTCAACGGTAAGCATGGTGCCGTGGCCTTTGAGAATCATGTTGATCTCTTTCTGCACAACCTCGTCGTCGATGGTGTAGACGGCGCGTTTGAACTCATAACCGCTGTAGTCTTTCAGTTCGAACTCCGGGTGCACCTCATAGCCGAGGGTAACGGTCAGTTTTTCGGTCTCAAAGGTGAAGTCTTTGATTCCTGCCCGGCTTGCAGGCTTTATTTTGGCTTCGTCAATAATGGGGCCGAAATGCTCTGATGCCATTTTTTCGGCAATCGTTGCCTCTATGGAAGGGCCTGCCAGTTTTTTGATCAGGCCGAGCGGGGCATGTCCCTTACGGAAGCCCTTGATCTGGACCGATTTTTTGGCTTCGTTGAGTTCCTTGTCGTATTCGGGAGCAAATTCTTCCGGGGAAAAAATAATTTCAAGCTCCTGCTCGGTTTCGCTGATGTTCTTGATATTCTGTTGCAAGGCTCGTAATGGTTTGTTGGTCAAGATTAAAAATGCAAAGTGCAAAAGATACAAATTAATACCGGCTTTTAAAACAGCTCTCCTTAGCGGGAGGGTTTATGGACAAGCGTTGATATTGGTGCTTCATGCAGGATGAGTGAGGCTGCCAGGGCCACTTCGCCGGGTGTTACTGCTTCAATGGCAGCTGCGGTTTCTTCGGGAGAAATATGGTGACCGAAATAGGAGAGGTCGCCGGCCATATGCGACATTCTTCTGGTCATTTTTTCCATCCCCATGATATGTGAGCCGAGGAGTTTTGATTTTGCCGTTTCAATCTCTTCCGGGTCGGG
>JABMPC010000036.1 GCA_013203905.1 Chlorobium sp. | reverse complement strand
TGGCGCCCTGTCCGGCGTCATCGCAGGAACCTGGCCGGAACTCATGGCGCAGGCCGAAGGCTGCGTCGTCCTCCCCCCTGCCGTAACCGACTGGGAGGAAAAACTCAATATGGGGGTATGGAATGTACCCGGTGCGTTCTGGAGGCGCTCGCTCAACACTGTACTGGCAGAAGAGAAAAAAACCATCACCGCCCTCATCGGCAGCCACCTCGCCATGCTCCTTGAAGCTGCAGGTACTGCCGGAAGAATAGAAGGGGTTGACCGACTCAGCGCAAACCCGCGCCTCCAGAAGCGCGTGGAAGATCTGGCGGCACTTCATGAAGCGATGGGCCACGCTCTCCCGCCCGCGCTCCACAGTATAGACCGGATTCTTAAAGCATCACCGGAACGAACCATCCGCCGGATGCGGATTTACCATGATGAAGGGTGGCTCAGTACCGGACCCTGGCAGGATGCATTGATGGGGCACCTCAACGGGTCAGCCGGCGAAGTGGAGGACCCGCAGCTGAGGAAAGCGCTGGAAAAGAGCGTGGAGGGCAGTCAGGCCCCTTCCGGTTCGTCGCTCAAGGTGATGCAGGAACAGCTCTTTACTCTCCCCTCTGGAGGCAAAGCACTCCTTGACGGCTCACTGCAGTGGCTGAGGGTCCGTGACGGGATGCAGGAAATGGAGGTGGCGGCAGGCATGATGCAGGAGGCGGTGCGGAGCACCACGGGCATGCTGTATGCCGATATGGCACTCCTCCTGCCGTCCGACATATCTTACTCACACGCCGCACGGGAAGTGTTTACTGCGGCAGGCATCCCTCTCTCGGGTCTTCGGGATGCATACGAAACCCGTGACCTTGGCGGAGAGGCTGTACTGAACCTCCTCTACTGTCTTGAAGATGTCCCTCCCGCCGTTTCCATGGCATCCCTGCTCTCCTCCCCGCTCATGCCGTGGAGTACCGTAGAGGGGAACCGGCTGGCACAGGATGCCATAGACATGAGAAACACCCTGAAACTCCTTGAAGCACAGAGCAAAAAAGCACACCGGATGCTGGAACTCGTAACAGGCGGCCCTGCCGATGCCGACCATCTTAAAGCGCGCATGGAGGAATTTGCGGGCCTGCTGGATGAAGCTGAAGAACTGAAATCTCATCGTGAACGGGCCGGGCAGCTGTGTAAAGCCATTGCGGCAGAGCTTACCGCCAGTGCCGGCCCGATGAAATGGCAGGAACTGAGAGACATTGTCCAGATCACCCCGCAGGCTGCACCGGCGCTACCGGAACCGACGAGGGAGGGAGTCGCGGTCTTTTATGAAGGGCAGGAACCGTGGAGAACAGTCCGGCAGCTTTACGCTGCGGGCTGCTCTGCCGGGCACTTCCCCGAATCTGCTTCGGCCTCGATCATCTTCACCGATGAAGAGCTTGAAGAGCTGAAAGCGACTACAGGGATGGATATGGAACGCGCCGCTGTTCGCGGCGAACGGAACCGCAAAAGGTTCCGCCGACAGCTCACTTCCGCCACGGAGGCGGCAGTGTTTCTGGTGCCCGGTCGGGATGCGCAGGGGAAGTCACTGGCACCCTCATCAAGCATCACATTCGCTGAAGCGCTCTTTGAGACAGGTAACGATCGGGGACTTGTGCTCACCCTTGAAAACAGCCTTGAATACAACATGGCTGGCGGCCTGCCGGAGAAACCCGGTAAAGAAGGTGTCCCTCCCCGCGAACTGGTACCCGAAGATCTCGACTTCAAGAAGAACCTCCTTGAAACAGGAATGCAGAAGGACGGCACCCTGAAACCAGAGTCGCCGAGCAGGCTCGACACCCTCCTTGTCTCCCCGCTTGCATGGCTGTTCGAGCGGCTTGACATAAAGGCCCGGGAATGGGCACCGGAAAAGCTGGATCCGCTGAAGATGGGAACGGTCGCCCACGCCGTCTTCGAACACCTGTTCACGCCGGAAGGGATTGCCGGCGCTGAGGGAATAAGAAACCTCCTGCCGGAGCTCTATGACAACGCTGTCAAGAAAACCTGCCCGTTCCTCTTGAGGCGGGAGTGGACGGTTGAACGCGAAAACCTCATGCAGGGCATCCTGAAAGCCTCCCTCGAATGGAGCGAAATACTTGAAGCCATGCAGGCCCGGGTGGTGGAAACCGAAATCAGTCTTGAAGGCACTCTCAGCGGGGTACCGATCCACGGCAACGCCGACCTGCTCCTTAAACTTGACGACAACCGGATGCTGGTGGTGGACTACAAGAAAAGCAGCAGCGGAAGCCGCGAAAAACGGATGAATGCCGGCTGGGATCTCCAGGCCGAACTCTACCGGACCATGATAGAGACCGGAGGGCCCGAGAAAGAGAAAAAGGTCAGCGGGGAAGCTGCGGAAGTACTGGCCCGGTTCAAGAGCGCCGGAGAAATCGGCACACTCTACTACCTCATGAACGACCAGACCGCCCTTGCAGGCACAAAAGGGTGGTTCAACTCAGTCAGCGGGCTCAATGAACTCGGGACAGCAACCTCGAATGCCGCATGGGGCAAAATCCAGGAGCAGCTTGAAGCACTCAAGAATGGTCTGGTAACGATGAACACCACGGAAGATGAGAAGGCGTTTGAGAAAATTGGAATAACGCCATACGCGATCAAGAACAATCCTCTTGTCAGACTCTTCATGCACAATGAAACAACCCCGACTGAAAAGGAGACCGTCAATGAGTGAGCTGCCGATGCTGACCATCCACCCGGCCGGTGCGGGATCAGGGAAGACCTACAAAATACAGAAAACACTCGGAGAGTGGGTTAAAGAGGGAAAGGTTGCCCCCGAAAAGATTGTTGCGGTGACCTACACCGAAACCGCTGCAGCGGAACTGGTTGGCCGCATACGCGAAGAACTTGTGCAGGAGGGGATGCTCGATGAAGCCTTCAGGCTGGAGAGCGCCTACATATCCACAATCCACGGGTTCGGCAGGCGCATCCTGCAGGAGTTTGCGTTTGATGCGGGCATCTCCCCCACCCTCCGCAAGATCAGCAAGGATGAGGAAACCATGCTTGCCGGAAAGGTGCTTGCCGGATCTCCCTCTGCGGTGGGACTGATGGAAACACTGGAAGAGGACGGGTACGGGTTCAATTTCGGAACGAAAGCAACGGCCGAGGACGGGTTCCGTAAAAGGCTCCTCAACATCACTGATCAGCTCCGTTCACTCAGCGGTGCCACATCCCCTGAATGGCTGGAAGAGCGCACAGGGAAAAAAATTGCGGATGTATATGGGGGAATTGAAGATGCCGAAACCCTTAAAGCCGCCCTGCTGAGGGCTGTTGAAAACACCCTGGAAGCATTTCCCCTCGACATCTCCAACACATACGACTTAAAGGCTGGGCCGAAAAAGAAGGTCTGGAACAACTATCGGCTCTTGAAAAGAGCCTCACGGAGCACCACCCTCGACACCGACTGGAAACTGTGGCATAAGCTGTCCCAACTGCACTTCTACAAAAAAGACGAACCCCTCCCGAAGGACTACAACGACCACATCGTCAAGGTAATCGCAACAGCTGAACGG
>JABMPC010000006.1 GCA_013203905.1 Chlorobium sp. | reverse complement strand
GAGAACTGACCAGTATATTTTCAGTTCAGCAACGCAACAAAGAAGGGCGCCCGCAAGGCGCCCTTCTTCTGTTATAAGAGTTGGGGACACTCATTACTGAGTGTACTAATTAGTACACTCAGTCATGAGTGTCCCCAACTCTTATAACAGAAGAAGGGCGCCTTGCGGGCGCCCTTCTTTGTTGCGTTGCTGAACTGAAAATATACTGGTCAGTTCTCGCCGGAGAATCGTTCTGGAGCCATCTCCCAGTGGGCTGGCGAGAGCCAGAGGGTCGAGAGCATGAGCTCGCGGATGTGCGGGAACTCCTTCGGGAGGCGGTCGTAGATCTTCTCGAAGAGCTCCTCGTGCGAAAGCAGCTCCTTCTTCCAGGCCTCGCTGTCGACCTCCATCAGCTTGGAGAACTTCTCGGGAGTGATGGACTCGAGACCCTTCCACTCGATGCCATCGTATTTCGGCATCCAGCCAAGCGGGCTTTCCACCGCAGATGCACGGCCGCGGACGCGTCCGACGATCCACTGCAAGACACGCATGTTCTCGCCGAATCCGGGCCAGAGGAACTTGCCGTTCTCGTCCTTGCGGAACCAGTTGACGCCAAAGATGCGCGGAGGATCCTGAATGGTGCGGCCGACTTGGAGCCAATGGTTGAAGTAGTCGCCCATGTGGTAGCCGCAGAAGGGAAGCATGGCGAAAGGATCGCGGCGGACCTGGCCGATGGCGCCTGCAGCAGCTGCTGTTTTTTCAGAGCCCATAGTGGCGGCAAGATAAACGCCGAAGTTCCAGTTTGCGGACTGATAGACAAGAGGGACGGTGTCCTGACGGCGGCCGCCGAAGATGAATGCGCTGATGGGCACACCTTTCGGGTTTTCCCAATCGGCATCAAGCGACGGACAGTGACTGGCCATTGAGGTGAAGCGGGCGTTCGGGTGTGATGAAGGCCTTCCGCAGCCGGGCGTCCAGGGGTTGCCCTGCCAGTCGGTAAGCTCAGCGGGGGGAGTATCGGTCATCTCTTCCCACCAGATATCGCCTTCCGGCGTCATGGCAACATTGGTGAAGATGCTGTCGCGGCTGAGGGACGCCATGGCGTTCGGGTTCGACTTCATGGAGGTGCCGGGGGCAACGCCGAAGAAGCCGTACTCGGGGTTGATAGCATGGAGACGGCCATCTTCGCCGGGTTTGATCCATGCAATATCGTCACCAATGGTGGTCACCTTCCAGCCATCAAAAGCCTTGGGAGGAATGAGCATGGCGAAGTTGGTCTTTCCGCAGGCACTCGGGAATGCTGCGCCGACATAGGTTTTTTCGCCATCAGGAGACTCAACGCCGAGAATGAGCATATGCTCTGCGAGCCAGCCTTCATCGCGGGCCATGGAAGAAGCAATGCGGAGCGCAAAGCACTTCTTGCCGAGCAGGGCGTTGCCGCCGTAACCGCTGCCGAAGGACATGATGGAGCGCTCTTCGGGGAAGTGGACAATGTATTTGGTGTCGTTGCAGGGCCAGGGCACATCCTGCTGACCGGGCTCAAGAGGAGCGCCGACGGAGTGGAGGCAGGGAACAAACTCACCGGCTGTGCCGATGAGGTCAAGGACCTTGCGTCCCATGCGGGTCATGATGCGCATGTTGGTAACAACATAGGGGGAGTCAGTGATCTCTACGCCGATATGGGCGATGGGTGAACCGAGCGGGCCCATGCTGAAGGGTATAATATACATGGGACGGCCCTTCATGCAGCCACTGTAGAGGCCGCGAAGGGTCTCCTTCATCTCTTTCGGGGCAACCCAGTTGTTGGTCGGGCCGGCATCCTGACGACGGATGCTGCAGATGTAGGTGCGGTCTTCAACCCTGGCAACATCGCTGGGGTCGGAACGGCAGAGGTAGCTGTTGGGGCGGAGCTCCTCGTTGAGTTTGATGAATGTTCCTGCCTCTACCATCTGAAGGCAGAGCCTGTCGTACTCTTCCTGAGATCCGTCACACCAGTAGACGGAGTCTGGCTGGCAGAGATCTGCTGTCTCCTGCACCCACTGGAGAAGCTTCTGGTTTTTAACAAAATCGGGGGCATTAATCTGCATGGCGCTCATAGTTTAGTCTTTATCGTTTATCTGCGGGTTACAAAAAAAACGCCCAAAGGCGCAATCTGCCGTCGGTGGATGCGGATGGAAAATTCAAGAGGAGCAGGGCTCATTTTGCTGCTTTAGGCTGAGTAAGCGCCTCATCAATCATGGCCTTAAATGCCGAGTAGCTTCTGGCACCGGCAAAGACATTGGTAATGCGTCCGGAAGCGCTGACAACAAATGATGTCGGAATGGAGCGCAGCCCCCCGGAAACAAGAGGTGAAAACGCAGAAGCTACGGCACCGTTGTCAACGACAACCGGATAACTGATTCCGCTGCGGCGTACGAAATCACGGATATTGGGCTCACTGTCGCTGACGGCAATGCCGACAAAGGTGAATCCTTGTGCGGCATAAGCTTTCTGGAGCTTTACCATGTCGGGTATTTCAGCCCGGCAGGGAGGGCACCATGAGGCAAAGAAGTTGACAATATAGGTTTTTCCAGCAAGATTTGCAGAACTGACAGTATGGCCGTCAAGGGTTTTAGCGGAAAAAGCCGGCACCCGAGCGGCTGAAACTGCAGGGGATGCGGCAGAAAGCATTGGCGCAGCAGCCAAACCAATCAGTATCGCCGCCAGGAAAACAGCCATCGTGCGTCGTATCATTATCATGGAGTCATGTCGTGAATTAACAATTGGTACAATCATTAGTGCCAATATATCAATTCTCCTTTTTTTCTATAGCCCGAAACGGCCCCTTTATTAATCCTGAATTGATCGATTAGTATCTGACCAGCAGCATCAGACGGTGAAAAAATCCCGGTTGTCCCTATAG
>JABMPC010000035.1 GCA_013203905.1 Chlorobium sp. | reverse complement strand
TTGTGAACAGCACGGCTTTGTCTATATTATTTTCGGTCATATCGGCAATGCCCATGTACACCTGAACATCCTCCCCCGCAACAGGGAGGAGTTTGTTGAGGCAAAAGCGCTCTACAGAACATTTGTCAAAAAGGCCATAGCACTGGGAGGAACCCTTTCAGCTGAACACGGCATCGGAAAACTCAAAAGCGAATACCTTGCCGAACTGTATGGAGAGGACGCCATACGAGAGATGGCGGCAATAAAGAAATGCCTTGACCCCTTTCTCGTGCTCAACATCGGAAACATTATTCCGCTCTCATTTCTCAAACCCGACAACCACTGAACGGACTGGTGGCAAAAAAACAGCAGACAAAAACATACACCCAGGCCATCCAGAACAGGAAGGCCCGATTTGAGTTTGAAATTCTTGACACCGTTGTTGCCGGCATAGAACTGCTTGGCAGCGAGGTTAAATCGGTGCGTCTGGGTAAAGCCAGCCTGAACGAGAGCTTTGCCATCATCCATCACGGAGAGGTCTGGCTTGAGAATATGCAGATTACCCCCTATGAGTTCAACCACCTTGACAGCCTTGAACCGAAACGGAGCAGAAAGCTTCTTCTGCATAAAGCCGAAATAGCAAAACTGCAATCCCAAATCAGTGAAAAAGGGCTGGCCCTGATTCCACTGAAAGCTTTTTTCAACCCGAAAGGGGTGCTGAAGCTGGAGCTGGCCGTCGCCAAAGGGAAAAAACTATTCGACAAACGAGAAACAATCAAAAACAGAGACAACGAACGCCAGCTGCAGCAGATTAAAAAACAGTACTGAACACCAAAGAGATCTTTCCATTATGCCTTTTCCGCCACCCAAGGAACAGCTTGACCTTATCACCGCAAATACGGTTGAAATCATTACCGAAAAGGAACTTGAAGCAAAAATCAGCCACAGTCTGAAAACCCGCACACCGCTCAAAGTCAAGCTTGGTGCCGACCCCTCCCGCCCCGACCTGCACCTCGGACACTCAGTGGTTCTGCGCAAACTCCGTGATTTTCAGGACCTCGGCCACGAAGCCATTTTGATAATCGGCGACTTCACCGCCATGATTGGCGATCCATCCGGCAAAAGCAAAACCAGGCCGCAGCTGACTGCCGAAGAAGCCCGCCGGAACGGGGAAAGCTACTTCGAACAGGCCTCAAAAATCCTTGACCCGAAGAAAACCACCATCTGCTGGAACTCCGACTGGCTCGGCGCCATGACCTTTGCCGATGTCATCCGGCTCTCAAGCCACTGCACGGTCGCAAGAATGCTGGAACGGGACGACTTTGAAAGACGCTACCGCTCCGGAGAACCAATCTCCATCCATGAATTTCTCTACCCCCTTGCCCAGGCCATGGACTCAGTCCATCTGAAAAACGACATAGAGCTCGGCGGAACAGACCAGAAATTCAACCTGCTTGTAGGTCGCGACCTGCAGCGGGAATACGGCATCGCCCCGCAGGTATGCATTACCATGCCGCTTCTTGTGGGCACAGGAGGGGTGGAAAAAATGTCCAAATCACTCGGCAACGCCATCTGCTTCAATGATCCGCCGACAGATATGTATGGAAGAATGCTTTCCATTCCCGACACCCTCATCACCAACTACTGCTCTCTGCTGCTGCCGCCCGGAACAGCCGACATCGGCAGCATCACCGAAGAGAGCGCAACTGACCCGAGATCGGCCAAAAGAATGCTTGCCCGCAACATTGTGGCACTCTACTACTCCCCGGAAGCCGCTGAAGAGGCTCAGTCACATTTTGACCGGGTGTTCGTCCAGAAAAAAGCCCCCGAAAACATAGAGCTCTTTGAGCTGTCACACTCGGAAATAACTGTTGTGGACCTTCTGGTTGAACTTGGAGCGGCCTCCTCAAAAACAGATGCACGGCGAATGATTCAGCAGAAAGCAATTCTCATTGATGAAGAGCGGATAGAAGAAATCAACGCAAGCATAACGCTTTCCATAGAACCAAAAACCCTGCGTGCAGGAAAGCGGAAATTTTTCAGGATTGCAACAGGAAAACAGGGCTGAATACCGCTAGTCACGGGGGTTTCAGCAAAAAAATATTTCGAATACCACAGCTTTTTCCTATACTTGCTCACTTTCGGTTCTGTAACTATTTCTGCAACAATTTATCTGGAGGAACGGCATTGTCATTTGTCCCGACAAAAGTTTTCTTTACCAAAGGGGTAGGAAGACACAAGGAGTATCTCTCTTCGTTTGAGCTTGCGCTGAGAGACGCCAAAATCGAAAAATGCAATCTGGTTACCGTCTCGAGTATCTTTCCCCCGAAATGCGAACGCATCAGCGTAGAAGAGGGAATCAAACTCCTCACTCCGGGCCAGATCACTTTTGCGGTCATGGCCAGAAACTCCACCAATGAGTACAACAGGCTCATGGCTGCGTCCATCGGAGTCGCAATTCCGGCCGATGACACACAGTACGGATATCTTTCAGAGCATCATCCGTTCGGTGAAGATGAAGAACAGTCCGGCGAATATGCCGAGGATCTTGCCGCAACCATGCTGGCAACAACACTGGGTATCGAGTTCGATCCGAACAAAGACTGGGATGAACGCGAAGGTATCTACAAGATGAGCGGTAAAATCATCAACTCCTACAACATCACCCAGTCAGCTGAGGGCGAAAACGGTCTCTGG
>JABMPC010000001.1 GCA_013203905.1 Chlorobium sp. | reverse complement strand
TCCCAAAGCTCCTCCGCCACTCACGGCGCCCGTTTTAGCGTGTGTCTCTATGGCCTGATCAAGAGTCAGATACACCAAAACACTTACTCCCGGTCTTTCAGGCGCTTCATGACATCACGGGCTTCCTCCAGGCGCACCGAAAGCTCCTTGCTACGCTCTCCCAGGAACCGCTCGAAATCCTCACGCTGCAGCGGTGCCACATACTCCTGTAGCTGCAGGTGCAGAGCATCGCGAAATGCCAAGTCGCGACTGGCCATTTTCATCCGCGCTTTCTCAATCAAGGGCCGCCAATGTGCCTTTGCCTCAAACGCCTTGAAGAGAAGATCGACCTCCCCAGACTCAAGCTTATCACCCTTTTCCTCCCGTGCCGTCCGTAACTCATCGGCAAAACCGCACTCATAGGCCGCAATGATATCAAGCACCTCCGCATAAAACGTATCCCGCACGGATTCCTTGCGCTCAAGCCGCAATACCTTCCTGTACTCACGAGCCTTTTCACGGAAGATACTGACATACACCTTATCGGTGTAGAGTGCATACTTGAAGTTCCCCATGGCCACGCAATCTCGGAGTGCATCAGTAAACTGCTGACGGTACCCCTCTTCGATATACGCCGCGTGAAGAAAATCCTCGTCCCGCTGGTTAATGTAGCGGGTTCCACCGCCAGTGCGCAGGTTGATCGTGTCAATAACGATGTCAAGGATGGCCTGCCGCAGAAGTCTGGCTCGCTTGCTTTCCGAAAGCAACATGGCCAGATTCAGGAATGAACGGAAATCAAAGATTCCTAAAGCGGTGGTTTTGGTAACGAAACCGATTTCGCCACCAACGGCGTCGCAAAGCGATACCTTCATGTTTTTCAACCGGTTACCGCGAAGAACCTCATACCCATTATGGCGCAATTCGTCGCCGAAGCGCTCGAGGTAATTATCGATGGTCCGCGGTGTGACCTCAAAAAAATCAGCCACCTGCTCCTTGAGCAGGACACTCCTTCCCTCAAAGACGATCCCCTCGATCCCCGCAGCCTTTTCTATCTCGGCTATCGCATAAGGATTGTTGAGGATGTTCTGCCGATCCAGCTGTGAGCTGGTCAGGTCTTTTTCCATAGCCGACAAGCTGTAATAATAACTGTGATATTCGTTGCCACGACCTTTCGTTTGCAGGGATCAATCCCGCCATTAAGGGCAGTCGGGTGGCCTCGAGCCCACCCGCTAATGCACAGACTTACGTAAGGAACAGCCGGGGTCCGAACAGCCGAAGTCCGGAACAGCCGGGGTCCGGTGAAGCTTTCGTGATGCTGCATACGGGGACGGACTACGGCTGTTCCTTACATTGCATCACGGCTTCGCCGCATTCAGTCACAGTGGATGGTGGTTTGCCCTTATGAACGCTCTCTTCACGGCAGGGAGTGGGAGTATGGCATCCGGCTGAGCAGAGCGGGTCACTTCCCCTCCCTGGCCGGGTGAAGTGTAATATAGGAAATCCAATGGTAGTAAGTATGCTGAAAGAGTACAGATAGGTGTTTTTTTTTAGGCGGGGCCAGAAGGCCCCTCCATTGCTACCTTCAAAGCCGAAAGCAGATTGGTGTCAAGAATGATCATTCAACATCATCCTCACGCTACCTGCATCAACCCTGGTCACCGTCTGCGGCAGGCTCGCTTCCCGGAGCAGCTGAGCGATTTTCAGGATCCCCCTCCCCCAGGCCTCAATGAGGCCCCGACGGTAAAAGGCGGTGGCAATGAGCGGGTTCCAGGGCTTCGACTCATGCGGCTGCAGGAGCTTTTCGAGGCAGTCTGACCGAAATGAAAGATCCAATTGAAGGAGATCAACACTCCCACGGGTTGACTACTGCGACACTCAAGTCGCTGAAGTGGCGGATATTTCGTGTAGCAATCGTAGCACTATTGGCCAAAGCAATGCCTGCAATAAAGGTATCACGCATATCTATAGGCCGACCGGCTTCTTTTCGTTCAGCCGCCAAAAGGGCTGCCGCTTTAGCAGCATCGGCATCAAAGAGAAGGATGCGGTGCTGCATTTCATCACTCAATAGCTCTTCAAATCGATTTTCCAGCAAGCTTTTTCGCTGGCCCGATGGTAAGAGAGCCAAACCATATCGGGCTTCAAACAGGGTAATGCTAGAGAGCCAGATTGATTCAGAGGGCTGACTGTCCACCCATTTCACAACCTTCGGGTCGGGCTGCTGCTGCATCAAAGCCGAAAGCACATTGGTGTCAAGAATGATCATTCAACAAAGCCCATTGGCTCAATTGTCTGACCGTGCAGTTCCGGAAGTGGTCCCTGCAAACCAACACCTGCAAAACGGGCAGCAATCCTAGAGCCAAGCATTTGGCGTTTTGGTGAAGTTTCAGTGACCGCACTGCGCAATATCTGGTATACTTCCTCCTCAAGGCTACGGCCATGCTGGCTGGCGCGGACTGCAAGACGGATTTTCAAATCCTCTTCAATATTGCGGATAATCATAGCTGCAATAGTCTTTTCTTTAGGTTACGATATGTACTGAAACAAACCGTATTGAAGGAAATATTCGTTCACATATGCCGGCATTATGCAAAAGGGTTCATGATTGCCCCCTCAACTCATCAATTTATACCGCTCTTCGGACAGCGTGTACTATAAGACACCAGAGAGCAGGATGCTCTCCCAAACAGCCGAGAGAGATGTATTTTCAGGGAAAGAACAGCCGCGTTCAAACGACAGAGAAGCTCTCGAGAGGACATGGAACCCGCCGGTTTTCGGTGCACCGCGAAACTCGATCGATCCCACAGCCCTGAGTTTACCGAGCCTTCTGGTCGCGGTCCTGATGCTGATCCCGAGAGGCGCTGCCCGCGTTTTGGCAATGATACCGGGGTGCTGACTGATAGCGGTCAGCAGCTCATTTACTCCCTCACGCCGGTCCGGAAAGGCAAACATCACCCTCACGCTACCTGCATCCACTCTGGTCACCGTCTGCGGCAGGCTCGCCTCGCGAAGCAGCCGGGCGATTTTCAGCCGATCGTCGTAGAGCGTCAAACCATATCGTGGTCACCTTTCCGGTAACGAAAGCGGTTTCGTTACCAACGACGTCCTGAAACACCAACTCCTTTTTTTGTGTCAGTTGTGACTCATACCACCATAAACCCCAACAGCAGTGCATCTCAAAGCTCTATCTGAAAACGGGGTGCGAACAATAGCCCGCTCACACGCGCCGACACCATGCCTTCAACCCGCAAGACGCGGTGCGCATCCTTCTCTATGTCATGGACATGCAGGAGCACCTTGCCCGCCCTGCTGCGCCGCAGCGAATAGGGTTCGACCAGCCGCCGGCTGAGGGTCCCGTTCAGGGCCCGGTAGTCGATTTCGACGCACATGCGGGGCATGCTGTCGATAGAGATGGATGACGTCATAGAGGTCGCGCGGCCGGGTCCGATCCCCCAGCGCCCGGACTTTTTCACCGAAAACCTCGGCATAGGAGTATGCCAGCACACGGATACCCTCTCGAGGCATATCGCTGTATGGATGCAGAACCGGCATCCGCTGAGGCTCCTCGACCACGCACTCGTCTGCACTCAAGTCAATCTTGATGCGTGGAAGGTTTTTCCCGGTCGGAGAAATCGGGCCCCGATAGGAGAGTTTTCCCTGGCAATCAAGATGCGCCGGATCAAGCAGCGTGAAATCGAGATCCACTGAAAACCGATAGGTCTCGAACAGGCATTTCTTCAGGCAGGTCCCCCCTTTGAACACCCAGGAATCCGCAACCTCTTCCTGACAGGCAAGTCCGGCAAGCACCCAGCCAAGAACGTAGTCCTTCTCGACAACATGAGGCGAGAGCGATACACGTGAGGCCATATCAAGGAGTTCAGCACGTCCGATCATCGCTCGCCCCTCTTCAGCCAGTGCTCCGGAACACGGAGGCGCCAGCGGCTGACGACCTTGGGACAGGGCGCTCCCGGGTCGAGCCTAGCCAGACCCTGCGTCATGCGCAGATGGGCTTCACGCGGCAACTGGCCGGCAAGAGGGTTGCCCTCAAGCAGGAATCCGAGCCGTTTGAAAACAGCTCCGTTGCCCAGGCGCAGGGCGTACTCCAGCAAGGCTCCGTCATCACGGTCCGGATGAGCGAGATAGGACTGCAGACAATCTGCGACATGCTGCACCCCGCCGCCAATCTCCGGCAGGGCGAGCATATCGACAATGGTACGCGGCACATCAGAGACCATGATGCGGGTACGGTGCCGCCAGACCGGTCGCAGCCCGAACAGGTGGCCTTCAGGAACATGCGTCAGCAAAAACTGGGCTCCATGAGCACTCAGCTCTTTCCTGCCGACCCGCCTTGCGCTCAGTACGACAATGTCGGTAAAAATCTGCTCGGTCAGGTCCCAATGCTCGGCGGCAGTCCGACCACCGATATAGGCCGGAGCGAACAGTTCGGGAACAAGAACCCATGGATCGTCAAGAACCTGCGCCTTGCCGAGCGACTCCAGCGGCACCGGAACATACCGGCCGGGACCCACCCGGCTAAGCCAGCCCTGCTCACTCCATCGCGACAACTGCTGCACCGCGGCCTTTCGCGACATTCCCAGAACAGCGACGGCGTCATCGATGGAAATAACATCACCGCCTGCTGCAACCAATCTGGCCAGCAAAGCCTTCTTTCCCTTCGGAACGGCTGATAGAGAAGCCTGTACCATCATCGGACAAAAACCTGGTGTACGTATTCATCGACCACTTACATACACCAAGATACAATAAAAACGCAAATAATGCGATTTTTTAGTAACTGAGTATACTGGGCAGAGAATCACATCGGATAGATCGAAAGCCGGGGCGTGTCTTCCCTCTCGCGCGCCCGGGAATTTCGGGATACGGGCACCGATATCCAACAAATACCTATATTGCCCCTACGAACACCGTACTTCCAGAGAAAAAAACGCGCCTGCATGCAGAAAAGCGACGAGACACGCCAACGGTTCCTGGAGCTGATCGAACGGCTCGACGGGGCCTATGCACCCAATACCATCCGGGCATACCGTGCCGATATGGAGGAGTTCATCGGGTACTGTGACCTGCACGGCCTCCCTGCCCTTCCGGCCGAGCCCTCAACCATCGCCCGGTTTCTAGAGAGTGTCACCGACATCGGTATCAAGAGCAGCTCCATCAGAAGAAAATCCTGCTCCATCAGCATCATCCACCAGCTCAGCGACCTTGAAGACCCGACGAAGAGTGAGGCGGTGAAGATCGCCCTGCGGAAAGTCTACCGCAAACTCGGCCGTCAGGCCCGGCAGGCATACGGCATCACCCGTCCCATGCTGGAAGGAATGCTGCAGGCTGCCGGAGACAGAGGCATACACACCCTGCGCGACCGTGCCCTGCTTCTTCTGGCTTACGACAGCCTGCGCCGCCGTCAGGAACTTGCAGGACTCAGGATAGAGGATCTCGAGTACACAGAGGACGGCGCAGTCCTGCTGCTCCGCAAAAGCAAGACGGACCAGTACGG
>JABMPC010000034.1 GCA_013203905.1 Chlorobium sp. | reverse complement strand
TGTCGAACCCCTTATCCGGACCACTATTTCCGATGACAGAGGCGAAGAGCCCCGTTATGTTGGTTATGCAGCTTCCGAGCTCTGCGAGAAAGGCTACGGCATTGAAGATGTTCTTGCACTTCTCTGGAACAAGAAGCTTCCCTCAAGGGAGGAGTCTGAAATCATCAAACGCATCGTCATGATTTCAGCCGATCACGGTCCTGCCGTGTCAGGTGCGTTCGGCGCCATCCTCGGTGCATGTGCAGGAATTGACATGCCACAGGCCGTTTCAGCTGGTATGACCATGATTGGACCCCGTTTCGGCGGCGCCGTCACCAACGCCGGCAAGTACTTTGCCCATGGTGTCAAGGAGTTCCCGAATGACATCCCCGGATTCCTTACATGGATGAAGCAGAATGTGGGACCGGTTCCGGGAATCGGACACAGGGTCAAAAGCCTCAAGAATCCCGACAAGCGCGTGAAGTATCTGGTTGATTATGTTATGAACCAGACAACACTTCACATGCCATGCCTGGAATACGCACTTGAAGTTGAGAAAGTGACCACCGCTAAAAAGGACAACCTCATCCTCAATGTCGATGGAACCATCGGCTGTATTCTGGTTGACCTTGACTTCCCGGAACAGTCGCTCAACGGCTTCTTCGTCCTTGCCAGAACAATCGGCATGATTGGGCACTGGATTGATCAGACTTCACAGCAGTCGCGCCTTATCAGGCTCTACGACTACCTGATCAACTACGCAGTCAAAGACGAAAGGGAAGTGCCTGAGAAGAAGTAAACCCGTCCTGCACTGAACTAAAAAAGCACCGTATGAATCCAACCATACGGTGCTTTTTTTTGTTTCAGTAATTTCTCACTCTGATTTTTTAGGCGCCATAGATGATGAAACACCCCCAATCGCCTGATTTACAGACTTCAGCATATTGCCGGCAAGGTCCAGAGATGATTTCATAATCGGCTCAACCATTTCCACCCCCGTCTTCATGACAGAGGTCATAATTTCAATCTGCTGCTGCCCAACTTTTCCCACTGTTTCTGAAAGGCTTTTCACCGAATCAGAAAGGGGATTTGTGTTGCCTCCCGCTGCATTGTCCATGGTATCATTTGTTTAATTGATTGGAATAAAACATCATGACAAAGTCGAATGTACTCATCACTACATATAAAAGAAGTATACGCCATATACTCTAAAAAACAAAGCTCAGTAACATTCCCGCTCGCAAAACTCCTGCCGTTTCACCTTTCTAAGCATCGAAGTGATCGCTCTTGCCAGAACGGCTTTCTGGAAGATTCGATAGCCTCTCTCCTGCTTGAGTGCACTGTTTTCCATAATGCTTTTCATTTGAAGATTTCCTGCAGAGAGGGGCGGAAAACAAAGAAACGGCCGTGAAGCCGTTTCTCTGTGAGTTGGTGTCCCCCATTACACCAGCTCAACCTCACTGGCGTGAGGTACTTCATAGTGTCATTTTTGATATTGCAATTGGTATGCCAAAGTTTTCGTAAAAGAACAGAAGACTGAGTAACCAGCAATAGAAAAAGGATTTACAGTAATTAATCCCTTTCGAGCCCGAAGAGGCAGCTTACGACGCATTTCTGCTTCAGGTGATTCAATTCAAGACAGAACAGTCTGTATTGCATCAATCTGTATCATTGGCTCAATACCTCATACAAGGTAAATCCTGTTTTTTTTTGCTTTTTCAGCATCGAACAGCCATAGCCTGATGATACCGCGCTTGTGTGAGAATGTGTCGGATTATTTGTCGGGTGAATGCAGAATTATTGGTTACCACATCATGAAATGAACAGGTATTTGGTTATTCTTTCAATAAGAACTATTCCGATTGATACGATGATTATGTAGCGCATTGCCGCGTAGATGTTCACACAATAAAAAGGAGATACCGCATGTTTGAAGAGAGCAAGTGCCCTGTAACGGGAAAAACAGCAACCAATCCAGCAGGCGGCAACATTATGCTGAACCGTGACTGGTGGCCAAACCAGCTGAATATCGAGATTCTTCATCAACATTCGTCCCTGAGCAATCCCATGGGCGGGGAGTTCAACTACGCTGAAGAGTTCAAAAAACTTGATCTGGGGGCAGTCAAAAAAGACCTCTATGCCCTGATGACTGACTCACAGGATTGGTGGCCGGCAGACTACGGTCACTATGGAGGACTCTTTATCCGCATGTCGTGGCACAGCGCCGGCACCTATAGAATAAGCGACGGGCGCGGCGGGGCAGGGACCGGGAATCAGCGATTTGCGCCGCTTAACAGCTGGCCGGACAACGCCAACCTCGACAAGGCACGCCGGCTGCTCTGGCCTATCAAGAAAAAGTATGGCAAAAAAATTTCATGGGCGGATCTTATGATCCTCGCAGGCAACTGCGCACTGGAATCAATGGGGTTTGAAACCTTTGGTTTCGCGGGTGGGCGTGTTGATATATGGGAGCCGGAAGAGGACATTTACTGGGGATCGGAGGCTGAATGGCTCGGGGAGAAGCGTTACTCCGGTGAGCGCGATCTCGAAAATCCCCTTGCCGCTGTGCAGATGGGCTTGATCTATGTGAATCCGGAAGGCCCAAACGGCGTGCCGGATCCCGTTGCGGCGGGAAAGGACATTCGTGAAACCTTTGCCCGCATGGCCATGAATGACGAAGAAACTGTTGCCCTTATTGCCGGTGGCCATACCTTTGGCAAATGTCACGGTGTAGGCGATCCAAAACTTATTGGCCCCGAGCCGGAGAGCGCCGGCGTTGAGGAGCAGGGACTTGGCTGGACCAGCAAATATGGCTGCGGCAAGCGGGACGAAACTATGACAAGCGGATTGGAAGGGCCCTGGACACCCGACCCGATCCATTGGGATATGGGCTATCTGAATATGCTTTTCAGCTATGAGTGGGAACTGACGAAAAGCCCTGCCGGTGCATGGCAGTGGGCGCCAATGAATGTGGCTGAAAAGGATCTCGCACCTGCGGCCCATAATCCGTCAAAAAAGGTTCCGACCATGATGACCACCGCAGACATGGCGATGCGCATGGACCCTATTTACGAGCCTATCTCACGGCGTTTCCATGAAAATCCAGATGAGTTCAGAGAGGCTTTCGCACGGGCGTGGTTCAAGCTGACGCATCGCGACATGGGCCCGCGCTCGCGCTATCTGGGTGCGGAGGTTCCAGAAGAAGAACTCATTTGGCAGGATCCGGTGCCCGCTGTGGATTATGAGGTTGTTGAGAAACAGGACATTGCTGATCTTAAGGGCAAGATTTTGAGTTCTGACTTGTCAGTTCCAGAACTGGTTTCAGCAGCCTGGAGCTCAGCATCCACATTTCGCGGTTCGGATAAGCGCGGTGGCGCCAACGGGGGACGCATACGGCTTGCTCCGCAGAAGGACTGGGAGGTCAACCAGCCCCGCATGCTGAAGCATGTGCTGGAAATCCTTGAGGGGATCGGCAAAGCCTTCAACGACATGCAGTCCGGCGAAAAGAAAGTTTCTCTTGCTGATCTGATTGTGCTGGGCGGATGCGCAGCTGTTGAACATGCCGCAAAACTTGCCGGCCATGCCATAACTGTACCCTTTACACCTGGATATACAGATGCCTCACAGGAGGCAACAGATGTAGAGTCATTCGCCGTCCTTGAACCGGTTGCCGACGGATTCCGCAACTACCTTAAAACCGGACATAAAGCGCCCACAGCAGAAATGCTTGTCGATCGCTCGCAACTATTGACGCTGACTGCTCCCGAGATGACGGTTCTCATCGGCGGTATGCGCGTGCTCAATAGCAACTTCGGTCAGTCCGCTCACGGCGTTTTTACCAAACACCCGGAAACACTCACGAATGACTTTTTCGTTAATCTGCTCGACATGAATACATCATGGAAGCCGATATCGGAAACTCACGACCTGTTTGAGGGTCATGACCGCAAGACAGGCGAACTCAAGTGGACGGCAACCCGTGTGGACCTCGTTTTCGGCTCGAACTCCCGGTTACGCGCTCTGGCTGAAGTTTATGCCAGTGATGACGGACAAGAAAAGTTCGTAGAAGACTTTGTGGCAGCATGGAACAAGGTCATGAACCTCGGTCGCTTCGAATTGGCATGAAAAGCATTGGTTGTGTTTT
Source organism: Chlorobium sp. (assembly GCA_013203905.1). Classification (GTDB taxonomy): domain Bacteria; phylum Bacteroidota; class Chlorobiia; order Chlorobiales; family Chlorobiaceae; genus Chlorobium. Next base: position 477 of record JABMPC010000034.1, on the reverse strand, counting down.
TAGGGGATAAAAGAGAGACAGAAATGGCAAAGACTTATATGGTTGGTGGCGATTATCTTCGCGAAAAGGTTATTGCCACCGTATTTTATGGATTCCGAACCATCAAAAAACCGGCATCCATAACAGTTCATCCCGAAATGATGAAGAAGATAAGGGATGATTTCAGGGACAAAGTAGTTGCGCCCAAAAATATCGGCGATGCCGAAATGTTTTTCGGTCTGCCGGTAATTGAAGATCCGACAAAAGGGAAGGATCACATCTCTGTAGAGTAACACTGATCATGCCTTGTCCGGGATGCTCTTTTAGCATCGCCAACAGAATGTTGTATAATATAAGTTATGTAAAGCTACAGATATCAGAGATATCTTTTTTGATGGCCGAACAATCACGATTGACTGTTCGGCCGTTTTGCTTTTGGATGAGATGCACTTATTCAGTTAAGCTTTTCATCATATCCTTGATGTCATTAGGCGTACT
>JABMPC010000033.1 GCA_013203905.1 Chlorobium sp. | reverse complement strand
CCGGAGTGAACAAACCAATGGTGTACCAGTTGTTTCGCCAGAAGCATAGCTGGGTAGCTACGTTTGGCAGTGATAAGAGCTGAAAGCATCTAAGCTCGAAGCACCTCCCAAGATTAGAATCCTTCCCGTAAGGGACGCAACTCCTAGGAGACGACTAGGTTGATAGGCTGTAGGTGTAAGCACAGTAATGTGTTCAGCCGAGTAGTACTAATAAGCCGATTGACTTAACCTTTTTTTTATTTCCTATTCGTGTTGAGTCTTTATTTTGCAAAGACAGGAAAGTTTATAGGTTTATCTTGAACAGATTTTTATGTGCCGGCCACAACAGGCCGCTGTTGCTTCATCGTTTTACGGCGACTATTTCCCAGGTGATCACCTCTTCCCATTCCGAACAGAGTAGTTAAGCCCTGGAGAGCCGATGGTACTGCTTCACGCGGGAGAGTAGGTCGTCGCCGATTTTTTATGAAAAGCCTGTCCTAACGGACGGGCTTTTCTCGTTTCTGGCGCAAATCTTTTCCCTGCCCCTTCCTCTGTCCTCTCAATAGAAGAGCTGCATCTGCTACATCTTACGATACTTCCGCATGGGCAGATTTATTCCTGCTGACAGATGGATCTCTCGTTTTTACTCAATGTAAACAATGGGCAGGAGGGCTTTGGCTCTTTTTCATAGTTCTTAGCAGCTGCACAACAACTCCATCATAGAGCTCGCCTTTTTCCCACAGCAGGATCTCTCCTCCAGACTCTGTGTTTTTGACTATATGATCTCCTTCTTCAGGAGCCAGTTTGGTGTGTACAAACAGAATGTCACCCTCCATGATAATGCCCGGAGTCATCTTTTTTCCTGTTGCCACTATGCTGTAGATTTCCCTATTCTCTCCGCTTTCTTTCAGTGTGAGGGAGGAGTGATGCCATGGTCGATTTTTCTCAATCATTCCCATTCCCGTCAACAGCCATGAGCTGTTGCACCCAAGGGCTTCCAGACGCTTAAGAATCGGTGCGCCGGGCTGTCGCTTGTCTGAAAGATAGAACTGGAGGTTCGATGCGCTCATTTCCAGGGCGTCTGCAAATGCCTTGACTGTTCTGAATTTAAGCTTCCCGAAAGTCCTTATTCTTGAGCCTGTAGTCAGCAATTGTATTCTTTTTTTTGTTAAAAAGTCACTAATTGTATACTATTCTGTTGAGTGGTCTTTGAAAATAAAGATACGAAAAGCTTGGAATCTTCTTTGACGGCCGTGTTATTGCACGGCAAAGGCGACTGAAGGTGTTTGCGGAGGCGCTGTTTGCCCTTTCTGTAGGTTAATGCATGTATTTGTGGGTTGAATTGTATGTATTTGTTGGCTAAAGTAAGATATAATTGAATGTTACATTAGAAGGTGGAGCTATGGTCAGTCGTTTCGACGGTTCCGGTATATCATCACGACGGGTAGTCGTCGTGCAGAGAGATCCGGAGGCACGGGAGAGTCTTGTTGCCTATCTGAAGAAGGAGGGAATAGATGTTTTCTCTGTGGCTTCAGCTCTGGAGCTTTACGCCCTGCTTTCGCAGGAGGAGTTTTCGCTGGCAGTCATTGCTGATGATCTTGAAGATCAGAGCGGTCTGGTTGTGGTTCGTTTTCTCAAACGGAACACCTCCCTTTCTTCACTTATGATGATCGCCGCAGTCACGCCCAAGTCGCGTCTTGCCGCTTATAATGCCGGTGCACTGGCATGTTTCGCAATGCCTGTGGATTATGCCGAGTTTTCCGTCCTTGTCAGGAACCTGCTTGAGCAGGGGGGCGATGCTGCACCTGGAAGAATGCAGTTCGGAGGGGGCGATTGGAAAATTCTGCGCAATGGTTGGGTTCTTGTCGGTCCTGAGGGGGCGATGGTGAAACTGACCATCAAGGAGTTTGAGTTCATGACGCTGTTGGCTACAGCAAAAGAAATGGCAGTGCCTCGTTCAATTCTTATGGAGCACATGGAATACCGCAATGATATTCATGGCCATAAAGCGCTTGAGGCGGTCGTTCACAGGCTGCGGGTAAAAACAAAAAACGCCGGCGGTCAATTGATAGAAACCGCCCATGGCGTTGGTTGGGGTTTTTCGTCTGTGGTCTCCCTTGTCTGATTACCCTCACCCTCTCTACACTGCGACTAAAAACGGTAGGCAGCGGCAAGGCCTGTTACGACGGGCATTTCTTCTTCTGAAAGAACAAGTACCCTCCCTCCTTTCTCCAGCACCAGTGATCCAATATCGTCAAGAAGGTCATCAACACCGGGATTCTCAAGGGGTGCAAATGTAACTTCTCCTGTAGTGGGGTCAAGTTTTCCGGGCAGCAGAGCATCACTTCTTAGGAGAAGCACGGCGATGCGCCCTTCCGCTGCTGCTACAGCAGCAGTTTCCGGGTCATCCGTTCCTGTTCCCGATGCAATGGCTGCAACACACCGCTCTGCTTCCTGAGTTAGCCTTGCTGCGTGAACCGGTGCCATAGCGTCCCATGCCCGCTTCCTCAGCTGTTCATCTGACAGATGGCGGGGGTCGGTCGCAATCGCTTCTTTCATCAGACTCTCATTTCGGGTGACTTTTCGGAAAAGACCCTGGTGTTCAGGCAGGGCGGCCAGCATAAGGGGCAGACCGGAGGTTTTGGTGAAAATACGGGCAGTTGCTGCGTCAACCTGTCTGAAGTATTTTTCAGTATCAATTGCTTCTTCATCCTTTCGTGAACTGTGCCCGTGGCGCAATACGCCGCCACTTGCAGGAGGGCCGAAAGAGGCAAGGGTCATTTCCGGCTGACTCAGTTCGCTGCCGAGTGCCTGTTCAAGGGTAGCGGGAAAATCCGGCGGAAGCTCAAGTGCATCAATGGAATACTGATCAGCCTCAAAAATCGCCGCATTCGTCCGGCTCAGAGAAAGAATATGAAACCGCCGGCTGCTCTGCATGACGCGCATGAGGGGTTTGGTAGGAAAACTGTCCGCCGCTATAGCAAGCTCGCGCGGTGAGCCCTGAAAGCGGTAGGCCCGGAAAAACCCCGGAGCTCCGAACACCCCCAGCCCGTCCAGAGCGTGTGCCCAGAAATCAATATCTTCGCCAAGTTGCAGAAAGGGGTCGATGAGTGGCTGCAATTCTCTTGCCGGGAACCTGATTGCGAGAGATCGATGAAGCTCCCCGACAAGATTGGCGAAGCGCACCCTGTCCTGACGATTTTCGGGAAAAGTTCGGTGAGTCTTCTGATAGAGAGAAAGGCATGGCGAGGGGGCGTTTGTTTGAAGTCCGGGTACCAAATACTCGTTGAATGTACTCATAGTGATCCTCCTTGGTTTCAATGCCATCATTCATAACTCAAACAATACTAACCGTGTTCCCTCTGTTTTCGTTGCGGCGACGCACTCATGACTGAGTGTGCTTGCTCGGCAAGTACACTCAGTCATGAGTGTCCCCAACTCTAAGCGTTTGGTTTACAGCTATTCGGGGATTTAGTGTTAAGTTTGGTGATAGGGATT
>JABMPC010000005.1 GCA_013203905.1 Chlorobium sp. | reverse complement strand
GGCAACGGCTCCGCACAGGAAGCTCCACATAACCGGTATCCATGTAATCGGTTTGAGAAAGCGGATGATGAGCAGGGTGGCTGCAAGGGGTTGTACTGGCTTCTGCACCTCGGTGTTGTGGCGTTAGGGTTTGGAAAAGATCGGCGGGTTAAAATACTACGAAAAATATAAAGAAATTAACTCTCGCCCTTGAGGCATGGGCGACACGCTAAAAGAACAGCGGGTTTTCTGTATTGGTTCACAGCTGTTATCTTACTGTTCAGCTTTGCCATTCAATCATGTAACTACCGGAGAGTGTTTCCTATGGCTAAACAGAGCCTTTTTCAGGAGATGAAGAAAACTTTCATGCTCCACGCCATTGCAGCCCATTTCAGTAATGGACTTATTCCAGTGGCAGTTCTCTATCTGCTGCTTGCCATACCAGGCGGTAATGTTTTTTTTGAACATACCGTCAAGCATATCATTATCATTACGCTGATGGCCATTCCAGTCTCTTTTGCTTCAGGCATATATGACTGGAAAACAAAGTACAGGGGCGCCAAGGCTCCCGTATTCATGAAAAAGATACGGCTTTCCATCATTCTGTTTGTTCTCTGCTTTGCCGGGGTGGGATTGCGTCTTGGCATTCCTGATGTTATGGAGCAGACCGGCATTCTGCACTGGCTCTATATCGGGATTCTTCTTTCGATGCTTCCTGTCGTAACCCTGCTTGGGCATTATGGAGGAAAACTCGCTTCGCAGCCACGACCTGCAAAGCCGGCTGGCGGTGGAAAAACGAGTGCGTGATTAACCGGGTTTCTCTTTGAGAATGAACTTGAAATTGGAGACGGTATGACGCCTAATGGTTATGGGAGTGTCAAGCGCATGTTTTCCATGCAGCAAGCAGCGGTGTTGGTTCTGGTGCTTTTTTCCCTTCTCTTTGGGGGTCGTTGTGCTGAGGCGGTCCGACCGGTTGTGATAGATTCCTATATCATCAAAGACCTTGGTTATTCTCAGGTGTTTATGTCTAAAGACAGCGGTCGGCTCATAAGGCCGGCAAGCCTGACGAAGATACTTACCTGTGTTCTTGCCATTGAGAGTGGAAAGCTTGACCAGATAGTGGTTATTCCCCGCGAGGCAACCCTTGTGGAGCCGACAAAGGCTGGTTTCAGGGCCGGGGACCGGATTCGACTGATTGATTTGGTTAAGGCCTCTATGGTCAGTTCCAGCAATGATGCGGCCTTTGCCATTGCAATTCATCTGAATGGTAGTGTGGCGGGGTTTGTGAAGGCGATGAACTATAGGGCCAGGGCAATCGGCATGACTCATTCCTCGTTTACCAACCCTGCCGGATTTGATACTGGAAAGTATGCTGGAAATCTCTCAACGGCTGAAGACCTGCTGGTGCTTACGGAATATGCTATCAAGCTGCCGCACTTCAATGACATTGCCATGCTTGAGTCGGTTGTTGTGCGTGAAAATCGTTCGGGGAGGTTTTTCCTGCTTCGCACACATAACAAGCTGCTTGCACGATACCCCTATGCTGTCGGCATTAAAACCGGATTTACTCGTCGTGCCGGAAAGTGCCTTATAGCAAGGGCGCAGAAAGATGGCCGGGATATGCTCCTTGTGATGCTCAACGCTCGAGGAGATAGGTGGAGCATAGCTGAGGAGATGTTTGAAAAAGCGTTTTCATCTTCGGATTCTGCCTTCCGCCGCTTTGCAGAGGTTGGGGAGGGTGGCTTGAGCCGTGATGCTTTCACGGTGTGGGGGGGAAAGATCAAGCTGCAGTAACGATTAAGAATATCAGGGAGGGGTATAGAAATGGTGAAACACATTGTTATGTGGAGACTCCGGGAAGAAGCCAACGGAATTGGGCGACGGGAAAATGCGCTGGCTATCAAACTGCTGCTTGAGGAGCTTTCGGGGAGGATTCCGGGTTTGCTGAGAATAGAGGTTGGTGTTGCCGGTGAGGTTTCAGAGGGCGGTTATGATGTTGTGCTTCTCTCTGAATTTGCCGATATGGAGGCGCTTGCCGCTTACCAGAGCCATCCTTTGCATGAGGCTGTGAGGGATTTTATTGTAGCCGCAGCGGCTGGACGGGCGGTTGTTGATTTTGAAACGACATAAAAAAAGCTGTCTGTAGGTACAGACAGCTTAAGAATTCTGCTGTTGCTGGGTCAGCTTATCCCTGAACGATGCATTCTGCAGGGCAGACTGCAACGCATGCTGGTGCATCAGCGTAACCTGCGCATTCGGTGCAGGTAGCTGCATCGATGGCATAGATATCGTCGCCGGCGGAAATAGCGGTAACCGGGCATTCGGGCTCGCATGCTCCGCAGTAGGTGCATTCTTCTGTAATGTAGAGTGCCATATTGACTTTCTCGCTTAAGTGTTGGTAAAAAATAAAAGAACGATTCAGCTCAGAACAAGTTGAGCAATATACAATATTTCAAATCTGAAAAAAAAACTCCTCTCTCTATTAGACTGAAAAGGGAGGAGTTTTTTACAGCATCGCTCTGTTTTTCAGACTTTGATGATGCAGTCGACCGGGCAGATTGCAACACAGGCAGGCTCGTCGTGATGGCCCACACAGTCAACGCATACGCTTTCATTGATGACATACAGGTCATCGCCGGGCGTGATGGCGCTTACGGGGCATTCAGGTTCGCATGCTCCGCAATAGGTGCATTCGTCAGTAATTCTATGTGCCATGATGGCTCCTTTGGTTTATTGTTTATGGTTGTTTCGTTCAGGGGAAATCCCTTTTTGGAGTAATGTAGCAAATAGTCTGTATTCAACTATCTGCTTTCGTGGATTTCGTAGGCATTGACGATGTCGCGCACAAGCTTGTGACGGACTACATCGGATTTGTCGAGATCAACAAAGCTGATTCCTTTGATGTTTTTGAGGATAGTGCGGGATTTTTCAAGGCCGGATTCCACCTCTTTGGGTAAATCAATCTGAGTGACATCACCCGTGATGATTGCCTGGGAGTTGATGCCGAGTCGGGTCAGGCACATTTTCATCTGCTTGGTTGATGCGTTCTGGGCCTCGTCAAGAATTATGAAGGCGTTGTTCAGTGTCCGACCGCGCATGTAGGCGAGAGGTACTATTTCAATGATGCGCCGTTCGGTCAGCATTTTCAGTTTTTCAGAGGTCAGCATGTCCTGCAGGGCGTCGTAAAGAGGGCGCAGGTAGGGGTCGATTTTCTGGGCAAGGTCGCCGGGCAGGAATCCCAGGCTTTCTCCTGCCTCAACGGCAGGGCGGGCAAGGACTATCCGTTTGACTGTTTTGGCTTTCCAGGCTGCAACGGCAATGGCAACTGCTGTGTAGGTTTTTCCGGTGCCGGCAGGGCCGATTGCGAACACAATGTCGTTGGTTTTGGCTTCAGCAACCATGCGGCGCTGCCCGTTGGTTTTGGCACGGACAACATAATCCTGCGAGGCAACAATCACATCGTCATCAATCGGGATTCCCTCTGCGTTTTCTTTTGGGACGGGGGAAATGGCAAGGTTGACAATTGTTTTAAAGTCGGTTTCCGTTATTTCCCCGTTACGGGTGGCAAGGAGCATCATTTCGCTCAGTACCTTCCCAAGTAAGCTGACTTCCTCCGCTGTTCCTTCCATGGTGATTTCAGAGCCCCGTGAGTTGATTGCAATCTCAGGGAACTCCTTTTTGAGCTGTTTCAGGTACCTGTCGTGGGGTCCGAGAAGGATGACCGGTTCAATGCCCTGGATCTCTATGGTTTCTGTCATTACCGGCCCTTGCTGTTGGGGGAGGAGAGAGTGTCACAATATGGGTTCTGCTTCATGAGGAACTGCTGTACATAGGCTTCAACTCCGTCTTCAAGAGATGTGAATGGAAGGCTGTAGCCTGCATCGCGCAGTTTTTTTGTCTCTGCGCTCGTATGGTACTGGTATTTGTCGCGAAGGGTTTCGGGCATGGGAATATAGCTGATGTCGGGGCGCTTGTTGAGTGCATGAAATGTTGCCTCGGCAAGGTCGCGGAATGTTCGGGGTATGCCTGTTCCTGCATTAAAAAGCCCTGCTGCAGAGGGGTTGTCAAGGAGCCAGGCCATGATTCGGGTGCAGTCTCTTACATAAATGAAGTCCCGTTCCTGTCCTCCGTCCTGGTAGCCTTCCCGATGCGATTTGAACAGTTTGACTGTTCCGGTTGCCCCAATCTGGTTGAAGGCCTTGAAGACGACGCTCGACATGTCCCCCTTGTGATATTCATTTGGGCCGTAAACATTGAAGAACTTGAGGCCGGCGGCTGTTTTGAAGAGGCCGTTGTGGAGTGCCCATCGGTCAAAAAGCTGTTTCGAGTACCCATACATGTTCAGTGGCCGGAGAGCGTCAATGGACTCTGTGGAGTCGCTGTAGCCGTTTGAACCGTCTCCATAGGTTGCTGCACTGGATGCGTAGATGAGGCGTACATTCCTCTCCATGCAGTACCGGGCTATTGTCTGTGAGTAAGTGTAGTTGTTTGTGAGCAGGTGGTCAGCGTCAGTCTCTGTTGTTGAACTGTTTGCGCCCATGTGGATAATGGCGGAGACATTGGCGAGCGCATTGCGGCTCAAGAGGTCTGGCAGGTCGTCTTTGTGTATGAAATCGCGGTATCTCAGACCCGACAGGTTTCTCCATTTCGGGGGTGTGGTCAATCCAAGCTCATCAACCACAAGCACTCTCTCTTCACCCTGGCGGTTGAGCTCCCATAGCATGGCACTTCCAATGAATCCGGCCCCTCCGGTGATAATGATCATAAGGCAGTCGGCAAAGGTTAATGATTTGGTTGGGTTCCTCGCGAGTCCAAACCAATATAAAGCGGCATGGATAAAAACAAAAAGCCGCCTGAAACAGGCGGCTTTTTGTTTTTATGGGGAAACTCTTACGCCGTTGCTTTCAGGCGCATATCCCTAACCAGAATTCTGCGGCCTATAAAGAGCCAGTTTCTTATGGTGTCAACGGGTTTCCCGACTATTTCGGCTATCTGTTCGTGTTTCAGTCCGGATATTTCACTCATGAGAACAGAGAGCTTTATGTCGGCACTCCACTCACGGAATTTTTCCAGAAGCGTAACATGCGGCCTGCAGTCCTGCTCTGAAATGCAGAGTTGAGCTTCATTGCCGTATTGATCCACATAACATGCCCTGAAGGTTTTCAGCACTTCTGTTTCTTTTGCATTAGCGTTCAGATTGACATATGTCATGTTGACCAGGTCTGCAGTGGCTTTTTCATTTCCGGTCATCCAGTACGCAAGGCTGTATATATCGTCGAGCAGATCGAGGGGTGTTTTTTTGAGGTGTGTCATCATTGCCTCCATTTGTCTGTTTAAAAGAGGATTTAATTTGTCCTCTTTTAAGGTACGAAAAAAACTATCATTGTCCAGTTTTTTTTCGTGAATTCGGTGAAAAAGCTTTTTTTACAGATGCTCTTTGAAGATCGCCGCTCGCGATGAGCATATATGGCATTTTCCAATAACTTCTGAAGGCTGCCTATGCAGAGAGATATCATGCGTTATTTGAATCCTTCCCTCAGGGAAATTGCAGCGTACAGCGTTGAGGGTGGTCAGGAGGCAACTATAAAGCTGAACCAGAATGAAAGTCCTTTTGACCTTCCGATGTGGCTGAAGGAGACTATTGTTGCTGAGTTTGTTCGGGAACCCTGGAACCGGTATCCCGATATTCTTCCTTACAGGGGAACGAAGGCATATGCTGATTTTCTTGGGGTTCCGGCTGAGGCTGTGATGATGGGGAACGGCTCTAATGAATTGCTCTATACCATTTTTCTGGCCTGTCTCGGGCCGGGGAGGAAGATTCTTGTTCCTGATCCCTCTTTTTCACTGTATGAGAAATTGGCTCTGCTTCTGCAGGCTCCCATGGTGAGGGTTCCTATGAGTCCATCGCTTGATTTTGATGTGGACGCCATTATCCAAAGCGCACAGGAGGAATCGGTTGACTTTATCGTTCTTTCCTCTCCCAATAATCCCACAGGAAAGTCAATCACATGTGAGGATGTCCGACGAATTGCATTGTCGTGTGATGCGCTTGTGCTTGTTGATGAAGCCTATATTGAGTTTTCTCGACAGGATTCCGCCCTTCCTCTCATTGAAGAATTCCCCAATCTGGTGGTGCTTCGAACCATGTCAAAGGCACTTGCACTTGCCGGCATGCGTATCGGGTTTGCCATTGGCCGGCCGGAGCTGATTGCTGAAATTGCCAAACCAAAGATTCCGTTTGCTTCAAACAGGCTTGCTGAGATTACCCTTGGCCATGTGCTGGAGAATTATTCTATAGTTACGGACGCAGTGTCGTATATTCTTAATGCGCGTGATGCTCTGTATGGTGATCTTCTTTCTCTTCGGCGCGTTGAGCCGTTTATGAGTGACACAAACTTTCTTGTCATTCGTGTTCCCGATGCAGGTGCGGTGTTCCGTCAGCTGAGAAGCAGGGGCATTCTCGTGAGAAATGTTTCGGGTTATCACCTGATGGAGAACTGCCTTCGTTTCAATATTGGTCTTCCGGATGAAAACAGTCGCATGCTTGATGCTTTGTTGTCCATAGATGGCGCAACGGCGTGAAGGTGTTCCGAAAGCTTGAGGGCGATGCGATGGGGCGGTTGAGCATGGATGAGTATGCGGCAGCCCGAAAACATCCTGTTATTCTGATGCTTCATAATATCAGGAGCATGTGGAATGTAGGCTCCATGTTCAGGTCGGCGGATGCGGCTGGAATTGAAAAAATTATTCTGTCCGGATATACGGCGACGCCACCGAGAAAAGAGATAGCAAAAACCGCTCTTGGGGCCGATACCTCAATGACATGGGAGTATAGTGACGATCCGCAGCAGGCTCTTCGAGAGCTGAAAAAGAGCGGTGTGAGGATATGCGGTCTTGAAATTGCCGAGGGGAGCCGCCCTTATACGGAGATGAATGCGCAGGATTTTCCTGTTTGTCTTCTCGTAGGCAATGAGGTTCAGGGTATTGAGGATAACCTGCTGGCGGAGTGTGACCTTGTGCTTGAGATTCCACAGTTTGGCACAAAGCATTCCCTCAATGTTTCCGTTGCTGCGGGGGTTGCACTTTTTGAACTGGTTCGGGTTCTTTGTGCAAAGGAGTAACTTTTTAGTCTCGGTTCTTGTTTTTAACTGGAGTCACTTGATTTAATATTGTTCTTCAATGCTGCATTACAAAAAATATCAGTTGGTTGAGCCCGGTGCCCCATGGGTTGTGTTTGTCCATGGCGCTGGCGGGAGCTCTTCCATATGGTTTCTCCAGATCAAGGAATTTATACGACATTTTAATGTTCTTCTTGTGGATTTGCGGGGGCATGGCCGTTCAAAATCCATTACAGCAGGCAAAGAGCCGCGGAATTACAATTTTGAAGATATTACGCTCGACATTCTTGAGGTTCTTGATTCTCTTAAGATAGAGAAAGCTCATTTCGTAGGGGTGTCGCTCGGTACCATTCTTATACGCAATATCAGCGAGCTTGCACCGGAGCGGGTGAGCTCTATGGTGATGAGCGGTGCCATCATCCGATTGAATATCCGGGCAAAAGTGCTTGTGGCGCTTGGCAATATGTTCAAACGGGTTGTGCCTTATATGTGGCTGTACAGTTTTTTTGCATGGATTATCATGCCTCGTGAGCGGCACAGAAAATCGCGACTTCTGTTTGTGAATGAGGCCAAGAAAGTTGCGCAGAAAGAGTTTATGCGGTGGTTCCGGATGACCTATGAGCTGACACCGATGCTGAAGCTTTTTGAGGAGAAGGATACGGGTATTCCCACGCTCTATCTTATGGGGGATGAAGACCACATGTTCCTTCCTGCTGTTGAACACATTATTACACGCCACACAAATTCGTTCCTGCAGGTCATTGGCGATTCGGGTCATGTATGCAATGTTGACCAGCCTGAGGAGTTTAATGTCAGGGCAATAAGGTTTCTTCAGGAGACTTCGGGGAGGAAGCCAGTGGTGAGCATGCCTCTGAAGCGTTCTGCCGTATCACTTGCAGCCTGTTGAGCGCACGGGTGATGTATTATGCCCCCGCCGCTATGATACCGGTTTGTTGTAATGGTTCATGGCATGCGATATTCCGTTGATGGCAAAGTCCAGAATTGCATCTCGGCATACTTCGAGGGCCCGGTTCATTACTTTGCGCTCGTCGTCACTGAATTTTCCCAGAACAAAAGAGGAATAGCCGCCCTGTGGCCTTTCTTCAAGCCCTATACCGATTCTCAGTCGGGCGAACTCTTCACTTCCCAGCGATTCAATAATATGCTTCAGGCCGTTCTGCCCTCCAGCTGAGCCTTTGCTGCGCAGTCTCAGGGTGCCGGAGGGGAGGTTCATGTCGTCGCATATGACGAGGATGTCGCTCCGCAGGGCTTTGTGAAAATTCATGGCTGCAACAACGGCATGACCGGAGAGGTTCATGTAGGTCATTGGCTTGACGAGCTTCAACTGCTCGCCGCGGTGACGGATTGTTGCCACAAGGTATTTACCCTTGCCTTTGCTGAAGGGGGCTTCAAAGATAGCTGCAAGGGCGTCAACAGCCTCAAAGCCGATGTTGTGGCGGGTGCTGCTGTAGCGGGCTTCAGGATTGCCCAGACCTATGATGAGTTTCATGACGATGCATCTGAAGCGGGTGCAAAAAAAAGACGGCCTTCAACTGAAGGCCGTCCAATCTTACGAAAAGGGACTGATTAATCAAAGAAGCGGTGCAATAACCAGGGCGACAACGGCTATGAGCTTCATGAGAATGTTGATGCTGGGGCCGCTGGTGTCCTTGAGCGGGTCGCCGACGGTATCGCCAACAACTGCGGCTTTGTGTGTGTCTGAGCCTTTTCCGTAGACCACACCGTCAAACTCGATGTTGCCCTCAATGCGCTTTTTGGCGTTATCCCATGCTCCGCCTGCATTGGACTGGAAGATGGCCATCAGAACACCTGATGAGGTAACCCCGGCAAGCACTCCGCCGAGCATGTCCTTTGAAATGAAGCCTACTACCACAGGAACAAGCACACCGAGCATGCCGGGAAGAATCATCTCTCTGATGGCGGCTTTGGTTGAAATGTCAACGCAGTGTGCAAATTCTGCAGGTGCTGTGCCTTCGCGCAGACCGGGAATCTCTCGGAACTGACGCCCAACCTCGTTGATCATATCCCCTGCAGCACGGCCTACAGCTCCCATGGCCATGGCGCTGAAAACAAAGGGAAGCATTGCGCCGATAAGCAGGCCGGCCATAATGATTGGCTCTGAAATGTCAAGCGACTCAATATGTGCCTGCTGGCGGAATGCGGCGAAGAGGGCGAGTGCGGTAAGGGCAGCGCTGCCGATTGCAAAGCCTTTGCCGATTGCGGCAGTTGTGTTTCCTACCGCGTCAAGCTTGTCTGTGCGTTCGCGCACTTCCGCAGGAAGTCCGGCCATTTCAGCAATGCCTCCAGCGTTGTCGGAAATTGGTCCGTATGCGTCAACTGCAAGCTGTATTCCAGTAACGGAAAGCATCCCCAGGGCGGCAATTGCAATTCCGTACAGGCCGGCAAAATAGTGAGAGGCCACAATTGCAGCGGCAAGCACAAGCACAGGAAGAGCGGTGGACATCATTCCTACACCAAGTCCGGCAATAATTGTTGTTGCTGCGCCGGTAATGCTCTGGCGGGCAATCCCTATAACTGGAGCCTTGTCCGTTGAGCAGTAGTATTCAGTGATAAGGCCTATCATGACTCCGGCAGAAAGGCCGATAATGACAGCATAGAAGACATTGAGTGAGGTATAGAGGAATCCGTCAACCGTCCAGGTAGCAGGAAGAAAGGATGTGATGAGGAAATAGCTGAGCACAGCCATAATGATGGAGGCGCCAAACTCTCCCATGTTGAGCCCGTTCTGCGGGTTGCCGCCCTCTTTTACCTTGACGAGTACCGATCCTCCGATTGAAACCAGAATGCCAACGGCTGCAAGGACCAGCGGAAGCATAACGGCTGCAATGGGGTTGGTGAAGCCGATTTCGGTGAACATGGGAATGAATGCGGCTCCAAGAACCATTGTGCCAATGATTGAGCCCACATAGCTTTCAAAAAGATCGGCTCCCATGCCGGCTACATCGCCCACATTGTCGCCAACATTGTCGGCAATGGTTGCGGGGTTGCGGGGGTCATCTTCGGGTATTCCTTCATACACTTTTCCGGCAAGATCAGCTCCTACATCAGCAGCTTTTGTGTAAATGCCGCCACCCACGCGGGCAAACAGAGCGATGGATGATGCGCCGAGTGAAAAGCCGGAAATGAGGTTGATCACTTCACCCATGTCTGTGAACATCTGGCTGTAGATGATGAAGAGACCCGACAGGCCGATGATGCCGAGGCCAACGACCGAAAGCCCCATAACAAGGCCACCTGAAAAGGCAATGTTAAGAGCTTCGGCAAGGCCGGTCCGGGCTGCATGCGTTGTGCGAACATTTGCTTTTGTGGCGACTTTCATGCCAAAGAAGCCTGCCAGAGCAGAGCAGAAAGCGCCAACTATGAAGCTGACGGCAATCATGGGTGAAGTGCCTTCGCGTCCCATGTTTGCCCATCCCAGGAGGATTGCCACCGAAACAACAAAAATAATGAGAACCTTGTACTCCCGTTTCAGGAATGCAATGGCGCCGTCTGCAATATGACCGGCGATTGTTGCCATTTTTTCAGTTCCTTCAGACTGTCTGCTTATCCAGGACGCTTTGTATAAAGCGAAGAGGAGAGCGAGCACCCCTGTTGCGGGAATGGAATACAAAACAAGCGTTTGAGTGTCCATAGCTGTTTTTTTGTTGTGATTAGCGAAATGTGATCGCCCCGGCCCTGACAGACAAAAAAATAAAAGTTACGATTTATCCTCCCCCCTCCAAACATGGATGGTGGGGGATGAGCGTGACATGCTGTGTTCTATGCTTCAGTCGTCTTCAACCTCTTCCCAGCCCGTTACCATGGCTTTGATATTTGAGGTAAGGGTATGGCCTGTGGTGGTCATATAAATGTGCATGATGACAAAGCCGACGAGAAGATAGGCCAGAAGGGTGTGGATATGGGCTACCGGTTCAAGAAGGCCGGGGCTCATACCAAGAGCAACAAGTTCATTGAAATAGTAGTAGATGAACCCGAAGATGATCTGTGCCGGCAGACCGACAAGGGTGAGCATCAGGTAGGTGATGCGCTGCAGTGGGTTGAGCCTTGAAATTTCGTTCTTCTTGAATGGATGCGGCTCGTTTCTGAAAATACCGTTCATGTAATAGCGGGCCTGCATGAGGATTTTGTCAAGCAGGTTGCCCTCTGTCAGGTACTGACGGAAATCACCGGTTGTGATGTACCAGAAAAAGGCCAGGAGAATAAATACCAGCAGTCCCATTGCAAAGTAGTTGTGCATGTGGAATGCGGCTTCATAGCCCATAAGTTTGAAGAGCCCGTGAATTTCCATTCCGGAGAACAGAAGGGCGAAGATTATCAGTGCCTGCATCCAGTGCCAGAACCGCTGAAACCTAGCATAGAGATAGACTTTTCTCATCCTGCGTCCTCCTGTTCCATGTTTTTTTGTGTGGTATATCTCTTGATGCTGTGCCCGATGACGCCGAGAAGCGTTCCGGCTATGACGATGAATCCAATGATTTCCACGAAGGGGTTGACATCGCGCCCGGGAAGGTAGAACCCTCCGAGAGACTCAAGCCTTCCTCCGCGTGCATGGCATTCAACGCATCCCATGGCCTCCTCTTTTGGTGAAACCATGTGCGATATGGGCCAGTACATCTCTGTTTCAATGAAGTCATACTTGCCGCTGTATTTCAGTCCGGCATTCTCCATGCCTGCTGTAATGGATTTGTCCCAGGAGAAGTCAGACCAGTATGCTCCGGAGCCTTTGGGGCCGTATAGTTTGGGTTTTACAAATCGTTTGAGCTGTGTGTCATAAGGCTGTTTGCCGCGATGGACCTTGAATGGCCAGATTCTCGATTGAGGGTCTCCGGCTTTTCCGTCGGGGTGGTTGATCTGGACAATACCGCGATCGTCAAAGGTGGTCAGGAATGTTGTATAGTTCATCTGTCCGTTGAACCAGCGGTATTCGGGAGGCATATTCTTTTCCCAGCGGAATTCACCTTTCTTGGTGAGGTATGTGGGATGGCCGGTTGAATCTTTTTTGACAATCATCTTTCCTTTGTCATCAAACTTTCCGGCTTTTGACCAGTCCCACCACATTTTCGTTGCGCGCTGTTTTGCTATCTGCGGGATATGGCAGGTCTGGCAGGCAACTTTGTCGATATGGTCGTTGAGTTTTTTGTTGGCGCTGTGGGGTGCGTTCCCGTGGCATGAGCTGCATGTGGTGGGGAAGTCGTCGGGAAGGGGATAGTCAAACCCGTGCCTGTCATATGCTGTGGGTTCATAGCGGCTTCCGGGAACCTGGTGCCCTTCTGTCTTGTGGCAGTCTGTGCAGGTCATGTTGAGTTCGCCTTTTCCGGAGGCCATGTGTACATCGAGCGAGTGGTCGGGCTTCAGGAGCGTGTTGTCAAGGTCGCCGTGTTTTACGGCGTCTGCTCCACCTCCCTCAAAATGGCAGCTTCCGCAGTTGTGCCTGTCGGGGTTCTGGACATGCTGCGCAATGTGGGAAAGGTCGACTTTTTTGTAGGTTTTTTTCTCCTGGGTTGTGGTCTGATAGGCAGGATGTCCTGCGCCTGCGGGGAGTTTCTGGTAGGTTCCTGTTCCGTCGTGGCAGGCTAGGCAGTCGACATTTTCCTGACTTGCGAAGTCGAATTTTTTGTCTTTCCACCCATACCCTATATGGCATGAAGTGCAGCGGGGTTCATTGCCTTCAACTGAAATGCAGAAGTTGTTGACAACATGCTGTTTGCCGAGCATCTTGCCGTCTTTCATCGGTACTTCCCATGTCCAGTGCTTGGTCCGGTGAATCTGCCTGGATGCTTCGGTATGGCATTCAAGGCAGGCTTTTGTTACTTCCGGTCCGCTTTTGAAGTTCTTTTTCAGCTGGGGAAATTTCGTGTGGTCCGCCGTTGATTTTGTGATCTTGTCAACGGGGTGGTGGTACACTTCTGCTGTAGCCGTGGAAGTGATAAGCAGAAAGAGGAGAACCGGAATAAACCGGGTCATCAGCAGTTTATGCATTGTTGATTGGTTTTGCGTACTGACAGAAATTTTATGCTCTAATAAAGCAATGTACGCATATCTTTTTGATATGTAACAATATAACAATTGTTGCCTATCGTCATCCGCGGAGCCGAGGCATTTGTTTAGGGGTCGGCTCGTACTTTGAGGAGCAGGGGGAGGTGGTCGGAGTAGCCTCCGCTGTATTTGCCTTTTTCATATGTTCTCCATGGGTATTTGCTGTTCGGGCGGAACATGGGGGATATGGCAAAACAGCTGAATGGTTTGCTCTCAAGGCGCAGGCCGCGTTTGTCAAGCATACCTGAGGAAACCAGCATCTGGTCTATCTGTTCCCAGTGTCCGCGGTAGCGGTAGCTTCCCTCGCCTTCATGTCCGTCCCAGCAGTTGTAGAGATATGTATCCGGTTTGCGCATCACTTTCTCTCTGCTGAAGGACGAGCTGAGCGTCTCCTTCAGTGAGCGGTCCCCGGGTTCGTCATTGAAGTCGCCCATTACTATAATGTCCGCATGTGAATTTTTGTGCAGCAGACTGTCGGTTATTGCCCGGGCAACGGCTGCAGCGGCAATGCGTTTTTTTTCAGTCCATTGCGTATCAAAAGAGCGAGAAGGCCAATGGTTGAGTACAAGGTGCAGCGGGTGATTTCCTGCCATAAAGCCCGCAACAAGAACATCTCTTGTCGGTCGTCCCTCAAGCGGAACGCTGTAGGCTTTCATTCCCGTCAGGGTAAGTGTTTTCGGGTTGTAGGCAAGGGCTACATCAATTCCTCGGAGGTCGGGCGAGTCGTGGTGGACTGTTCTGTAGTGCGCAGGGTGAACTTTGGCCATGGTGTCTTTCCAAACGGCCTCATTTTCAACTTCACAGACGGCTATAATGTCGGGGAATCGTCTGTAGTCGGGATGCTTCTCGATTGCTGAAATGACAAATGCGATGCGCATCTGCTTCAGGTTCAGTTTTTTTTCGGTCCAGTGGAGTTTTCCCGATGGGGTGAAGTCGCTGTCGTTTGTGGAGGGGTCGTCGATGGTATCAAAAAGGTTTTCGATGTTCCACCACATAATAAGGCGCTCTGTTTCTGCCGGGTTGGCTTTTAGAACGAAGGGGTGTGAAATAAAGAGAAGCAGTACCAAGAATAACCGTGAGTATGTTTTTTGCATGCGCCGCTGCCATGGTTTATTTTTTCTTTATCATTTTGATTATGTAACTTAACCGGGATTTTTCCGGTTATCAATTTTTTTTTCATCTACTGACGAAGGGAGTCCGTATGGCCCAGAAACAAGATGTCAAGAATCGCGCCAAAGATATTCTTGAAGAGACTCTTGACCGGGAAGCGGCAATCGTTCTTGCAAGGATTTCCGAAGAGATGCAGATGATGTTTCAGGCACATCCTGATCCTACCAGAGAGGATGTGGTGAACATTGTGACAGCCTATTTTCTTGAAAAAGGTAAATCAGAGCCATTTATTGAAGATTGGATTACCACCTCAGAAGAGTATGGCCGTGAGCGCGGATTGAGTGAAAAAGACCAGCCCGGCGCAATGCTTTCTGATTTGGGTGTTTTCCGGTTCATGAATTTTCTCAAGGATAAAGGGCTGACGGATGATCAGATCACCATTGTTCTTACTGGTGCGGTGCAGCAGGCCGCGTCCGACACTCCTTCCGGTCACTGATCTTTTGCAGTAAGAGTACCCCCTGTTTTTTGCTTTTTTTATTCATAACAATTGACAACACCATAGAACAGCTGAAATATGATAATGAACAAGACTACACTGCTTCACGAAGGCAAGGCAAAAAAAGTTTTTCTGACGGATGACGCTGATCTTGTTATTCAGGAATTCAAGGATGACGCAACGGCATTCAATAACAAGAAGAAAGGATCCATTGCCGATAAAGGGGTGGTGAACAATGCCATTTCCTGCAGGCTCTTCAGCATGCTTGAAGAGCACGGTGTTGAGACCCACCTTGTTGAGAAGCTGACCGAGCGCGACATGCTCTGCCGTCGACTTGACATCATCAAGGTCGAGGTTGTTGTCCGCAACATTGCAGCCGGCTCATTGGTAAGGCGTTATGGATTTCCGGAGGGAACTGTTCTTGCCAAGCCGATTGTTGAGTTCTATCTCAAGGACGATGATCTTGATGATCCGCTGATGATTGCCGAGCATGCTGTTGCTCTTGGTGTAGCTACAATGGATGAACTTGCAGTTCTCAAATCGCGGGCCGAGGCAATTAACGATGTGCTGAAAAAGTTTTTTGCCGACAGAAAGCTGAAGCTTGTTGATTTCAAGCTTGAGTTCGGGCGCCATAAGGGAGAAATTCTGCTTGGCGATGAAATCAGCCCCGACACCTGTCGTTTCTGGGATCTTGATACCGATGAGAAGATGGACAAAGACCGTTTCCGGTTTGATATGGGTGGCGTTGAGGACGCATACACTGAGGTGCAGCGCAGAGTTCTTGAGTTGGACTGAGGGCATGATCCATTTTGAACAGAAAGCAGTAGCGGGGGGGGCGGCGTATGCTTGAAGCTGCGTTTGTATGGCTTCAGCAGGCCGACCCTTATGCCGTGTATGGTTTTCTTTTTCTGATTGCTTTTCTCGAAAATGTTTTCCCTCCCATTCCCGGAGATCTGCCGGTTGCTTTCATTGGTTCGCTGATCAGTTTGAGCCCTATCTCTTTTGCCGGGGCTCTGGTTTCTGCTTCACTCGGTTCCACGGTCGGTTTCATGTTTCTGTTTCTTCTCAGCCGGCATTTTGGTGTCAGGCTCTATGCCGAAGGTGAAACGACAGCCAGGCACTGGCTGTCAAAAGGCGCCTATCGCCTGTTCCCTCCATCAGGCATGGTTGCCTTGCGCCGTAAGTATGCAGCGCACGGCTATATTGCCGTTCTTGTCAACCGTTTTCTTTTCGGCTCAAGGGCGGTCATTTCCATTATGGCCGGTTTGATGCACCTGAAGGTGATGAGGGTTCTTGGTGCTGCGATGGTGAGTGCTTTTGCATGGAATGTGCTTCTCCTTTACGCAGGGTCACTTCTGGGGGACAACTGGCAGCATATTGACCGGTATGCGGCCCTCTTTTCGCTCCCTGTTACCCTCGGTGTTGTGCTGTTGCTGATTTTTTCGCTCTGGCGTTATATGAAGAGGAGAAAACAGCGGGAAGATTGACTTTTTTTTGTTATTTCCAGTGAGCCCTGTACTTTTAAATTCTTGTCCCCGATACAATCCATTCAACTGAAAGCTGCAGTAACCCCATGGCACAAGATCAAAAACGCTATCCAGCAGAAAAAAAAGGTGAGCTGCTCCAGCTTCCAACTCTTGACGACCTTAAAGTTATGGCTCGTCAGGTCAGGCGCGATATTGTCAGAATGCTTGCCCTTGCCAACTCGGGCCATACCGGCGGCTCCCTTGGAATGGCGGATATTTTTACGGCACTCTATTTCCGTGTGCTGAACCATCGCCCGCATGATTTTGGGGACCATCATGGTCAGGACCTGCTCTATCTTTCCAACGGACACATAGCTCCCGTCTGGTACAGCGTGCTGGCACGGTCAGGATACTTTCCTGTTGCTGAACTTGCCACACTCCGCCAGATCAACTCCTATCTGCAGGGGCATCCTGCATCCGAATCGGGACTTCCGGGCATCAGAATAGCCAGCGGATCTCTCGGTCAGGGCCTTTCGGTTGCCGTTGGTGCAGCCAAAGCAATGAAGATGGATGGCTGTGAGGGCAAAGTGTTTTGCCTGATGGGGGACGGTGAGTGCCAGGAGGGCCAGATATGGGAAGCTGCCATGAGCGCGGCCCATTTCGGTCTCGGAAACATTATCGGGATTGTTGACTTCAATAATCAGCAGATTGACGGTGAGGTATCCACTGTTATGGGTATTGAGCCCTTCGCCGATAAATGGAAGTCGTTCGGCTGGGATGTTTACCATTGCGACGGCAATGATATAGAAGATTTTATTTCGACCATAGGGAAAATCAAGGCCGCGGGTTCTTCCCTCAGGCCCTCTGTCGTCCTGGCCGTTACGGTTATGGGCAAGGGTGTCCCGTTTTTTGAGGGAACCATGCCCGACAACAGCAACTGGCACGGCAAACCACCATCAAAAGAGGATGCTGCAAAGGCGCTTGAGATTCTTTCAGAGACCCCTTACGGCGACTTTTAAGCAAGAGTTTATAGAGTGCAGATAATAGCAGGGGCATACAGGGGAAGAAAAATAAAAACAACATCGTCGCCCGATGTCCGCCCTTGCAGCAGTCGTGTCCGAAAGTCACTTTTCGACACGCTTTTCCACAGGTTTGATTTTGAGGAAGCGACTGTTCTGGATCTGTTTGCCGGGTTCGGTTCTCTTGGTTTTGAAGCACTCAGCCGGGGTGCAGCCTCAGTCACTTTTGTTGACCGTCACCCGGAGTCTCTCCGATCACTTGAGGTGACCGCACGGGAGTTAGGCCTGGAGAATCTGGTGAGCATTATTGATGAGGATGTGCCTGCGTTTTTGTTTCGTTACAACGAGGAGGCTGATCTTGTTTTCTGCGATCCTCCTTATTCCTGGCAGGATTATCCGGGGCTGATTAAGAGCATTATGGAGGATGGCCTCCTCAGTGAGGAAGGCTTTCTGCTCATTGAGCACAGCGCCCGACTCGATTTGTCCGGCTCTTCTTATTACCGGTTTCATAAAGATTACGGGATGACAAGAGTCACTTTTTTTCAGCATTGAGAACTCCCTGGCGATGACACAGAACATAAAGAAGGCTATCTATCCGGGGACATTTGACCCTTTTACCAATGGCCATCTTGATGTGCTTGAACGGGCGGTGACGCTGTTTGATGATGTGACGGTGGTTATTGCCGTCAACAGCAGCAAAGAGACCCTTTTCAGCATCCAGGAGCGTCGTGAAATGATTCTGGAGATCACGGCTGGTCTTGAAGGCGTGCATGTTGATGTGCTGCAGGATGGGCTTCTTGCCGATTATGCCCGCAATGCCGGGGCAACTGCCATTATCAGGGGGGTGCGTCAGGTCAAGGATTTTGAGTACGAATTTCAGCTTTCACTTCTCAACCGTCATCTTTACCCTGAAGCCACAACAGTCTTTCTGATGCCCAATGTCAAGTTTACCTATGTTGCCTCATCAATTATCCGTGAGGTGGGCATGCTTGGTGGTGATGTCGGAAAGTTTGTTCACCCATCAGTGCTGAAGATGCTGGAGCGGAAACGCGCGGAAGCTGCACGCATCGGATCATAATAGAAACACATTCATTTCAATAGTAACGAAAATTCATATATCACATGCCCACTCCTCTCTCTCCCGCTGAAAAATACCTGACCAGGAGGGTCAAGAGCATGCAGGAATCGCAGACCATGCGTATCTCTGCCCTTGCAAACTCTATGAAGGCTGACGGGGCTGATGTTGTCAGTCTTTCAGCTGGAGAACCTGATTTTCCGACCCCCGATTTCGTTAATCAGGCGGGTATTGATGCCATTACAGCAGGCTTTACCCGATACACCGCCAACTCAGGAATACTTGAGCTGAAGAAGGCCATTGCGGCCAAGTTTCTCCGCGATAACGCGCTTGAGTTCCAGACCAACCAGATAATGGTAAGCAACGGGGGAAAGCAGACGCTTGCCAATACCTTTCTGGCTCTTTGCCAGGAAGGCGATGAAGTCATTGTTCCTGCTCCTTATTGGGTCAGTTTTCCCGAAATGGTCCGTCTTGCTGGTGCTACTCCGGTAACGGTTGAAACGATGCTGGAGAATAACTACAAAATGACTCCGGGGCAGCTGCTCGAAGCAATAACCCCGGCCACCAAAATGCTGGTACTCAACTCACCCTCGAACCCTTCGGGTGCCGTTTACAGCGAGTCTGAGATACGAGGGCTTATGAAGGTACTTGAAGGTCGTGAAATCTTTGTTCTCTCCGATGAGATGTATGATATGATTGTGTATGGTGACGGACGGCCGTTTTCACCTGCACGGGTTGAAGCCATGAAGGACTGGACCATTGTCAGCAATGGAGTATCAAAAACTTATGCCATGACCGGCTGGAGAATTGGCTATCTTGCCGGCCCTAAATGGGTTATTGATGCCTGTGACAAAATTCAGTCGCAGACCACCTCCAACCCCAATGCCATAGCCCAGAAGGCAGCCGTTGCGGCCCTCAACGGGGACCAGAGCATTGTTGAAGAGCGTCGGACGGAATTTGAAAAGCGGCGCGACTTCATGTATCGTGAGCTCAACAGTATTCCCGGTATTGAAGCCACCCTTCCGGAAGGCGCATTTTACATTTTCCCTTCAATCAGAGGGGTGATTGGCAAAACATTTGGCGGCAGGGTTATGAATGATTCTGCAGATGTGGCGGAATATCTTCTCAAAGAGCACTTTGTTGCCACCGTTCCCGGTGACGCCTTCGGTGCGCCCGAGAATCTTCGGCTTTCATATGCGGCATCGCTCGCCTCGCTCCAGAAGGCGGTCGATCGTATAAGAAAAGCCTTTTCCTGAGGCACACGACCTATGCAGAGTGACTCTTCAGTGGCGTTGAGGGTCAACCGCAGTTGGCTCTATACCCTCTGGTTTGGATGGTATTCACGCCGCCAGTTCAGAAGGTTCTTCAACTCGGTGCAGGTTTTCATGGACCCTGGAACGCCCCTAATGGAGAGGGGAGTTCCAGTTATTTTTTATGCTAATCACGCCTATTGGTGGGATGGTTTCTGGTCGCAGCTCTGTACGGAAAAGTTTTTCCACCAGAACCTCTTCATTGCCATTGAAGAGCCTCAGCTGCGCAAGCACAGGTTTTTTACCCGCATTGGCGCATTTTCCATTCACCGCAACAATCCGCGCAGTGCAGTCCGAAGCCTTGAGTATGCGGCCGAACTGCTCATAAAGCCTTCCGGCAGGCAGAACGCTCTATGGATTTTCCCCCAGGGGGAACTTCATCATGTTGACCGCCGGCCACTTGAGTTTTTTAGTGGAACCGCCTCAATCGTTTCGCGGGTGCTTGCCCGAAGTCCGGCAATTTACCTTGTTTCAGTTGTCAGCCGGATTGAATATCTTCAAGATCAGCGGCCGGAGCTTTTTCTGTCGTTCCAGCCGCCGGTAAAAATCATGCCCGATACCTGCCCGGGCAAAGATTCTCTCAGGGTGTTTATGGAAAAGACGGCAGCATCTCATCTTGATGAATTGAAGGAGATGGTGGTAAGCCGTCAGTTAGGCAATGCGGAGACTCTCATCACCGGAGCGCCATCCATTAACCGGCGGGTCGAGAATATTGGGCGCATAATGCGTTTTTGGAGAAGAGAGAAATAACAGGGTGTAGAAAAGAGTATGAGCAATGTGGTCTGCAGTTGTCTTTCAGGTGACAATGCCCGCGTAAGGCTTCGTCTTTCGCAGCTTCTTCACAATGAAAGTTCGTCTTTGTACGGAGACGATACAGCCGATATGATCGGTGATATCTGTGAGGTAGAGCTACCGGGCTGTCTTCGTGATTTTTTCAGAAACACTACCGGAGTTCCTCTGGAAGTGGGCCAGAAGGTCATTGTTGAGTCTGATGGCGGTTATGATTTTGGGGTTGTGTATACTGCCGGCCTGATTGCCCGCAAAAAATATCTTATCAAGGGGCTCGACAGGAAAACCGAGGAAACTCCTGTTGTGCTTCGGTTTGTGACCGAAGAGGATCTGGTTGGCATCGGTGAGGTTAAAACAAAACAGGACGAAATCCGTGAGGTATGCCGCGAAAAAATAAAACGGCATGGACTGGAGCTGAAGCTTGTTGATGTGGAGCTTCGTCTGGATCGCCAGAAGCTCTCTGTTTACTATACATCGCTTCATAGAGTGGATTTCAGGAATCTTGTGCGTGACCTTGCCGGAGAATTCAAGGCGCGCATTCAGATGGTGCAGATTACAACGCGTGAAGAAGCTCGCCGCGCAAATGCTTCCGGTCCATGCGGGTGTCAGATATGCTGTTCAACCTGGATGCAGAAAATTCATGCAAACCCGTTTGCCGATAAGGCTCAATATCTTGATTCGGCAGGCAATGAGAACAATGCGTTCAACATGACCGGGCTTTGCAACAAAACAAAGTGCTGTCACGGATTTTCGGGCAATGGCGGCTCCTGCGGTCAGCATCAGTCCGACAAAGGGTTGCCGAAGGTTGGCAGCCGCCTTTCTACCCCTGATGGTCCCGCAGTTGTTCATGGCGTTGACGGGGCCAGAAAGAGCGTTTCCATACTCTATGAAAAAGATTCACGCAAACGCAGGCTTTCGCTTGAGCGGTTCAACGCGCTCTTTGCCCGCAAAAAGTAAGGCCATCTCTCTTTACCTGTAACCTTTCCTGATTCAACAACCGCATGCCTCAGTTCCAGCGAACCCTCGTCACCACAGCACTTCCTTATGCCAACGGCCCGGTTCATCTTGGCCATCTTGCCGGGGTCTATCTTCCGGCCGACCTTTTTGTCCGATACAAACGCCTTCAGGGAGAAGATGTTGTCCATATAGGTGGTTCTGACGAACACGGTGTTCCCATTACCATTACGGCTGAAAAAGAAGGGATAACTCCCGGCGATGTTGTAGACCGCTATCACAGGATGAATCTGGATGCCTTCCGGAGATGCGGCATCTCCTTCGATTATTATGGCAGGACCTCTTCGGAACTGCACCATAAAACAGCTCAAGAATTCTTTCTTGAGATAGAACGGAAGGGGATCTTTGCCCGCAAAACCGAAAAGCTCTTTTATGACGCCAGAGCAGGCCGCTTTCTTTCCGACCGCTATGTTACCGGAACCTGCCCAATCTGCGGCAATACCGAGGCCAACGGTGACCAGTGCGAACAGTGCGGGACGCACTTGAGTCCTCTTGAACTCATCAACCCCAAAAGTAAACTTTCCGACGCTACCCCCGAGCTTCGCGAAACCCTCCACTGGTATTTTCCACTCGGTCGTTTCCAGAAACAGCTTGAAGCATTCGTGGATACTCATGCTGATGACTGGCGGGCTAATGTTCTGAACTACACCAGAACATGGCTCAACCAAGGGCTCAACGACCGTGCAATTACCCGCGATTTGAGTTGGGGCATTACGGTACCTCTCCAGGACCCGGAAGCAGAAGGGAAGGTTCTCTATGTCTGGTTTGATGCCGTACTCGGCTATGTCTCCTTTACCAAAGAGTGGGCCGCCCAAACAGGCTCGCCCGACAGATGGAAGGAGTATTGGCAGGACCCCCACTCCCGCGTTGTCAACTTCATCGGCAAAGACAATGTCGTTTTCCATACCCTCATGCTTCCGGCCATACTTATGGCATGGAATGAAGGCCGGAGCGACTCTATCTACAACCTTGCCGACAATGTACCGGCTTCGGAGTTCATGAACTTTGAGGGACGGAAGTTTTCCAAGTCACGGAACTACGCAGTCTATCTGGGCGAGTTCCTTGAGAAGTTTCCTGCTGAGGCTCTTCGCTACAGCATTGCTATGAACTATCCTGAAAACAAAGACAGCGATTTCAGCTGGACTGATTTTCAGAACCGCACCAACGGCGAACTTGCCGACACGCTGGGCAACTTCATCAAGCGTTCCGTTGATTTTACCAATTCGCGCTTTGAGGGAGTTGTGCCTCACAACTGCACCCGTGCAGAGTGGGAAAGCCTGGGGGTCAACTGGGCAGACACCATCCGTCAGCTTGACGAGGCCTTTGAAGGGTTCCATTTCCGTGAAGCAGTTTCAGCCGCAATGGATATAGCCCGTGCCGCCAACCGCTTCCTTACCGGTGCCGAGCCATGGAAAGCTATTAAAGAAGACCGTGAGGCCGCAGCCAGAACCATGGCCCTTTCGCTCAACCTCTGCCATGCACTCTCCATTGCCCTCTATCCCGTGCTGCCCGAAACAGCAAACCGCATTCATTCCATGCTGGGCTTTCAGGGCACCATTGAGTCCCTTTTCAAAAGGGGAGTGCCGCTTCTCCAGTCCCTTACTGAACCAGCTCTTCTGATGGGTCACCGCCTCTCGGGAGCATCTGAGATTCTCTTTACCAAAATAGATGACGCCATGATTGAACCCGAACTCCGCCATATCGAGCAGCTCCTTGCTGATGCACAGGCGCGAGAAGCTGGAGCAACAGCAGATAAGATGGAGTTTAAACCGCTGATTGAGTTCGATGATTTCCAGAAAGTGGATCTCAGGGCGGCCTCTGTCATCTCGGCTGAAAAAGTCAAGAAGGCCTCAAAGCTCCTGAAGCTGCAGCTTCAGGTTGGTTCATCTACCCGGCAGGTTCTGGCAGGAGTAGCCGAACACTACAGTCCGGAAGAGATGGTGGGGAAAAATGTACTCCTCGTTGCCAACCTTGCGCCAAGAACCATTCGCGGTGAAGTGTCCGAGGGTATGCTGCTTGCCGTTGAAGGCGAAGCGGGAAAGCTTTATATGATTGAACCTCAGGGAGAGAAAATAAATGGCAACTCTATTCAATAAATATTTGGAAGTCGCCGATTATTCCGTACATTGTGCATACAAACACCGTGGGGTGGAGCAATTGGTAGCTCGTCGGGCTCATAACCCGAAGGTTGCAGGTTCAAGTCCTGTCCCCACCACCAAGAAAAAGCCGATCTCGCCCCATGAGCATCGGCTTTTTCTTTTGTTCGTTTTGGGGACACTCATGACTGAGTGTACTTAATTTACGCTAATAATGCGGCAGTTGGGCTTTTTGCCCGACTGCCGGTGCATTGTGGTTCAGCGGGTTACATAGAAACAGGCGAATTTGAGGTAGGCGGTTTCCGGCATGGAGAGGAGGACGGGATGGTCGAAGGGCTGCGAGTTGCGGTAGATCATTCTGAGCTGGCAGTTAGCAAGGAGTGATGCCTGATGGATGCTCTGGAGAAAGTCCTCTTCAGGAACATGATGGCTGCATGAGGCGGTTGCAAGGAATCCGCCTTTTTTGACAAGCTGAAGGCCCAGCTGGTTGAGTTTTCTGTATGCCTTGAGGGCTCCGGGTACATTCTTGCGGCTTTTGGTGAAGCTGGGGGGGTCGAGGATGACAAGATCAAACGATTCCTTTGCGTCAATCATCTGCTGCAGAATGTTGAAGGCGTCATCGGCTATGAGGCTGAAGTTGTCATAGCCGTTGAGCTTTGCATTGTGTTCCGCCCGTTTCAGGGCATCTTCGGAGGCGTCAACAAGAATGGCTGAGTCGGCTCCGGCAGCAAGTGCGTTGAGCCCGAACCCTCCGTCATTGGTGAAGACATCGAGAACGCGAGCCCCCTTGCTGAATTTTCTGATGATTCTGCGGTTTTCCCTCTGGTCCAGGAAAAAACCGGTTTTCTGTCCTGCAAAGAGGTCTACCTCAAAGGAGATTCCGGCATCATGTATGGACTGACGAACCAATGTTTTTGTGCCATGAACTACCGCTTTGTTGAGGGGGAGCCCTTCAAGTTCGCGAAGTGCAGATTCGTTTCGAACCACAATGACTTCAGGCAGAAGCAGCTCCTGCAGCAGCTCGGAGATCATCGGCAGATGCAGGTCCATTCCGGCTGAGAATGCCTGTATGACTATTCCTTTGCCAAAACGGTCGATAATGAGCCCTGGCAGGCCGTCTGACTCTCCGTGCACAAGACGCCATGCATTGGTGTCGTCTAATTGGTATACCTTCTGGCGGAGGTTGAGGGCCTCTCGAAGCTTTTTTTTGAAGAATTCCCTGTCTGGGAGTTCTTCTCCCTTCGTCAGGAGACGGAAGGAGATAAGCGAGTTGGGGTTGAAAAATCCTGCCCCGATCAGTTTGCGGTCGTGTGTGTGGAGTTGCACCGTTTCACCGGCTGCAATGTCGTGGGGAACAGTTTCAAGTTCATTGCTGAATACCCAGAGGTGACCTTTCTGAATACGACGGTGTTCTTTGGGTTTGAGATAGAGAGCGTGCATGGAGAGGAGTGTGTGGTTATATGATTTTGATGGTGCAATCTAATACAGTAAACTTAAAATATGCGGTGAATGCAACTGATGATAGTAAGCAAAAGGAATGAGATGATGAAAAAAAAGGGATTTGTGATCTCGATGGTGCTTCTTATGCTATCGGGATGGGGGTGCTCAGGCTTCAGAACCG
>JABMPC010000004.1 GCA_013203905.1 Chlorobium sp. | reverse complement strand
GTAAGTACACTCAGTCATGAGTGTCCCCAACTCTTCAGCCCGCTGTGTTTTGAGAAAAAGTAGGTATTTGTGGTTAACTGTGAGTTCTTGTGGGTTCCGGTGTCGCTGTGGGTTGCGATAGGTACTAATATCATTCAGTGGGTTTGGTCCCTGGTGTTTGGGTGTATGAGTAAGTACACTCAGTCATGAGTGTCCCCAACTCTTAGTTGTTGTTATTGGGGGGGTTGAGGGGGCTTGGATTTGGACTTGCCGGTGAGGCGGTTCCAGAATTGGTCCCAGGTGTGGAACCTTTCTTTGTAGGAGAGGCTGACGCCCCAGGTTTCGGTGGGTTTCTGGAGGTTGGTGCTGATGAGTTCGCTGCTGTTCTGGCCGTAGGAGCGGTAGGCTTCGGCTGATACCTTGGGGGTGATTCGGTATTCGATTTTCTGCGAGGTGCCGTACTCACCGAAGAGGGAGGATTGGGAGAGGTCGCTGGAGCTGCCTGTTCCTATGAAGCGGACTTTGCCTCCTGTGCCGGGCACATTGAGGGCGAAGTAGAGGTCGAGGCCGGAGAGTGCGCCGTCTCGCCCTGAGCCTACATTGAGGTTGAAACTTTCGAGTCCGGCGAGGTTTCTGATAGCGTTGGAGACCTGTGCGGAGAGAAGCCCTGTGCCGGCTGAGATTCCTACGCTTGAGGCGGCTATGCCACCTCCGTTTCCGCCGGTGCCGTTGCTGCCGGGGCGGATGTACCATTGTTTGGAGAGCAGCATGGAGATAACATTGAGCTCTGCGTTGGGGTCAACCTGTGCGGACTGGCTGCCGAGCATGGTTGCAGCGGCGTAGGGTTGTGACTGTTCGTTGAGGTAGTAGCCCATGGCTACTCTCGGTTCGTTGATGGTGCCGGTGATTGCGAGCAGCAGCTTTACATTGTCGCGCTCAGCGGTTGGCTGATAGAGTGCGCTGACAAATTTGCTGCCGTAGAGGTTCGTGATGGCGCCGTCACGAATTTCGGAGCTGTTCCAGCTGATGCGCCCGCCGTCTTCAAGGTCGAAGTTTGAGTTGGAGAACCGGTACTTGCCCTCTATAATGTTCACCGAGCCGAACAGCCGGTAGTTTCGGTTGTGCTTGTTGATGACGAACGAGAGGTTGTTGACAGTGGTTTCAAGCTGTTCGCCGCGCACACGGTCAAAAATCATGGTGTAGCGCATCGGCTCGTTTCCGCTCAGCTTGAAATCCGTGATTTGGAGAATGTCAATAAGCGAGTAGTAGAACTTTGCGTCTTTTGGCTGCACCGCGTTCTTGTCTTCTCCGGCTTTGATTGGCTGGGGGTAGCGGGGCACAAAGGTGATGAATTTTTCTGCTCCTATGTATTTGGCGCTTTCGTTCGCGCCGGAGCGGTAGAGTGAGAAGGTGGCGGAGTTGACCCGCAGTTCGCCTTCCAGCACGGGGGCCTCTAAGGTGCCGCGCAGGCGCATGCCATTGCTGGTGCCCACAATGGTTCCGAAGGAGGTTTCGTCTTTGTTGTCATTTTTGTTGTAGAGCAGCAGGCGGTTGACCCGTGCGTCGACCGAGAGCTCTCCGGGCTGCAGGTTCTTGAGCTTGAGAATGCCGCTTATCGTACCGGTGCCATTGAGGCTGTCGCGCAGCTGCAGGCCGCGGAGTTCAAGTTGCCGGGGGGTGATGACGACTTCGCCGTTGAGGGTGTAGGCAACTTCTGTTGGCGCCACACGGATTTTTGTGTTCCGGAGGGAACTGGTGAGGTAGATGTCGGGCGAGGGCGTGCGTCCTTCAATGCGCAGTGTTGTGGGTACCTGCCCTTCGGCCGAGGCGAAAAAGGGGAGTGCGAATTCAAGCACCTGGGCGGAGAGATTATCGGAATGGAACTGCGCATTGATGCGCTGGTTGGGGGGAACTTCGGCTTTTAGTGGGAAATAGTTCAGCGAGAGAGGCACGCTGCCCTCTCCTGTGATGGTGTTCAGCCCTGTGGAGCCAACCTCGTTCTCACCGGAGCGGCTTCGCATTGAGAACGAGAGTGTGCGGCCGCGGTGGCGGGCGGTGGCGTTGAGGGTGCCTATCCTGAACCGGTCGTATTGAACCCCGGAGCCGTTGAGCTGCAGGGTGCTGGTTTTGGTCGAGGAGGGACCGCTGAGGCTCAGCGAGGCATTGAGGGTGCCGGAGAGTGCGGCAAGTGAGGGGTCGAGGAGCAGGCGCTGCAGTTCCGTAAGCTGGAATGCTTTGAGTGCAAGGGTGAACGAGCCGGGGCTGTTGCTGCCGAGCTCCCCTTGGAGCGTCAGTTTCTGTGGTCCCTTTGCAAGTGTGAACCGGTTGAAGCGGGCGAGCGTGCGCTCCACCTGAACGCGGGGGGTTCCTTCCACCTCCCAGCTACCGGAGCTGTCGGTAAGGGCGAGACGGTTGAGGGTGATCAGGTAGCTGCTTCCTCTTCGGAGTGTTTCCACCTCAGCGGTAATGCTTCCCCGGGGTTCGGCTATTGCAAAGTCCAGCGACACACCGAGCGATGAGGGGGTGTAGCGGGCAGCAAAGGTTCCCGGCCCGGTGTTTCTTCCTTTTCCCTGAATCCTCTCTGCCCTGCCTTTCAAGTTCATCCCGGAAATCCCTGAGCCGGTGCATTTGAGTGAACCCTCTGCCTCAAGGTTCTTTATTGCGATGCCGCCCTGGCTTTCGGGTGTGGTAAGAGAGGTGAGTGTTATGAAAGAGCTGATTGAGCAGACCCTCTCCTCCGATACCGCACGCCCTTCCGCGGTGCCGCGGAAGCGGGTGTCACCTATGGGCAGCACAAGAGCCAATGGGGCGCTCTCCTTCACTGCAAGTCTGTAACTGAGGGTGAATGGTTGCTTCAAGAGCGGGTCGGCCTGAATAATGGTCGGGGTCTTTTTCTCCCAGATGTTCTCTCGTGCCACCTCCCGTGCAGCCCCTCGTGCAGCATAGGCGCCGAGAGCGATCAGCTGCTCCACCGAGTAGTTCCCCTTGAGAGAAAGGTCGGCTATATCGCTCTCTACCGTAATGGACGATGAGCCTGTCGACTGGGCCAGTTCTGCCTTAAGGTGCGAGCCGTCGTTCAGCTGTACCCCGTTGATGGAAGAGGGGGCGAACTGCATATGCAGCTTGGCGTTCAGGGTGCCGAGCTCAAAGCCCGTTCCCTCAAGCGCAACCTTGCCGTTCAGGTTGGTTGGGTAGGGGCTGGTAACCATGAGCCTCGCCATGTCAATTCCCTTCATTTTGCCATCGCCACTGTAGCGGGGTTCTTTTCCGCCGGTATCAAGCTGCCCTTCAATGGAGAGCTCTCGCCCCTCTCCGCTCATTGCTGCGGCAACCTTCAGCTGCTTCCCCTTTTGCTCCAGTCTCATTGTTCCACTCTCTATCGGTTGCTGCATCCAGAGCGACTCTTTCAGCATCACCTCAGCCTTCAGTTTTTCTGCTCCCTGTCCCCCGAGGCCTTCAAACGAGCCCCTCCCCTGCAGTCTGCTCTGAACCCCGGTTATCCCGAGCAGTTTGTCAACCATGAGATCTTGAAAATCCAGTGTTCCGCGGTAGGTGACGCTACCGTTTTGCGCAGCGGCAACAGTTGCCTGAATGGATCCGGTGCCGACTTCGGTCTCAAATCCAAGAGCCCCCTTCACTCCCTTCAGACTCCCCTCCACCGATCCGGTGAACTTCACGCCGCCGCTCCTTCCGGCAATCTTACCTCCGAGAGCCTCCAGTAGCGTAGCGCTCACCTTCGAACTGTCAATTTTCAGCCTGTAGGCAAGTGCATCCGTGTCGCCGAGGTTCAGCAGCTCGCCCTTTGCTGCAATGTGGCTGGCGTTTTGCCAGAGGCGAAGATCAAGCGCTTCTGCCTTCTCAAGGTTCCCCTTCAGGTTTCCTTTCAGCGAATAGAGCCCCGCAGGCAGCGAGATGGAGGGTATCAGTTTTACGAGTTCGGCCTGGTCAAGCGCCACCTCCTCAATGTTCACAAACGATGTTCCCGTGGAAAGCGCCTTCATGCTGTCCATCGCAAACAGGTTGATTCCGTCCAGCGAGACCGACAGCGCAGCCCGGCTTTTACCGCTTGCCGCCTTCATGTTGATGACCTCGGCCCGCCGGTCGGTAATGAACACTTTGCCAGTCCCCTCTTTCAGGGTAAAGTTTTCATCCGGTATGGAAAATGACAATGTTTCAACGCTGCCTTTCAGGAGATTCTTTTTTATGGAGAACGACGAGAGCCGTATTCTTAGGCCTTCTGCCGCCAGGCTTTTGCCCTCAAGCGGGGTATATGAAACGGCGCTCCGGCGAAGCGCCAGTCGGCCGCACGAAAACGCCTCCATCCCGCTTTTTGTGGAGTCGGGGTTGCGGGAGGTGAAGATAAGCGCAAGGTTCAGTTTGCCGCTCTGCCGCTCAATGGCCCGTACTCTGAGTGAGTCCGCCCATAGCCCGCTGAAGTGGAGATTGCGCAGTCCTCGAGGCTGAAGGAGCAAAAGGAAGTTGAGTTTCGCAGAGATCCTCCGCGCAGCAAGTGCCGGTTCCACCGACCCCGCTTCATAGATTCTTGGTTCTGTGATGCTCACCCTGTTTGGGAACTTCAGCTCCACCCTGTCAAGCTCAAGGTGGCCCATGAGCTCATTGTTGAAAAGTTCCACCGCCTGCTGTTTCGCCCAACGGTTGAGCAGGCCGCTGTTGAGCACCAGCGCCGCCGAAATAGAGAACACGAGAAGCATCCCCGACAGAACGGCAAGAACCTGTAGTGTGTGTTTTTTAAGGTGTTCCACAAAACGGCCCCCCGCCGTATGCCTCAATCACCTTTTCTATGATGCCGCTCGTCGAACGCCCCTCGAGGAGCGGCACATTCAGCACGCTACCGCCCTGCTCCAGCACCGCCTTCGCTCCGGCAATCTTCTCCACAGGCCAGTCGGCACCTTTCACCAGAATGTCCGGCAAGAGCACGCCTATAAGTTCTTCAGGAGTATCCTCATCAAACACAGTCACCGCACTGACTGCCTCAAGCGCAGAGAGTACCGCGGCACGGTCAGCCTCGCTGCACACCGGCCTCAGAGGCCCTTTCAGTCGGCGCACCGAAGCATCGCTGTTCAATCCCACAATCAGCCGGTCGCCAAGTCGGCGCGCTTCGGCCAGATATCCCACATGCCCTGCATGCAGAATGTCGAAACATCCGTTCGTAAACACCACCCGTTTCCCCTGACGCTGCCACTCCTTTACCATGTCATGCGCGTCCATGCGTTCCATCACTTTTTTCCGGTAATCAAGCATAGCTCTCTTAGCTTTTCATCGTTATCATTAATCCCAAAAATACTGTACTGTTATAATGCATATTTTTCTGTAAATGCTCCACAGCAAAATGTTTTTCACGCTCCCTGGAAAGAGTTGGGGGTATTGGTTTTTTGGGTTTTTCCGGTTATCTCAAAGTGACTCTGTCACAAGTGTCCCTAACTTTTTCTTGAAGTTTTTGTATTGTAAGTGTATGGTTAAATTTTTTCTGTTTCTGGTTGTGCTGTGGCTTCTGGGGCGCCTGATCATGCGGCTGCTGCGCGGAGCGTTTGTCTCTTTTCTTCAGGGGGCTTCGGAGGGGCGTTCGCCTCTTGGGGGCAGAAAGCGGCCGGATGGGGTTGAGGAAGCGGATTTTGAGGTGCTCGACAGCCGGCTTGGGGATGAGGAGGAGGAGCGCGGGAAGAGTGTTTGACTGGTTGGTGTTTTTTTGTTACATTGGCACACAGTATTTGAAGGGCGAGTGTAGGGTAGGAATGGGGGCGAGAGATAGTTTTTTCTCTGAAAGTGGGGTCCCCCCCGCTTTTTTTGTTTCCTTAAAACGGTTTGAACAGTTATGCAGGAAGGGTTGCTGAGATGTGTGCATGAGGTTTTATCGGCCACTGCGGGTACAAAGGCAGAGGGCGTATACTTTGTTGGTATGAGGGTGAAGGGTTCGGCGGTGCACAGGAAGATTGATGTGGTTGTGGACGCGGACTCTGGTGTTCGCATTGACCAGTGCGCATTCCTCTCCCGGCGACTGCGTGAGCGGCTTGAGGAGGATGAGGAGATGATTGGAGTCCTGGGTGATAATTTTGACCTGGTCGTGGGTTCTCCGGGGCTTGGCGAGCAGATTGTTCTCGATCGGCAGTACGGTCGGCATGTAGGTCGGTTGCTTCGGGTGTCCTACAGCGACTCTGAAGGACTTGAGCATGAGCTCACCGGTCACCTGCAAGAGGTTCTGCTGAGTGAGGGTGGAGGCTCCATTACTCTGACGCCTTGCGTGGAGAAGAAGAGCGGGAAGCAGGAAGATGTGGAAAATGTAACACTGGAACTCTCTGCTGTTTTGCGTGCGGTTCCTGAGGCGGAAATATAGGTTTGTCTTTTTTTTTCAATGCACAATCATAGAATGAGATGGCCAGAAAGAAGGTAAAAGAGGATGGGGTAGATCGGAAGGCGCAGATAGCGAGCGCGTTCGGTGAAATTGAGCAGTCGAAAATTTTCCTCGACAAGCGCGTTGAGAGTGCTGCGGTGAAAATGGACATTGCTGATCTTCTGAAGGATATCATCCAGAAGCAGCTTCGCAAGGATTATGATCCGGAGGTTGAGGCCAATATCTTCATCAACCCGGAGAGGGGAGATTTCGAGGTCTACATTCTGAAGAAGATTGTTGAAGAGGTTGATATTGCTCCTATTGAAATCAGCCTTGAGGAGATCCGCAAGATTGACGAGTCACTTGAGGTGGGCGATTTTTATGAAGAGGGCCCCATCAAGCTTGACGAATATCTGACCAGAAAGTCGATTCAGATCATCAAGCAGTCGGTGCAGAAGAAGGTTCGTGACCTTGAGCGCATGGTTGTGTATGAAGAGTGCCTGGAGAAGGTGGGCGAGGTTGTGGCTGCCGAGGTGTATCAGGTGCGTTCGAACGAGGTGATTTTTACCTATAACACGACGAAGGATCACCGGGTTGAATTGGTGCTGCCGAAGTCGGAGATGATGAAAAAGGACAACCCGCGCCGTACGCCGCGCATGAAGCTGTATGTCAAGAATATTGAGCGTGAGCGGGTGAAGATTCGTCTTGAGGATGGAACGATAGAGGAGAAGGAGAAGCAGGATGGCGGCATGAAGGTGATTGTGTCGCGCGTTGATGACCGGTTCCTCTACAAGCTTTTTGAACAGGAGGTTCCGGAGATTCTTGATGGTCTGATTGTGATCAAGGGGATTGCCCGGGTACCGGGCGAGAGGGCGAAGGTTGCCGTTGAGTCGACGAGTGCGCGCATAGACCCTGTGGGCGCAACTGTAGGGTACCGCGGCAAGCGCATCCAGAGCATTGTCAAGGAACTCAACAACGAGAACATTGATGTTATTTATTATAACGATGAGCCGCAGGTCTATATTTCCCGCGCACTGCAGCCGGCTAAAATTGATCCGCTGACGGTGCATGCGGATATGAAGACCCGCAAGGCGCGTGTAATGCTGAAGCCCGACCAGATCAAGTACGCAATCGGCAAGAACGGCAACAACATTCATCTGGCAGAGAAACTGACCGGGTACGAGATTGAGGTCTACCGTGATGTGATTGACAAGTCGATGGAGGATCCGACGGATATCGATATCATCGAGTTCCGTGAAGAGTTTGGCGATGATATGATCTATCAGCTGCTTGATGCGGGGCTTGATACTGCCAAGCGGGTTCTGAAGGCTGGTGTTGATGAGATTGAACTGGCTCTTCTTGGGCCGCAGCGTCAGGAGGAAGTGACGGTGTTCGGTAAGGGCATCCGTCCGCCGGTTCGCCCGAGAGAACGCAAGATTACCGATGAGGAACGGCGATACTGGCACAAGATTGCCGACAGCATATACAAGACGGTGCGCGAGCAGTTCTCTGATGAGGATCTTGAGGGTTTGTATGAGGAGTATGTAGCGCCCGAGGTTGAGCTTGAGCCGGAAGAAGGCGACGCTTTGGAGGCATCGGAGACTCCGGAGGCAGTGGTTCCCGAGGTTGATGCTGCCGAGGAAACCGAGGAAACGCCAGCGGCTCCCGAGCCGGACGGGCCCGTAACGGAGGCATGAGCTGCCGAAGGGTTCCTGCGGTGAAGGGGGAGAACGAGTTAAGAGTTTTTTAATCCAGAGGAGGATGTAATGGCCCTTGAGGACATGGACAAGAAGTACAGGATCAGTGATATAGCAAGAGAGCTGCAGGTCAGCCCGCAGGAGGTTTTGCGGTTTGTCAAGCAGGAAGGGGCCAGGGTTGCCTCTACATCCTCCATGGTGGACACGGAAATGCATGGTCTGATTTTAGGTCAGTTCAGCGATGAAAAGAAGATGGTGGATGAGACCCGCAAGATCAGGGCGGAGAAAAAGCAGCGGTTGACCCGCCTTGAGGAGCAGTCGCGCAAGACTGTTGAGAAGGAGGATCAGCTTCGCGATACTCTTCAGCCAACACCTGTTCCTGAAAGGGTTGATTTGCCAGTGCCTGCTCCGGTTGAGCTGCCTGATCCCGCTCCGGTATCGCCTGATGCTCCCGTCGCTCCGGTTCCCGGAGTCATTTCAGCTGAAGCTGTTCCCTCCGAGGACCGAGAGTCTCCTCTTGAGGAGGAAGCTCCGGCAGAGGCTGAGTCTGAAACAGCGCCCTCAGTTGAGGCGGAAGCTGTTTCCCCTGCTGAAGCACAGGCGAATGACCAGATTGTTTCCTATGATGCCCCGAAGAATATTGGCGGACTGACGGTGCTCGGAACTCTGGATATGGAGAGCGAGTCGGACAGGAAGCGCCGTGGAAAGAAGAAGAATTTCAGGGAGTCGGCCGATGCTCTGAAGGATGAGTTTGATACGACGGGATCGGTTGGCCTTGATGATGACGGGAAGCCGAAAAAGAAGCCCGGCTCGCCTGCTCTTGGCAGCGACCTTGGCATGGGGAAGAAAAAAGGGAAGAAGAAAAAAAAGCCTGAGGTTGACGAGAAGGTGATTTCCGCAAATATTCGCAGCACCATAAGCGGCATAGGCGTTAGTTCCGGCTCGGGGTCGCGTTCGAAGTTCCGTAAGCAGAGGAAGATAGAGCGCGAGCATGAGCAGGAGGAGGCCGATGCGTTCCGCGAAATGCAGCAGCAGGTTATGCGTGTGACTGAGTACGCTTCACCGCATGAGCTTGCTGAACTGATGAGCGTTACGGCCAAGGATATTATCCAGAAGTGTTTTACTCTCGGAAAGTTTGTGACCATCAACCAGCGGCTTGACAAAGAGAGCATTGAGCTGATTGCCCTTGAGTTTGGTTATGAGGCCGAGTTTGTCTCGGAGGTTGAGGCTACTGAAGTGGTTGCCGAGGTTGACAATGAGGAGGATATGGCTACCCGTCCGCCTGTGGTAACAATCATGGGTCATGTTGATCACGGAAAAACCTCTCTGCTTGACTACATGCGCAACAGCAATGTGGCGGGTGGAGAGTCGGGAGGCATTACGCAGCATGTTGCAGCGTATGAGGTTACCGGTTCGAATGGTCGAAAAATCACCTTTCTTGATACGCCGGGCCATGAAGCTTTTACTGCCATGCGTGCCCGTGGTGCGCAGGTTACTGATATTGTTATACTTGTGGTGGCGGCCGATGACAGCGTGATGCCGCAGACAATTGAGGCAATCAACCATGCTAAAGCGGCTGGTGTGCCCATTGTTGTTGCAATCAATAAAATTGATAAGCCTGAAGCCAATCCCGAGAAAATCAAGACCCAGCTTTCTGAAGCGGGCGTGCTTGTTGAGGAGTGGGGTGGAGAGAACCAGTGCCAGGAGATTTCGGCAAAGAAAGGTCTCGGTATTTCCGAGCTGATGGAGAAGGTGCTGACCGAGGCCGAGGTTCGTGAGCTGAAGGGCAACTATTCAAAAGAGGTGCTTGCAAGTGGCGTTATTGTGGAGTCGGAGCTCGACAAGGGCAAGGGCGTTATTTCCACGGTACTGGTACAGCGCGGTTTTCTGAAGGTTGGCGATCCGTTTGTTGCGGGCAATACCATGGGTAAGGTTCGTGCCATTATGGATGAGAGAGGAAAGAGAATACAGTCGGCAGGTCCTTCGCAGCCGGTGTCGGTGCTTGGTTTTGAGGATCTTCCGCAGTCTGGCGATGTGCTGACGGTAATGGTTTCCGATCGTGAAGCTCGTGATCTTTCGCAGAAGCGCCAGATTATTCGCCGTGAACATGAGTTCCGCCGCAGTACTCGCGTGAAGCTCGACAGCATTTCCCGCCAGATCAAGGAGGGGCTGATGAAGGAGCTGAGCGTTATTATCAAGGCCGATACTGATGGTTCAATACAGGCGCTTGCTGATGGCTTGATGAAGATTCAGAACGATGAGGTTAAGGTGCAAATCATCCACCAGGGCGTGGGCCAGATTACCGAAACCGATGTGCTTCTTGCGGCTGCTTCCGACGCCATCATTATCGGGTTCCGGGTACGGCCGAATGTAAATGCCAAACGCCTTGCCGAGAAAGAGGATCTTGATGTGCGCTTCTACAGCGTCATCTACCATGTGCTTGAGGATGTTGAAAAAGCGCTTGAGGGTATGCTTTCGCCTGAACTGCATGAGGAGAGCCTTGGTTCGCTTGAAATTCGCCAGGTTTTCAGGGTCCCCAAAGTTGGCAATGTTGGTGGCTGTTATGTGCTTGAAGGCAAGATTCTGCGTGATGCAAAGGTTCGCCTGTTGAGAGATGGCGTGCAGATATACGATGGTATGCTTGATACGCTGAGGCGCTTCAAAGACGATGTGAAGGAGGTCGACGCCGGCTATGAGTGCGGTGTGGGGCTCAAGAACTATGATGATATAAAGGTTGGCGATGTGGTGGAGGCTTACCGCATTGTTGAAACGAAACGCAAACTCTGAACGCTACCTTGATTTATGTCGAGACGAACGGAGAAAGTTGCTTCGCTCCTGCAGCAGGAGCTCGGGGCGATTCTTGAAAAGGAGTATCCTCGCGGCGGCCCTTTGCTGACAGTTGTTGAGGTTAAAATTACTGCCGACTTGGGTCTGGCCCGTGCCTTTGTTTCCATTATCGGGAGCGAGGAGGAGCGGGCGGAGGTCATGGAGTTTCTCAATGATGAAACAAAGAACATCCGAAGAATCCTTTCTTCAAAAATCCGCCACCAGTTCCGCCGTATTCCCGAGCTTGAGTTCCGTGAGGATCTGCTCTATGAAAAGGCAGGCCGGATTGAGGAGCTGTTGCGCGGTGTAAGGAAGAATTCAGGAGAAAACGACTAGCCCACCGGGCATGGGGATATCTATGCTTGAGATGCATGAAGGGTCTGGGATTCCGGAGGACGGGGAGTTTCTGTTGCTTGACAAGCCGCTTGACTGGACCTCGTTTGATGTGGTCGCCAAGGTTCGCAATACCTATAAACGGGGAGGACTGAAGCGCAAGGTAGGCCATTCCGGTACGCTTGATCCGAAAGCTACGGGTCTGCTTATTCTCGCTACAGGGAAAAAAACGCGCGAACTCTCATCTCTTGAAGGGCTCGACAAGGTTTACGACGCAGTCATCCGCCTTGGCGCCCGCACCCTCAGTCACGATAGCGAGTCGGAGGAGTACGGGTTAACAGATGCTTCACATCTGGATGAAGACAAGGTGAGGCGTGCGGCCCGTGATATGGAGGGGGTGAGCATGCAGCAGGCCCCGATGCATTCGGCCACATGGCATAAGGGGAAGCGTTTGTATGAGCTTGCCCGAAAGGGAGAGGTGGTAGAGGAACGGAAGAGCAAGGAAATTGTGGTTCACAGTTTTGAGATTCTTCGTGTTGATTTGCCGCTGGTATACTGCCGAATTCATGTGTCGAAGGGTGCGTATATCCGTGTACTGGCCGATGAGCTGGGCGAAGCGCTCGGCGTCGGGGGTTACCTTGCGGGGCTTCGCCGCGTTGCTATTGGCCCTTACCGGGTAGAGTCGGCGATGAGGGTTGATGATGCGGTTGCGAGGGTTCTCCGGCAGATGCAGGTAACTGACCAGTAATTGAGCATTAACGAGAGAGCGGAAAGGAAGTATGCGCATTGTTGAGTATGATGGCGGGGCCGATTTCCTCAGAGAGCCATCGGCGGTAACGGTCGGTTCGTTTGATGGGGTGCATCGTGGCCACCGTAAAATCATTTCCCGTATGGTTTCGATTGCCCGAAGCCGCGGGCTGCGGAGCGTGGTGGTTACTTTTGAACCGCATCCGCGCAGGGTGCTGGAGGGCGGAGTGAGCGGGCCTCTGAAACTACTCACAACTCTTGATGAAAAGGCGGAGCTGCTCCGGGCGGAGTCTGTGGACCTGCTCTGTGTTGTGCGCTTTACGCCGGAGTTTGCCGTCCGGAGTTCCGATAACTTCATTCGCTCTCTCCTTGTAGAGGAGATTGGCGCAGAGTGTGTTGTGGTCGGGTATGATCATGGCTTCGGCAGAAACCGGAGTGGGGGCAGGGACGAGCTTCGCCGGCTGGGTGCTGAGTTGGGGTTTGATGTGGTGGAGGTGGATGAGGTTCGCATAGAGAATGAGCATTTTTCCAGTACGCGCATCCGATCCCTGCTTGCCGAGGGCCGGATGGAGGAGGCGAACAGTTTTCTTGGCGCTCCATACATGATCAGCGGAACAGTTGTTGAGGGTGCGGGTAAAGGGCGGAGAATCGGCTTCCCAACAGCCAACATCCTTCCGCCCGATCCGCACAAGCTGCTGCCGAAGGCAGGAGTCTACGCTGCCACAACGGTCATTGACGGCAGACCATTCAGGGCTATGATGAATGTGGGCGTTCGCCCGACGGTATCATCCCTTGGAGTGACAACGGCTGAGGCTCATATTCTTGGATGGTCGGGGAGTCTGTATGGCAGGGAGCTTCAGTTCAGTCTCTTGCGGTTTCTCCGGGAAGAGAGGAAATTCTCCTCTCTGGAAGCCCTGCGGGAGCAGATTGAAAAAGATAAAAAAGGGGTGGAGTTGTAAGGCTAAGAATATTATATTGCAGGTCAACCGTTTTACCATTAACAACACTGAGAGAACATGAGCCTTTCAAAAGAGTTTAAAGAAGAGATCATTACAAAGTTCGGGGGTACCGACAAGAACACCGGCAAGGCCGAAGTTCAGGTCGCTCTGTTCAGTAACAGGATTTCCGATCTTACCGGGCACCTTCAGAAGCACCCGAAAGACAAACACTCCCGTCGTGGTCTGCTGATGCTTGTGAGCAAGCGTAAAAAAGCCCTGAAATATCTCCAGAATGTTGCTATCGATCGTTACCGCCAGGTAATAGCCGATCTCGACCTTCGCAAGTAAGACGGATTCCCGGCTGATGCCGGAAACCTGCCGGCCATTGTGGTCTGCAGCCGTCGCAATACTAACGAAACGAGCAGGGTGGGACTATGTTGGAAAGTATGACCGGATACGGCAGTGCTGAATCGGTTGCCTCGGGGGTGAAAATCCTGGTGGAGTTGCGTTCGGTGAATAACCGGTTTGCTGAAATCAGCGTGAAGCTTCCCCGCCAGTTGCTTCCCTATGAACTTGAGGTCCGTGAGCTGATCCGTTCACGGTTCCAGCGCGGCAAAATATCCGCATATATACAACTGCAGGCGGATGATGAGCAACCGATTACAACTACACTCAATGCAGAAAAGACCGCGGCCTACCGTGATCTTCTCAACCAGCTTCGCAATGCTGCCGGCATTGAGGCTCCGTTGACTCTCGACAATCTTCTCCGCTTTTCCGATGTTTTTGACAGTGGTACCAGCGCTCTTGATCATGCTTCGGAGCTTTGGATTCAGGTGAAAGCCGTGGCGCTTGAGGCTGTTGAGCAGCTCAAGCAGATGCGCCGGCGTGAGGGTGAGGAGTTATTGCGAGATTTTGCCTCCCGTATTGCTGAAATAGAGAAGACGCTTGCACTGATTCGTTCACTTGCTGGTGACAATTTTGAAGTTGTACGCAAAAAACTGACATCCAAAGTTGAGGCTGTTGCCGGAAAAGACATTGCCTACAGCAGAGACCGGCTTGAAATGGAGCTGGTGATGGCTGCAGAGCGGCTTGATATTACTGAGGAGATGACCCGGTTTACCAGCCACAACAAGTTTTTCCTTGAGGAGATGCACAATGAGGAGAGTGGGACAGGACGAAAACTGAACTTCCTTCTGCAGGAGCAGCTTCGCGAGGCCAATACCATTGCATCAAAATCACAGAGTGCTGAAATATCCCAGAAGGTCGTCCATATTAAGGAAGAGCTTGAGAAGATACGGGAGCAGCTCCAGAATATAGAGTAGCGTCGATATGGCTGAAGAGCAGAAACAGCAGGGAAAGCTGGTGGTTTTTTCAGCTCCTTCAGGAACCGG
Source organism: Chlorobium sp. (assembly GCA_013203905.1). GTDB lineage: Bacteria > Bacteroidota > Chlorobiia > Chlorobiales > Chlorobiaceae > Chlorobium. The sequence continues at coordinate 19,104 of JABMPC010000004.1, read as the reverse complement.
CAAGTCAACTATTGCACGACAGGTTATGCGGAAGCTTCCTGAGCTGCAGTTTTCAGTTTCGGCCACTACCCGCGGTATGCGGCCCGGAGAGGTGAATGGGGAGAACTACCATTTTCTCTCATCCGATGCGTTTGACAAGCTGGTGCGACAAGGCGGTTTTATTGAGCACGAGTTCTTTTTCGGCAACCATTACGGAACCCTTCTGGAGAAAACCAGGGAAGCTGTCAATGAGGGACGACATCTTCTGCTTGACCTCGATGTGAAGGGGGCTCTGAACCTGAAAAAGCTTTTCCCCAGAAACTCGCTGCTTGTGTTTATTCGTCCTCCGAGCATGGAGGTTCTCAAAGAGCGACTGCAGGGAAGGGGAAGCGAAGATGAGGGGAGTCTGAAACTGCGTCTTGAGCGCGCCGCCCTTGAACTTGAGTATGCCAACCGGTTTGATGAGGTTTTTGTTAATGACTCACTTGATGAGACGGTTTTAGCCGTCACTGACGCCATCAGCAGTTTTCTTTCAACCAAGTAAATTACCAGAGCGATGCCTGTTAAACCCATAGATCTGAACAAACTGAGAAGTGCTCATAGCAATCTCTATGAGACTGTGGTTGCCATTTCAAAAAAGGCAAAACGAATCCACGAGGAAGAGAGGGTTGAGCTTGAAGAGAAGCTTCTGCCCTACAAAGAGATGATCCGGAACCCTAGTAGCGAGTCGGAATCCGATAGGGTGTTTCCCGAGCAGATTGCCATCAGTCTGGATTATGAGACCCGCGAAAAGGCTTCGCATCGAGCTGTAGCAGAGTTTTTTGACCACAAGTACGACTACATTATTGAAAAAGCGCCTGAGCCAAAGGTTGCCAAAGTTGGAACAGATGATGAAACTCACGGGAATTAACCAGATTACGCTTCGTGTCAACGACCTGGCTGACGCAGAGGCATTCTATATCAATATTCTCGGACTTGGCCTCGACCACAGGGTAGGGGCCAACATTACCTATCTTCGCATCAATTCGGACATGCTGGTGCTGGTAAAAGCAGAAACAGCCGGAACCCGTGAGGCCCGCGATATCCGTGTTGACCATTTTGGATTCAGGCTCCCTTCAGACAGGGATGTGGATGAAGCAGCCGCATATCTCGATGATTGCGGTGTCCATATTGTGACCCGCCCCTCCAGCCGCCGTGAAGGGCGCGCCTTCTTTGTGATGGACCCCGACGGCAATCTCGTGGAATTCTACTCCATGCAGGATGGTGGCATTCAGAAAGATGTTGCAGGCCTAGACACTACCTCCCCGGGAGCCACACTCCCCACGCTCTCCACAGAAGAAAAACCCCGCCGTTCCCGCAAGTAAACTTAACTCTTGAGGAGGTGTTCGGCGTGGGCTAATTGCTGGGGGGTGTTGATTCCGTGGATTTCGTCGGGGTTGGGGGTTTTCCATGCGGCTACCCGGCTGCCTTTGCGGAAGCAGACTCCGAAGACATCGGTGAGGTAGTATTCGTTCTGGGCGTTTTTTGTAGTGATTTCTTTGAGGGAGTCGAAGAGGGTTTTGGCGTTGAAGACATAGACGCCGGAGTTGATTTCCTTGACGGCTTTTTCTTCTTCTGCTGCGTCTTTCTGTTCAACAATCTTTTCTACGCTGTCGGTGCCGGGTTTGCGGATAACCCGGCCATATCCGGTGGGGTCTTCCATGTCGGCAGTGAGAACTGTTGCTGTGGCATTGCTTTCCCGGTGAAAGCTGATGAGGTTCTGGAGCGTTTCAAGGGTGAAGAGCGGGGCGTCGCCAGAGAGGATAAGCACTTCTCCCTGGAAGTTTTTGAGGGGTTCTTCTGCCTGCATGACGGCGTGTCCTGTGCCGAGTTGGGGTTCCTGCAGGGCGCAGGTGACGGGGTAGTGCTTCACGAAATCTATTACCAGTTCAGCCTGATGGCCGACTATCAGGATGATTCTTTCGGGGTTGAGGGTCTGCGATTTATCGATGACATGTTCGATGAGTGCTCGGCCGGCGGCTTTGTGAAGCACTTTGGGGAGTTCGGACTGCATCCGGGTTCCTTTTCCTCCGGCCATGATGACAATTGCGAGCGGCATATCGTTGCGTCTTGAATGGTTGGTGTCAGCCGAGCTGTTCGTCCTCTTCCCCGATGCGGTGGCGGCGTTTGGGGTTGTTGTTTTTGTCAACAATAAGAACCATCGGTTTGAAATTCGGGGCTTTTTCAGCTTCTATTTCGCAGAAGGTCATGATGATGATTTCGTCGCCGGGAAGGGCGCATCGGGCAGCTGCTCCGTTGAGCTGGATGACGCGGGAGCCGTGATCGCCTTTGATGATGTAGGTTTCAAAGCGCTCGCCGTTGTTGTTGTTGACAACGAGGACTTTCTCGTTGGGAATCATGTCGGCTTTTTCGAGCAGTTCGCTGTCGACGGTTATGCTTCCTTCGTATTCGAGGTCGCCACTGGTGACAATTGCGTTATGGATTTTTGATTTCAGCAGGTGGAGTTTCATGTGAATTGCGGACTTGCGGTGGTTATTGTTTGAGATTGCCTTCTCCGGTGGCTCGGAATATACGATAATGTTTAAGCTCCTGGTCGCTTTCGAAACCGTATCCGCTTACTGTCTGATTTGGGCGGTCTATGGTGACGAACTTGTCGGAGCGTATTTTGCGGTCAATGCCAGAGCGTTTTGCGTACTCTGTTTTGATGACAGTACCATTGCTTGTGGTGATGACCACCTTGCCGATAGCTTCAATGTCCTTGTTTTCGTACATGATGGCTTGTTCGGCTGATATGCTTGAAGAGACTGCTCCTGTTTCATCAAAAAACACGACGCTCACATCCTTGTCAAGGTGCTGTTCGGTTTTGCCTTTTGTGCGGAATTCAGCTACATGGCCGGCTTTGATTTCTGATTTGCGCATGCCCTCTTCCGTGACCAGAAAAGAAATTCCCCAGCTTTCCTGCACGGGGGTTTCGGCTGTTATTTTTGGCATGTTGGACTCTTGAGCAGGCGGCTTTGGCGGGGTGCAGCCGGGGGGAAGAAGCAGGAGGGCGCAGAGTGTAAGAGCGGCAAGGGCATTACACCAGATATTCCTTTCAAAGTGGAGGAGGGGGATGCCCATTGCCGTTTTCTCTTGCTAGTGCCTTTTCTGTTGGGGCGGTGTTATTTGATGTTGAGCTGGTTCATGACCTTGAAGGTGAGGTCAGCATCGGCTGTGCCGTATACCATAGCCTGTTTGTCAAGCACAAGGCTGAACCCTTCTTTTTGGGCGACTGTCTGAATGGCGTTCAGGAGTTTCTGCCGTATGGGGGCTATCAGCTCCTGCTCTTTTTTCTGAACAATGCCTCCGCGTCCGAATTTTTCCGCTTCGTATTTCTTCATGCCCTGTGCTTTGAGGTTCAAATCTTTTTCCTTCAGCTCACGGGCCTGTTCGCTCATACCTTCTCTTGCCTGACCGTATGCCTCAATGGACTTCTGCAGATCCTGGTTCATGCGCTGCAGTTCCTTTTTGAATGGCTCGGCTGTTGCATTCAGGGTTGTTTCGGCTTTTTTTGCTTCGGGCATCTGCTGGAGGATTCTGCCGAAGTCAACAACGCCGGTTCTGCTTGCGCTACCTGTAGCGGCCTGCAGTGAGGGAACGGCGAAAAGGATGGTGAGCAGTGTGGCCATAAGGATATGGCGAGATCTGTGCATCATGGCGCTGAAGTGGTTCATCGTGGTCGTTGTTAATGTTTGAATTTTGTGAAATGGCTTTTGCGTGCCATTGGCAAATATCTCTTTCAAGGTAATAATTCCGCCATTAAAAACTATATCCCCGGACGAAGGGGACGGGTAATTCTCATGGCGGCTGTGTATATTGATTTGCTGTTACTGCTCATTGCCATTTCCCCTGTTAGCTGTGAATAAAGAAGAGAAGAGGAAATATTACCGCCAGTTGTCGGTGAACCTGCTACGGAAGTTTGTTTGGAAAAGAACGCCTGGAAAGATGTTTCGGGGACCGCTTCGTTCTATTGTGTTTCTTGTTTCGGAGCGCTATGGTGATGTGATTCTACTGACGCCGGTCATCAGAGGCTTGAAGAGGGCATTTCCTGACCTCGAAATCCATGTGGTGGCCTTTAAACGCCATATCGTGGAGTTTCTTAAAGGGGATAGCAATATTACCGGGGTGCATTTTGCGAAGGGGGATTACCTTGTATATGCCCGTGATGTGCTCCTTCGCCGATTCGATGTGCTGTTCAATCCAAAGGATGCCCCGTCGTTCAATTTCCTGCTTCACTCTTCACTCATTCGTGCCGGCTTCAAAGTGGGCCATGCCCATGTGAACCATGAGGGGTTGTTTGACCACTTGATTGCTCTGGAGTACTTCAGCCCGGTGGTAGAGCGGAACTGTGCGCTGCTTGATGTGCTGCATGTGCCTGGTACTGAGTCTCGCCCCTATCTTCCGCCGATGCCGGTGTCGGAAACGATGAGGGATTTCCTGGAGGGGATGGAGTGCGGTTCCCTCATTGGTATTAATATCAGCGCTTCTATGGCTGAACGGTTCTGGCAGCAGGAGAAGTGGGGAGAATTGCTGGAGGCGTTCAGGGGGGAGCGCTTCGTGGTGCTTGCTGATCCGAAAGACCGGAATAAAAAACTGGCGCTTGAGGCGGCTCACTGGAATGTGGCAGCTACGCCTGTGACGGGTAATGTGTTTGAGGCCGGGGAGATTATCAGGCGTCTCAAACTACTGGTAACGCTTGATACTTCGCTGGTTCACATTGCGGCATGTTATGAGGTTCCTGTGGTTGCGCTGTTCCGCAATGACCGGGAGAGTATGAGCAGGTTTCCTCCTCTGAGCCCAGAGAGCGATATGGTTGTGTCGCCCGGGCCACGGATTGATGCACTGCCAGCTAATGAGGTGATGGATTGTGTGGAGAGGATGCTTGGGGGGATTCAGCGGCGGGCTGTTCTCTGAAAGAACTGTCCGGGCTGCTGTTCAATGGCGGAGCGCATTTCAAGATCAAAGAGCAGGAGGAGGAGTTCGCTGTAGTCTATGTTGCTCTTTTGGGCGAGTGTGTCGAGATGTATGGGTTCGTCGCCCATGGCGTTGAGGAGGGCGCTCTCTTTAGGAGAGAATGCAGGGCCGGGGGATTCAGATGTGGCGGCGCGACGGGTGAGGGAGAACTCGGGGCCGAGTTCGCTGATAAGTTCTTCTACACATGTGACTGCTTTTGCCGCTCCTTCTGCAATGAGGCTGTTGGTTCCCCGTGAGCCGCGGGAGAAGATGGGGCCGGGGATGGCAAATACCTCGCGGTTCTGCTCAAGGGCACTACGGGCGGTGATGAGCGATCCTCCTTTGATGTCGGACTCAATGACAAGGGTCCCGCTTGTGATGGCTGAAATGATGCGGTTCCGTTTGGGGAATTTTGCGGGAGTGAGTTCCGATCCTATCCACTCCTCTGAAATCAGGGCACCGTTTTCAATAATGCGGGGCCAGAGTTTTCCCTTCGGGTCGGTGTAGGCGGAGTCAACGCCTCCGGCAAGGACTGCGATGGTTTGCCCTCCGTGCTGCAGGGTGGCGCTGTGTGCTGCGGTGTCAATACCGTAGGCGAGGCCGCTGTAGACGGCTATTCCTCTTTCGGCGAATGCCTTGCAGAAAAGGTCTGCGCATTTTTTCCCGTATTGGGATGCGTAGCGGGTGCCCACAACGGCAAGCCCCGGAGCTTCAGGTGGAGGCAGTGTGCCGCGGATGAAGAGACAGATGGGTGGATCGTAGATTTCCCGGAGCAGGGGCGGGTATAGGGGGTCAAGAATGGTCATCATTGTTCCGCCAAGACGGTGAAGCAGGGTGAGCTGCTGTTCGGCTTTCTCTATGGCTGCCTCAAGTGAGCCGGGAGAATGGAGAAACTTGTGTACGATGGAGGCCAGCTTTTCTCCTATGCCCGGCAGGCGTGCCAGGCCGGAGGGTGTTGCATGGAGAATTGATGGGATGAGGGGATGAGCCTCGGTAAGGGTTTTGAGGCGGGCGGAGCCAACCCCGGGAATAAGGGTGAGGGCGAGCAGGAGTGTTCGCTCGTCATGCTGCAGGGGCTCCTTCAGAAGTCCCTCTTCATCAGAATGTTGGCAAATCCCCTGAGGTAGTCGCGCCCCTCAGCGTGGGGGAGGTTCTCAAGTGCTGAGAGGGCCTCTTCGGTATCGGCGTTGATGAGTCGGGCGGCCTCTTCGAGCACACCGCAGCGTTCGAAGATGGCTTTGACTTCAGGTACCCGCTCTTTCTCAATTCCTCTGTTCATGTAGATGGATCGCAGGAGGTCGTGATCTTCGCCACTGGTCAATTCAAGCGAGCGGAGCAGGAGGTAGGTTTTTTTCCCGTTGATGACATCGCCGCCGGTCATTTTCCCTGATTTGCCGTCTTCTGCCATAATGTCGAGGTAGTCATCCTGAATCTGGAATGCGCGGCCGATTTTTTCACCAAAGGTGACCAGACTCATGAGCTCTTCCTTGGTGGCATCTGCCGCTACTCCGCCGGCCTCAAGTGCTGCGGAGATGAGGCGTCCGGTTTTTTTGGCAATCATGTCGAGGTAGTCGGCAATGGTTGCGTCGGTTTTGTCCTCAAGCTCCATGTCGAGCGCCTGGCCTTCGCAGATGGTTATGTTGGCGTGGTTGAGGATGTGTATGAGCTCACAGTGGCGGCGGCTTTCAGCCTGGAGGGCGAGTTCGTATGCGTAGGCTATCATCATGTCGCCGGAGAGGATGGCTACATTTTCATCCCATTTCCGGTGAACTGTCGCACGGTTGTGGCGGAGGTCGGCCTCGTCCATGATGTCGTCATGCATGAGGGTGAAGTTATGGAGGACTTCAACGGCGAGCGCAACTTTCAGGGCGTTGTCACTTGAGCCTACAACCGCTTCGGAGGCGAGCAGGGTGAGAAAGGGGCGGATCCGCTTTCCTTTGCCTTCAAGAATGTAGCGGGCTGGTGCATACAGCGTTTTGGGGGTTGTTGCACTGAAGCACTGGCCGAGGGCGTCGTTTATTCTTGTGTGGTATTCCCTGTATTTTTTTTCTACGAGCTCCTGTGTTACGGTCATGGCTTTCTGGGTCATTGTTTGCTGATGGGTCTGTTGTTCTGCAGTTCCGCTATGGTGGCTGATCCGGTGAGGAACATGGCTGCCCGGAGGTCGTTCATCCATGTGGAGAGGGTTTCTTCGAGAGTTCCTGAATAGAGTGCTTTGAGGAGGGCTCCGGCGGAGGCGGCGAGATCGGCTCCGAGGGCTATTGATTTTGCAATGTCGAGGCCGCTCTGGATGCCTCCGGAGGCGATGAGGGAAAAGGGCTTGGTTTGGTTCTCTCTGAGGGCGTTGACTTCAACGAGGCATTCTGCTGTGGGGATGCCCCAGTTCAGAAGCTCCTCAAGACCCCGGTTGCTGAAGCGGTCGTCAGTACCGAACCTTCTCGTGTAGCGCGCTTCTTCGACTTTCTGCCAGCTGATTCCTCCCGCTCCGGCAACATCAATCACCTGCACCCCGGCGATGAGGAGCTGGCGTGCGACCGGGGCGGAAATTCCGCAGCCAACTTCTTTTGCAATGACCGGTACGGACAGTTTTGCTGTGATTGCAGCAACTTTGTCGAGCACTCGCCTGAAGTCGGTTCCTCCTTCCGGCTGGAAGAGCTCCTGGGCGGCGTTGAGATGGATGATGAGGCCGTCGGCCCGGATCAGCTCCATCATGGTCCGGAGGTCGTCGTTTGAGAGACCTTTTGCTATTTCAGGGGCGCCGATGTTGGCGAATATCTGGGTTGTTGGTGCGTGGCGGCGTACTACGGCGAAGCTGTCGCGGTGGGAGCTTTCTTCAAGTGCCTGGCGCATGCTGCCGACGCCGATGGGCAGCTGGAACCGTTCGGCGGCTTCTGCGAGTTTCCCGTTGAGCTCAGCGGCCTGGGTGTATCCTCCTGTCATGGAGGAGATCATGAGCGGTGCTCCGATTTTCTTGCCAAGGAATTCGCTCTCGGTGCTGAGGGTGGCGTAGCTGAGTTCGGGGAGAGCGTTGTGGCGCAGCCTGTAGTGTTCCAGCCCTGTGGTGAGGGTGCTGAAGGCAACATCTCCCTTCAGGCAGATGTCGACATGGCTGTGTTTCCGCTCTGCGGTGCTGTTGGTGATTGTGGTGCTCATGCCGCCCGGATTGAGTCTTCGCCTGCCGCTGTTGTTTTTTATAACTTGCGCTGAAAAGTATAACTTAATAAAATATACCACAACTTTTCTGCTCCCTCATCCGGCTGGCCGCTATGCTGCAAACATTGTTCACCATTGCCCGTCGCCATCTCATCGGCCGCCGTCGCCAGACGCTGACAACCGTTATCGGTGTTGCTGTCAGTACCATGGTACTTATCACAACCATTTCGCTGACGCGCGGTCTGCTTGATTCGTTTGTTGAAACTATTGTCAATGTGGCTCCCCACATTACGCTGAAGGGGGAGAAGACCGACCCTGTGCCGGTTAATGTACTTGCCCTTTCACGGCCTGAGGTTGTTTCGTTTGTGGTGGATAATATTGAAAAACTGGAGCGGGAGGAGGTGCGCAACTATCGCCAGGTACTTTCTCTGCTTGCTTCTCCTGTCTATAAGGAGGAGGTTCTTGCCGCTTCGCCTTTTGTTGCTTCGCAGGTGATGGCCGTGAAGGGGAACCGCAATGAGCCGATTCTTCTGAAGGGGGTTGATATTGAGCGGGAGAATGTGATTACCGGTATCAGCGGAAAGTTGACTTCGGGCGATGTTGAGCTGTTTGCTAAAACCGCCAATGGCCTTCTGGTGGGCAGGACGGTAGCGCGCGAGATGAACCTGCAGCTGAACGACGAGGTTACCCTTATTCCCGCTTCGGGAAAGAGCCGGCAGTGCAAGGTGTCGGGGATTTTCTTTTCGGGGGTGAACGCCATTGACAACAGCGTTTATGCTTCCCTGAAGCTGGGGCAGATTGTTGAAGGGATGACGGCCGACAGGGTGAGCGGGATTGCTCTCAAGGTTCGTCATCCGCTTGAAAACGAGGATCTTAATCGTGAATTGCAGGAGGTGACCGGTTACCGGTGCATGAGCTGGCAGGAGGAGAATGCGGGAGTGCTGTCGCTGTTCAAGCGAATCGGCACCATTGTGTTTTCGCTGGTGGCTTTTGTTGGAGTGGTGTCGGGGTTTGGTGTGGCCAATATTCTGGTGACGACGGTGTTTGAGAAGAGCCGCGACATTGCAATCATGAAGTCGTTCGGGTTTTCTGCTTCCCAGCTTGTTGCCATGTTCGTGCTTGAGGGGTTCATTGTGGGGCTTATCGGTGCTTTGTTGGGTGGTCTCTTGGCCATCGGCAGTATCCATATTTTTGCCAGCATTCCCATTGAGAGCTCAGAGGGCCCGCTGACCAAAAGCGGGTTCAGCATGTCGACCAACCCGGTCTATTTTCTCTATGTTATTGCAACGACGGTGTTTATTAGCACCTTTGCCGCCTTCTTTCCTTCGGCCCGTGCAGCAAAGCTCGAGCCCGTTCAGGTGCTTCGCGACAGCAGCCTGTAGGAGAGGGTTTGCTGTAGAGATAAGGCTCGGGGCTACCCGTAGTGGGTCCAGAGGCGAATGACTTTTACCCCGTGTTTCTTGTTATCAACCTGATAGACCAGTCTATGCTGTATGTTGATTCTTCGGGAGTAAACCGCCGGCAAGGTCTCCTGCCAGCTTTTCAAATGGGGGCGATTTTTTAAACGGATCTTTTTCCGGTAGAGCCAGTCTTACGGGTTATTTTTTGCCTTGGAGGAGGTAGAGCTTGTGGTAGAGGCCTCGTTCTTTGAGGAGCTGCTGGTGGGTACCGGTTTCGTGGATGACTCCTTTATGGATGACGATGATGCGGTCGGCTTTCTGGACGCTGGAGAGGCGATGGGCGATGATGATTGATGTGCGGCCGGTGGTGAGTTTTGCGGTGGCCTTGTCTATGAGGGTTTCTGTGGTGGTGTCTACGGAGCTGGTTGCTTCGTCGAGTATGAGAATTTCTGGGTTGTAGAGGAGGGCGCGGACGAAGGCGATGAGCTGTTTCTGGCCGGCGGAGAGGCCTGTACCGTTTTCAAGAACGCGGTAGTCGTATTGTTTGGGGAGGCGGTCAATGAACCGGTCGGCGCCTACCCTGCGGGCTGCGGTGCGGATTTCTTCCAGGGTGGCTTCGGGGTTGCCGAAGGCGAGGTTTTCGTGAATGGTGCCGGAGAAGAGGAAGACATCCTGCATGACAACGCCTACAATTCTGCGGAGGGTGGAGGCGGGTATTGTTTCAAGCGGGATTCCGTCAATAAGGATTTCGCCTTTGGTGTAGGGATAGAGCCGTGAGAGAATGTTGATGATGGTGGTTTTCCCGCTTCCGGTGGCACCAACAATGGCAATTTTTTCGCCGTGGCGGATGGTGAAGGAGATGTCTTTGAGTACCCAGTTTTCGTCGTCGTAGGCGAACCAGACATTTCGGAATTCAATTGTTTCTTTGAAGGTGGTGAGGGGGGAGGGGCCTTCGTCGGTTTCAATGCCGGGCTCTTCGTCGAGCAGGCGGAAAATGCGGTCGGACCCTGCTATTGCTGTCTGTAAGGTGTTGAAGCGGTCGGAGAGGTGCTGCAGTGGACGGAAGAAGAGCCAGATGTACTGGACGAATGAGATGACGACGCCGATGGTGAGGTCAGCTTTGAGGACCCGCACTCCGCTGTACCAGATAACCAGGCCTGCGGCGGTGGCGCTGAGAATTTCAATGATGGGGAAGTAGATGGAGAAGTAGAAGACGGTGCGGATGTTGGCGTCGCGGTGGTCGCGGTTGATGGCGGCGTAGTGCTCGGCTTCGCGCTCTTCGCGGTTGAAGAGCTGGACTATAGACATGCCGGTGATGTGTTCCTGGAAGAAGGTGTTGAGCCTTGCAAGATGGGTTCGTACATCCTGAAATGCTATGCGGACGCGGTTTTTGAAGAAAACGGTTGCGTAGAGCATGAGGGGAAGGACGGCAAGGACAATGAGGGTGAGTTGCCAGTCGATGAGGAACATGAGGACGACAATGATGAGGAGCTGGAGAATGTCGCCCAGTATGGTGATAATGCCGCTGGAGAGCATTTCGTTGAGTGACTCAATGTCGTTGGTGGCGCGGGTGATGAGCCTGCCAATCGGGTTGCGGTCGAAAAAGCGGGCGGGGAGTTTCTGGAGGTGGCGGAACACATCCATGCGGATATTGAAGACCGCTTTCTGGCCGATGACCTGAGTGAGCCAGGTGGTGATGAACTGTTTTATCCCGTCAAGCAGGATGACGGCGGCAAGGATGAGGCTGACAATGGCGAGGCCATGGAGATCATGGGCGGCAATGTAGTCGTCTATTGCAACTTTGGTAAGCCAGGGGCGCAGGGGGCCGAGGAAGGAGCCGCCGATGGTGATGGCAACGGCTGTTGCCACCAGACCTTTGAGCGGCTTGACATAGCTAAGAAGGCGGGAGACGATGTAGCGGTCTACCGAGCCTTTTTTCCTGTTGTGGAGGGTGTCGTCCTGCTGGGTTCTAAAGCTGCCTTTGGTGTTGCCCATGGGGTGTTGCTATGCTCCGGTTGCGTGCTGTTCGATTGCCCGGCGGATTTCGTCGGCAAGGGATTCGGCCTTTTCCCGTGTTGAGGCTTCGGAGTAAATGCGCACGATTGGTTCGGTGTTCGAGGGGCGCAGGTGTACCCAGCTCTCCGGGAAGTCGAGCTTCAGTCCATCGCGCGTGTCGGCCTTTGCGCCGGGGTAGCTTCGGGCGATTGCTGCAAAAATTTCCGGTAGTCGCTCTTTGCTTTCGGGGGTAAGATCAATTTTCTGTTTCGACATTTCATAGTCGGGGAATTCGCGGCGGAACCGGGAGAGCGGCTCTCCGGGGTGCGATGTCTGCCAGTATGCGAACGCCTGCACCGCCATGGCTATGGCTACAAGGGCGTCGCGGCCGTAGTGGAGTTCGGGGAGAATGACTCCGCCGTTGCCCTCTCCGCCAATGACTGCATGGTGCTCTTTCATGAGTCTGGTGACATTGGCTTCCCCGACTTCTGCGCTGAAGCACTTCTGGCCGTAACGGGTGGCTATGTCTTTGAGGGCTCGGCTGCTGGAGAGGTTATTGGCAACGGGGCCGACTCTCTCTTTAAGGTAGTAGTCGGCGCATGCCACAAGGGTGTACTCTTCGCCGAAAAGGGTGCCATCTTCGGAGATGAGGGCGAGGCGGTCAACATCGGGGTCGACAACAAGGGCGAAGTCGGCCCCTGATTTTTTGAGGGCGGCGATGGTTTCCTGGAGGTTCTCTTCAATGGGTTCGGGGTTCCGCGGGAACAGACCGGTGCCGCCGCAGGCGAAGGGGATGACTTCAGCAATGCCGAGCTTGTGGCAGAGGTCGGGGACTATTGCGCAGCCTGCACCTTCAACGCAGTCAACGAGAACCCGGAACTGTGCTTTTCTGATCTCTTCGGTATGAATGAAGGGAAGTGTGAGAATTTTTTCAATGTGGAGTGCGTCGTGGCGGCTTGTTTTGGTGGTGGTTCCGATGTTGTCCCATCGGGCGCTTTGGGGGTTTGGGGCAGAGGCAATGCGCATCAGCTCTATAACATCTTCTCTGTCGAGAAATTCTCCACGGTGGTTGAGCATTTTCAGTGCGTTCCACTCTACGGGGTTGTGCGATGCAGTGATGATGAGCCCGCCGTCGGCTTTTTCTTCGGTGACGGCTAATTCAACGGTTGGGGTGGTGGCAATGCCAATGTCGGTGACATTGCAGCCCGAGAGCACAAGAGCGCTCTGGACAAGCCCACTGATTGCATCTCCTGTGGGTCGGGTGTCGCGGCCAATTATTATATGCGGCCTCTGGCTGAGGGCTCCGGGTTCCCGCTCTTTTTTTCTGGTCTCTGCCCATGAGGCAAAGGCAGTGGCAAATGCGGTGAGATTGGTCGGGGTAAGGCTTTCGCCGACTATGCCCCGGATTCCGGAAACGCTTATCATCAGGCTCATAAAGGTGTTCGGTTTTGTTTTGGCCCAATATAAGAAAAAAGAGGGGAGGGCTTTTTGAATTTCTGCTTGCTTCTGCTATATTACAGACCTTTTCTTATTGAAATCGGGGTTTTCGTTGATTCAATTCCCATAAAGAGCTATTGTTTATGCCTTTACACAAATCCGCTGAAAAAAGACTTCGGCAGTCCGACAGAAAAAATGCACGGAACAGGGCTCGCAAAAAAGAGCTGAAGGTTCTGATCAAGAACATGCAGAAGCTTGTTGATGCCGGTGCTCCCAAACCTGAGGTTGAGGTTGCATACCGTTCTGCGGTTCAGAAACTTGATCGTCTTGGCATCAAGAACTACATTCATGCCAATAAGGCTTCCCGTAAGAAGTCGCAGCTTGCCCGCATCCTGAACGAGTACGGCAAGGCTGAGTAAAGGCCGGAACGCTTGCCATTTTCTTTCCGGGCACCTCTCTTTATTTGCTACGCGCTCCGATTGCATCGTTGAGCGGTGCTCGAAATCCTCAAGTACGCCGTGTACACTACGGTTTCTGCACTCCGTCCGTTTCGCTCTCAAAGCGCTCACGACAATCAAGAGAGGTGCCTTTACATGTATGCATATTTTCGCGGCAGACTCATTTCGTGTCTGCCTGAAGAGGCGGTTCTCGAGGTTGGCGGTATAGCCTATCGGTTCCTGGTTTCCGCTGGTACTCTCCGGCAGCTGCCTGAGCCGGGAACCGAAGCCATTCTTTATACCCATCTTTCTGTCCGTGAGGACGCTCTTCAGCTCTACGGTTTTGCGACCGAGGAGGAGAAGCAGCTCTTCCGGCTCCTGCTCCTTACTTCCGGCGTTGGGCCTAAGCTTGCCCTGGCGGTGCTTTCCGGCATGGCTGTCGGGGAGGTGCATGAGGCCATTTTAGCAAATGCACCGGAACGGCTTTTCGGTATTACCGGTGTTGGCCGAAAAACCGCGGCGCGCATCATTCTTGAGCTTCGCGACAAAATTCTCAAGCTTGCCCCTGCGGGCAGTACTGTGACTTCGGCTTCAGCCAGCCGGGGGGGGTTCAGGGACGACGCGGTCAACGCCCTCATGACGCTCGGTTTTCCCCGTCCTGTGGCCAATCAGGCGGTGGGTGGCGCATTGGAGCTTGATCCGGATGCCTCTTTAGAGGCTCTCATCAAGTCGGCGCTTGCCTCCATGCATAACCGGTAGCTTTTTTGATCTTGTGACCTACCAGGAAACCCTTGATTTTCTTTATCCGCTACACCGGTTTGGAATAAAACCTGGCCTTGAGCGGGTGCGCGAACTCCTGCAGATGGTTGGTTCCCCTGAGCATCGCCTTGGCACGGCGGTACATGTGGCGGGGACGAACGGCAAGGGAACTGTAGCCTCACTTCTTGCCTCAATGTTCCGGGCCGCAGGGCTCAAAACGGCGCTCTATACTTCACCCCATCTTGTTGACTTTACGGAGCGGATGCGTATTGATGGCCTCCCTATTCCCCAAGAGCGGGTGGCGTACTATGCATCCCTTTTGAAAGAGGCTGTTTCGGAGAAAAATGCCACTTTTTTTGAGGCTACGACGGCTATTGCTTTTGCCTGGTTTGCTGATGAGGGTGTAGATGTGTCGGTGATTGAAACCGGAATGGGGGGGCGGCTCGATGCAACCAATGTGGTTCGGTCCAGCTACGCAGTCATTACCGGCATAGGTCTTGACCATACCGATTGGCTTGGAACGACCATCGGCGCTATTGCCGGGGAGAAGGCGGCCATCATCAAGCCTGGCTCACGGGTGTTTTCATCGGCTTCCGGTGAAGAGAGTCTCGCTCAGATACGACGGGCAGCCGAAGAGTGCGATGCACCGCTACACCTGGTGGGGAAAGAGTGTGGTGTCAAGGTTGTAGAGTCGGCGATTGGTCGGCTGGTGGTTGATCTTCAGATTGGTTCCAAGAGCTTTTCGAGGCTGGAGGCTCCGCTGACAGGAGCGTTTCATTCCTCAAGTCTTGCCCTTGCTGTTATGGTGGCTGTTGATGCGGGCATCAGTGAGGCGGCAGTGCGAAGCGGACTTCTTGGGCTGCATGCCACTGGTTACCGTGGTCGGCTGGAGTTGATTGCCAGCACTCCCTCCGTCCTGCTTGATGTGTCGCACAATGCGTATGGGGTGAAGGCAACGGTTGATGCACTCCTGCCTTTCATTGCTCGCTATGACAGGGTTTCTGTGCTGCTCGGGCTTGCTTCCGACAAGAATGCACGGGCCATTATTCGTGAGCTGCTTCGCCTTGAGTGCCGCTTTGTGGTGGTGGATATTCCTTCCGAGCGAAGCGTGCCCGCTGAAGAGCTTCAGGAGATATGCTGCCAAGAGGGTGGTGAGGGAGCGGTAGCTGTAGCACATTCTGTCGGTGAGGGGATGCGGCGCCTGCTTCGTGAGAGTTCCCCGTTGTCGCTGGTGCTTGTGACCGGTTCGTTTTACTTGGCGGGCGCCTTGCTGGACTATGTGAAGACCACTGTCCGGGCAGAGGACGGAGAAGGGGATCAGTTGTGAATTTTTTATGGAAAAAGTTTTATATTAAGCAAAAGGATGCCTTTAGCAGGGCATCGCTTGCCTACTACCATTGTTCGCTTGTTATCAAGAGATTTTTCCCCACGCATACTGCTTCCCGGACTTTTCAATGGCACACCTTCCGGCGTTTCGGGCAATATTTTTTCGTTCCCTCAGGCCATGACCCTGTCCCGTTGCTTCCATTTCGCCCTTTGCAGGGCGTTTCCCCCCTCTTTATTTATTAATAAGCGTTGAATACAAGTACAATGTCGAACACTACCGCTTCAAAAGGTCTGGACATCAATATGCTCCAGACAAAAAAGGTTTTTGAGCTGAATGCCATGGCCAGAGAGCTTGGCGTGCTTTCCGCAGGACTCCGGAAGGAGGAGCTGATTTTCAAGATCATCGAAGCCCAGTCGCAGAAGAACAGTGGCGAGGAGGGCGGTGCAGTGATGGTGAACACTGGCGTTCTTCAGGTTATTCCTGAGGGGTACGGCTTCCTTCGTTCTGCCAACTACAACTATCTTTCATCTCCCGACGATATTTATGTATCCCCTTCCCAGATCAAGCGGTTCAGCATGCGGACTGGTGATACGGTTTCAGGGCAGGTGCGTGCCCCTAAGGAGGGTGAGCGGTTTTTCGCACTCCTGAAGATTGATACGATTGATGGGGCTGAACCTGAAATAACCCGCGAACGGCCTTTCTTTGAGAATCTGACCCCGCTGTTTCCCCATGAGCGGCTTCGCCTTGAAACTAAGACGAATGAACATTGTGGCCGGATTATGGATATTTTTACCCCGATTGGTAAGGGGCAGCGCGGACTTATTGTTGCACAGCCAAAAACCGGTAAAACCATGCTGCTGCAGATGGTGGCCAACGCAATCATCAAAAATCACCCTGAGGTCTACCTGATAGTGCTGCTTATTGATGAGCGACCTGAAGAGGTGACTGATATGGCCCGCAGTGTGGATGCCGAGGTGGTGAGCTCAACTTTTGATGAGGATCCCGAGCGCCATGTTCAGGTTGCCGACATGGTGATGGAGAAGGCAAAAAGGCTTGTTGAGGTTGGTCGCGATGTGGTTGTGCTGCTTGATTCAATTACCCGTCTGGCCCGTGCTCATAACACAATTATTCCTCATTCCGGGAAGATTCTCTCGGGCGGTATTGATGCCAATGCGTTGACCAAGCCAAAGCGGTTTTTTGGTGCGGCACGAAATATCGAGGAGGGCGGCAGCCTGACAATTATCGCCACTGCGCTGGTTGACACCGGCTCACGGATGGATGATGTTATTTTTGAAGAGTTCAAGGGAACTGGCAATATGGAACTCCTGCTTGATCGCAGGCTCTCTGAGAGGAGGATTTTCCCTGCAATTGACATTCTCCGGTCCGGCACAAGGAAGGAAGAGCTGCTGTTCAGCCAGGAAGAGCTGTCGCGGACCTGGCTTCTTCGGAAGTATCTTGCTGAGAAGAATCCGATTGAGTGCATGGAGTTTATGCGCGAGAAGCTTGCTGACACGAAAGACAATAAAGAGTTTTTCAAATACATGAACGGATAGGTTTGTGCTATTGGAAACTTTTCCTATATTATCTGCCTTTAAAACAAGAGTAAGGACACAGAATACATGCCCTGCGGAAAAAAGAGAAAAAGACATAAGATGGCGGTTCACAAACGCAAAAAAATGCGTCGGAAGAATCGTCACAAGAAGCGTCTGCGTTACCAGAACAAGTAAGTGATTCTCACCTTTGGTGAGGTATAGTAGCTTGCTGTCTGCTGGTTTCCAGTCTTGCGGATTGGTTGAGAATATAGCTCAGTTGGTAGAGCATCTGCCTTTTAAGCAGAGGGTCGAAGGTTCGAGCCCTTCTATTCTCACTCTGTTCATTGCAGATTGTTGGATTGTTGTAAGGCCCGAGTGGTGGAATTGGTAGACACACTATCTTGAGGGGGTAGCGCCGCAAGGTGTAGGAGTTCGAATCTCCTCTCGGGCACTTGTACTGATAAAAAAGCCGCTGTCAAGCGGCTTTTTTATTGTCTGAATGAAAGAGGAGAACCCGCCTATGATGCACATTGCTGTTTGTGTCTGTCTGGTACCCGATACCGCTTCGGTGTTCGGGTTTTCAGAAGGAGCTCTTGATCGCTCAAGGATTACCGAAGTGATCAATCCTTATGATGAATATGCCCTTGAAGAGGCGCTGAAGCTGAAAGAGCGGCTTGGAGGTGGTGAGGTTACTGTTTTCAGCCTTTCGCCTCGCACGGGCTTGGATGCACTTCGCAAGACGCTAGCCTTAGGTGCCGATCGGGTGGTGCTGGCAGAAGGTGAGAGTTCAGATCCATCGCTAACGGCCGCAATTCTTTTTAGAACAATAACTTCCTGGTATTCGGGTGCTCTGCCGGATATGGTGCTCTGCGGTCGTCAGTCTACTGATTATGGGAGCGCTGAGGTGCCGGGAATGCTTGCTGAACTGCTTGGCTTGCATTCGGTGTGTGCGGTGAGTTCTCTTGAGGGCGGAGATGCGGGTCTTTTCCGGCTTGAACGGGAAATTGAGGGCGGACGGGAGGTTCTGGAGGTTTCCGCTCCGGTTGTGATCAGTGCTGAAAAGGGGCTGAATATTCCCCGCAAAACAAGTATGAGAGGGGTGATGGAGGGGCGTAAAAAGCCTGTTGAGATTGTTGACGGCTCAACTCTTGAGGATGCGCGTGTCAGACTAGCCGGGCTTCAGCCGGTTTCAAATAAAAAAAACTGTCAATTTGCCTCTGACGCCAGAGAGCTGGCCGGCATGCTTCATGGAAGGGGGCTGCTGCAATGAGCGACAATACTCTGACGACCGGGAGGAGCGTGCGCAGTCGGCTGATGGTGCTTGAGCAGCGAGAAGGGGTTCTGAAGAGGGCTTCTGTAGATCTCTGGCACCGTATGCAGCTGGAATGCAAGGGTTCCGGCCTTCATGCCCTTGTTCTGGGCGCAGTTGACGGTGAGAATCCTCTCGGACAGCTTTCGGGCCCAGGGGTGATTCATTATGCGTCTGATGATCGGCTGAGGCGCTATGATCCTCGCCTGTATGGTGAGGTTATCAGCGGTCTGTTTGACGATGGGAGGTACAGTGAGCTGCTGTTTGCTGATACTGCGCTTTCCCGCGACCTTGTTCCGGCTCTTTCTGTGCGCCTTGGGGCCTCGCTTCTCACTGGTTGCAGTGCAGTTCCCCAAGACGGTTCCTGCCGTCGTCGGCTCTATTCCGGTGCGGCGGAGGGAGCCTTTGTGGCGGCCTCTCCCCGCGTTATTTTGACCATACTCTCTTCCTCAATACCGGTAGAGCGTTCAATGGAAGGTGTTCCGGAGGTTCTGCTGCTTTCCGTTCCTGCCTCCGGGGCGGATGATCTCCCTTCAATCGTACGGCAGGTGGTCATGCAGGCCGGGTTGGTCGATGTTGCTGAAGCTGGGGTTGTTGTTGCCGGTGGGCGGGGCATGGGTGGTGCGGAAGGGTTTGCCCTTCTTGAGGAACTTGCCTCTCTGTTTGGCGGGACAGTTGGCGCAAGCAGGACAGCCGTTGACGAAGGTTGGAGGCCGCATGGGGAGCAGATAGGGCAGACCGGCAAGTCAATAGCGCCCCGGCTCTATATTGCTTGCGGTATTTC
>JABMPC010000032.1 GCA_013203905.1 Chlorobium sp. | reverse complement strand
TTCCTTGACGTCACCGGCCCCTGGCCGCCCTATGATTTCGTCGACATCCCCTATTGAATCATCTTATGCAGGAAGACCTTTATACCGCGAACCGGCAGGTGACCCTTCTCGATATCCTCGACCGGGTGCTGAACAAGGGCGTCGTCATCAGCGGCGACATCATCATTTCCGTAGCGGGCATCGACCTCGTCTATGTGGGACTCCGGGTTCTCTTGAGCTCGGTTGAGACCATGGAGCGCCTGGATGCTGCGAGGGCGGAAGGCCTGCAGCAATAAAATAAATCATCCCGCAATCTGATGCCGCTTCTCATTCATGCGCTCATCCTCCGGCCTGAAGCTCTCGTCGGTCTTTCTTCCGCCCTGCAGCATATCGGCGAAGTGACCGGTGCCGGCCCATTGGAGCTTGTGGCAGTAAAGGACGCCGGTGCTGTTGCAGTTCCTCTTGAGATCGTGCCGTCGCCCCCGTCACAGGAAGAACTGCTCCGGTATGCGGACGCCGTAGAGCAGCTTGCCGCACTGGCGACCATCCTGCCCATGCGCTTCGGTTCGACTGCCGCATCGCCCGAAGCGCTTCTCCGGATGCTTTCGGCCAATAGGGAGCCTATCCTTGCCGCTCTTGAGAGGGTTGAGGGACGGGTCGAATACTCCCTCAGGATTCTGGCTCCCGGCGACGACGGGACCCACCCCCGGGATCTTGAGGGCACCGTTCCCGACTCGCTTTCCGGTGGCGGTATCCAGAGAGAATATCTGCGCCGGAAATATCAGGCCCACCGGCAGGCGGAGCAGCTGAGCCGGGAGGCGACGGAACTGAGGGAGGAGCTGAAACTGAAGCTGTCGGCACTCGACCCGTCGATGGAATTTGTCCTGTCGGATGCTTCCGCTTTCCTCGTCGACCTCTCCATTCTCGTCCGCCGCTCGGCCGCAGCAGGGCTCGGGCCCGTATTCAACCGGTTCGGCAAAGACCATCCCGACCGGCCGCTCTTGGTAACGGGGCCCTGGCCGCCCTATACATTTTCCAGTCTTACGATCCAGTGACCATGCATGAAGACAAGGTACAGTTCCAGGCCTCCTCGATAGAGGAGGCGCTCCGGCAGCTTGAGGGAATGAAGCAGGGGAAGGAGTCGCGCATCGAGGCCAACCCCGACAATGTGGAATCCGGCCTTGCCAGGCTCGTGCTGACCCTCATCGAGCTGCTCCGGAAGCTGATGGAGAAGCAGGCCATGCGCCGCATCGACGGAGGCTCACTCGACGAGGAACAGATAGACGAGCTCGGCGAGACCCTCATGAAGCTCGAAATGAAGATGGATGAGCTCAAGAAAACCTTCAACCTCACCGACAGCGACCTCAACCTGAACCTCGGCCCGCTCGGGGACCTCATGTAGCAGAACCCCTCGCTTTGGCTTTTTGTGCGGTAGCGCTCCATAGCGTATATTGGCGCACGTCTCGCTTGTGCGCAATCGTTCCGACGGCGGACCCGTACACGGCAGTAAACAATTGTTTTCAGGAAATCTTGACGGAGGCAGCCTTCCATTGGCCGCATACCGGCATTTGAACGGCAGTGAGCAGTATGTCAGCAAGGGGGAAGAAACTATTCCGCCAGTCGGGGGTCATTCCCGTTCTGGACGATCGTGTGGTGCTCATTACGGCAAGAGGTTCAGACCGGTGGATCATCCCCAAGGGCTATATTGTCAAGGGGCTTTCTCCGGCCGATTCAGCAGCCAAGGAGGCGTATGAGGAGGCGGGTCTCATTGGAACGGTCTCTCGGGATTTGGCGGGGGAGTACCGGTATCGAAAATTCGGGAAGCATTTTTCTGTTGAGGTCTATCCGCTGTATATAGAGACGATGCTTGATGAGTGGGACGAAATGCACCAGCGCCGCCGCAGGATTGTTTCGCCGGGGGAGGCACTGGATATGATTGTCCACGACAACCTCAAATCAATTGTGGCCGGTTTTTTTGACATGCTTGACTGAGCCTGCTCTCTGTCGCCTTTCTATTGCGCCAGATTATTTTCATCATCATAGTATTTCATGCGTTCAAAACGGTTGCCTTCATTTATTGCTGCCCTGGCTATTCTCCTTGCCGGATTTGTCATTGCAGCTCTCCTTGGCAGGAAACAGCCTTCGGCCAAAAAGCCTGAGGTCTCCTCAGCTTCCGCCTTCCAGCCGGCTCCTCTCGATACCGTTTCCAATGGCAGGGTGTTTCTTCCGCTGGAGATGAGCGGTCCCATCGAAGCGCTCCGGAAAATAGAGATCTACGCTGAGGTTTCGGGTGTTTTCCGTGATGCTGCGCGCCCGTTCAGGGAGGGGAGCGGGTTTCGGAAAGGCCAGACCCTGCTTCTGCTCGATGACGGGGTCTACCGTAACAGCGTTCTTGCCGAGAAAAGCCGGCTTCTGAGCCAGCTCACTCTGGTTCTTCCCGACCTGATCATTGATTTTCCCGATGAGGCTGAAAAGTGGAAGGCCCATGTCGGAGCGTTCCGTATCGACGCGCCGCTTGCGTCATTGCCCGCTCCGGCGTCGGACCGTGAGCGCAACTATCTTGCGGCCCGAGGCATATACGACAGCTTCTATGCGGTCAGGAGCATGGAGGAGACGCTGGGGCGTTACCGCATAACTGCTCCGTTCGATGGCCAGGTTACCCTTTCTGCCATCAATCCCGGGACTCTCGTCAGAACCGGTCAGAAAATCGGTGAGTTTGCTGCCCCCGGCCGTTATGAACTCGAGGTCAGTGTCGGGTTGCGTGACGCGGGTTTTCTTGAGCCGGGAAGCATTGTGATGCTCTCTTCCGAAGATATCGGGGGAACATTCAAGGGGGTTGTCAGGCGTGTCAACAAGGCGATTTCCTCTGCAACACAGACCGTGTCTGTCTATGTTGAGGTAAATGATTCTCGCTTGAGTGACGGCATGTTTCTTTCTGCCCGCCAGGAGATTGCCATGGACTCCGCTTTTGTGGTGCCCCGCAGGCTGTTGCGTCAGGATGACCGGATCTTTGTGATTGAGGATTCGCTGGTGGTTCTCAAAAAGGTGAGGGTCGTTATGGCTTCCGATGACAGGGCTGCGGTCCGTGGTCTTGATGAAGGGACCTTCATTGTGCTTGATCCCGATGCCGGCCTGCGGGAAGGCATGAACGCGGCGCATCTCCTGAAACGCTCATCATCGGGAAGGGCAGAGTGAAGAGCATCATCCGTCATTTCGTCCGCTACCCGGTGCTCGGCAATGTGCTTTTCCTTGCTGTCGTCCTGTTCGGCCTGGTTGCCTTTACCCAGATCAGGACTACCTTTTTCCCCGACATTCCGCCCAATTTCATCTATGTAAGCGCGCTCTATCCGGGAGCTTCGCCCGAGGAGATTGAGGAGGCGGTCACGCTCAAGATCGAAGACCGGTTGAAAGGAGTTGGCGGCATTGACCGGGTGACATCGGTGTCGACTGAAAACAGCATGACGGTGACTGTTGAACTCAAGAAGGGATTCGATCCCGACGATCTTCTGCAGGAGGTGACCAATTCGGTCAACCAGATAAGCACTTTTCCCGCTGAACTCGAGCAGTTGAGGATTTACAAGCAGGAGCGGATGGACTTTGTCATCGCCTATTCCATGTATGGCGATGTTGATCTCAACACCTTGAAAGGGTACGCCCGAAGCCTTGAACGCGAGCTGCGCAACAGCGGGTCAGCGACCAGGATAACCATAAGCGGGTTTCCCCTGGAGGAGATTGAGGTCGGTCTGCGGGAAAATGACATGCGGGCCTATGGCATAACTTTCAGCGAAGTTGCTGCGGCTGTGGGCAGGGCCAACATCAAGATTACGGGCGGGACCATCAGGGGGAGCAGCGAAGAGCTTCTCATACGGGCAGACAGCAAGGGTTATTATGCTTACGACCTTCGCAACCTTGTGGTCCGCTCAGGCGGAAACGGCGCTGTCGTGCGTCTGGGTGAGTTGGCCGATGTTCGGGATCGCTGGTCGGACGATCCCGACAGGAGCTGGTTCAATGGCAAGCCGGCCGTTATTGTTGATATTGAGCGCAGTGCCGATGAGGACATGTTCGATATTGTAGGGAAGGTTGAGACCGTGGTGGCAGCTTTTGACCGTCGCCATGAAGACATCAGCATCGATGTGCTTCGCAACGGATCGGCCATTGTTAAGGAAAGGGCTGAAATTCTCAGCAGCAACGGATTTTTTGGCATGGTGCTCGTTGTTCTTTTTCTCGCCTTTTCTCTCAACCCCCGTCTTGCTCTCTGGGTGGCCGCCGGCATACCGTTCTCGTTTGCCGGCATGTTCATGCTCGGCGCCGTTTACGGTCTCTCCATCAATGTGGTCTCTCTTCTTGCTATGATACTCGTTGTGGGCATCATTGTCGATGACGGCATCGTCATTGCCGAGAGCATCTATCAGCGGTTTGAAAAAGGCGAAAAACCTCTCGAGGCTGCCTTGAATGGCACCATGGCTGTCATTCCTTCCGTCACGGCGGCGGTGCTGACTTCGGTGGTTCTTTTTTTCCTCTTCCTGTTCCTTGACGGCGATCTTGGCCAGCGGGTGAAGGATATTGCCTTCGTCGCTTCCACGACATTGCTTGTTTCGCTGCTCGAGGGCATCTTCATCCTTCCTGCCCACATTGCCCATTCAAAGGCTCTTCACGGCCGTCCTGAAGGGAAGGGATGGGTGCTTCGGAAGTCGGAGGAGTTCCTCCATTTCCAGCGCGATGTGCTCTATGCTCCTGTCCTTCGCTTCAGCATTGCCAACCCGCTTATCACGGCTGTTGTGCCCGTGGCGCTTCTTGTCATTACTTTCGGTGCCATGCGGGGCGGGTTGATCAAGGCGACTTTCTTCCCGGTCATCGAGCGCGACAATGTTCAGATTACCCTCGAGATGCCTGCCGGCACGCCGGGAGTTGTGACTGCTGAGGTGCTCGCCGTTATGGAACAGAAGATCAGATCTGTCGATGAGGACTATCGCAGAAGTGCGGGTGGTGGTAAGGGGCTGGTGAGCGCTATTGCCCGGGATATTGGGCCGCAGGCGCATGAAGGGGGGTTGAGGGTTACTCTGGTTGAGAGCCGGCTCCGTTCGA
The DNA here is from genome assembly GCA_013203905.1 of Chlorobium sp. GTDB lineage: Bacteria > Bacteroidota > Chlorobiia > Chlorobiales > Chlorobiaceae > Chlorobium. The sequence goes on along the minus strand of JABMPC010000032.1, from coordinate 3,912 downwards.
TAGGCAGCCTCGAGGCCGGCAACAGGTTTCGCGATGCCATTGGCAGGGTGCCCGGGGTAAACAAGCTTCTTGTTGGTGGCGGGAGTCTCTGGGGTATGCCGGTTTCCATAGCTCTCAAAAGCGACAACCTTGCTCAGCTTGACGGTGCCCGTCGCATGCTTGAGTCTGAACTGAAGGGGATGGAGCAGCTCAAGGATGTTGCTGACAACGACCCGCCGGGCCTGGAGGAAGTAAATGTGCGGCTGAAGGAGAAGGCTTACGGGCTTGGCCTGACGACCGGAGAGGTCATGAGCCGGGTGCGCAGCGCGTTTTTCGGCAGCGAAGCTCAGAGTCTGGTGCGGGGCATTGACGAAGTGAAGGTGTGGGTCCGTTACAGTCGGGCTGAGCGTTCCTCGATCGGAGCGCTCGAATCGATGTTCATCAGGCTCGATGACGGGCGTACGATTCCTCTCAGGGAGATTGCGGATCTTTCAGTCAGCCGCGGCATTTCCTCAATTAAACATATAGATGCTCAGCGTGTCGTCAAGATAGAGGCGGATATTGCGGACCCGAAGACCTCTGTTCCTCAGCTTCTTGATGTCATCACCGGACGCATCATGCCGCCGGTACTGGCGGCCTATCCCGATGTGAGCTTCAATTTCGAAGGGCAGAGCCGTGAGAGCGGTAAAACCACAGGTTCTATGCGTATCGCGTTTCCTGTCCTGTTGTTCATCATGTATCTCATCATCGTCGTCACTTTCCGTTCGTTCAGTCAGGCGTTCCTCGTGATGCTGCTCCTGCCTTTCACTCTTGTAGGTGTGGCATGGGGTCATTTCATTCAGGGTTACATTCTCAGCATCCTCTCTCTCTTCGGGGTGATTGCCCTCATCGGCATTGTGGTCAACGATTCGCTGGTCTTCATCAGTACCCTCAACAGCAGAATAAAGGAGGGGGAGCCTTTTGGCAATGCCTTATACGAGGTTGGTCTCAGTCGGTTCAGGCCCATCATTCTTACAACCATCACCACCATTGCCGGGCTGGGTCCGCTGATTTTCGAGCAGAGCCGTCAGGCGCAGTTTCTCTCGCCGATGGCCATATCAGTTGCCTACGGTCTCCTGTTCGGCACCACCCTCACATTGATCATTATCCCTGCGCTTCTTGTTCTGCATAATACAGCACGCCGCAGATTGTTTTCATTCATCGCCCGGAGACCAATAACGCCTGAAGAGGCCGAGCCGGCATGGCGTGAGGAGGCTTTTAGTCGTGAACAATAGGAACTCAGTCAAATGGTCGGTTTTCAGTGGGAATGGGGCGTCCTTTTTCTTCCTGCTCTTCGTCCTGGCCTTTCTTGCTGCTTCCGGGGTGTCTGCCGCTGAAGCCCCTCTCCGGGCGCCTTCAGTTGAGAGGCTCACCCTTGAGGATGCGCTACGCGATGCTTTGGAGAATAATACCGACATACGGGTTGCCAGAGGGGAAGAGGAGATTGCCCGAAATGGTGTTCATATCGGCAATGCAGGCCTTCTTCCGAAAGTCTCGGCAGTCTCGTCGGTTTCATGGAAAGAGCCTGGAGAAGGCGCAGTTTCAGAGCTTGAGTCGACCACCACCGTTGCGGAGCTGCAGGCCAGCTATACCCTGTTTGATGGATTCGGCAACATCCGGACTTTCACCAGACTGAAGAACAGCGGCAGACTTGGAGCGCTCTTGGCGCGGGAGCGCATTGAAACAGTTGTGATGGAGGTTGTCAGGGCCTATTTTGCTGCAGCAAATTCCCTTGACCAGCTTGATGCCTCAAAGCAGGCTGTCGATATTTCCGAAGAGCGTCTTCGGCGCGCCAGACTTCGGGCCGAGTACGGTCAGGCCAACACTCAGGAACTGCTCTCCGCTGAGGTGGATGCCAACAATGATCATGTTGCTCTTCTCAATGCCCGTCTGGGACGGGAAAGTGCCATGCGTTCGCTCAATGTGCTGCTTGGCCAGCCGGTAGGCAGGCAGTACGCCCTTGCCGATTCAGTTGTGTTTTCTGCTCTTCCCCCCCTTGATTCATTACGCTTGGGGGCATTCGAGGCAAATGCCGGATATCTGGCAAGTGGCAGGGAGGTTCGCGATTCCCGCCTCGCGATGCTTATTTCCCGTTCAGACCATTATCCCGAAGTTTCCCTTCAGGCGGCATGGGGCCTCAACCGTTACGCTGGTGGCCGTGATGCGGGCCTGGATGAGACGACTCCCGGAACATCTGCGGCTGTCGTGATGAGCTGGGATATCTTCAACGGACGCCAGAGTGCAATAAAAACAGAGAATGCCCGGATAGCATGGCTCAACAGCCGCCTTCTCCATGACAGGGCTGCCCGTGAGCTCGAACAGGAACTGAGGGACGGGTGGGAATCATGGTTGAACAGTCGGGAGGTACTCGGCTTCGAAGAGAAGAACATTGAATCGGCCCGACTGAATTTCAGCCGGACCCGAGAGCTCTATGTGCTTGGTCAGGTTACCGGAACCACATTCAGGGAGGCGCAGCTGAATCTGATTCAGGCCGAAAAAAGCAGGGCATCGGCCCGCTACGATGCGAAGATCCGCGAGCTCGACCTGTTGCGCCTGGGCGGCAGGCTTCTCACCCCCTTCGAAGAGGAAGAACAATAAGCGGAGCACTTTTTTTGGTGGGATCGTTATTTTTCTTTGATTCTTCTCAACCGAGTGGTATATTTGGAGCCTTCCGTTAAGAAGGAACGGGGCATGGCGCAGCTGGTAGCGTGCCTGCTTTGGGAGCAGGAGGTCCCGAGTTCGAGTCTCGGTGCCCCGACACAAGTGAAGCGGGAGTGTCGATGTGCCCGTAGCTCAATGGATAGAGCATCAGCCTTCTAAGCTGAGGGTTACTGGTTCGAGTCCAGTCGGGCACACCAATGGAAGTCCGGAAGTACAGGTTTTCAATGGTGATTGTAGCTCAGTTGGTTAGAGCGCCAGGTTGTGGCCCTGGAGGTCGGGGGTTCGAGTCCCCTCATTCACCCATGTTTTTTGGCCCCATCGACTAGCGGTTAGGTCACCACCCTTTCAAGGTGGCGGGACGGGTTCGAATCCCGTTGGGGTCACACTTCAAAGCTCTGTCCATTAGCGGTGCAGGGCTTTTTTTATTTTATTCATGAACGCAGATTTTCTTCTTATGAAAATATCTGTCAACTGGCTCAAGGATTTTCTCCCCTCATTCTCTCCCGATATTCCTGTTCTTGTCGATCGTTTGACCTTTCTTGGCCTTGAGGTTGAGGAGGTTCATGAGACTGTGCTTCCCGATGAACGAGTGGTGGTTGGCCGCATTCTTGAGGTTGCGCCGCATCCCGATGCCGACAGGCTGAGGATATGCATGGTGGACAGTGGCCAGGGGGAACCGCTTCAGATTGTCTGTGGTGCACCGAATGTAAAGCCGGAGATGCTCGCTCCTGTGGCAACGGCCGGAGCTCGTCTTGCAGTGCAGGATGGGAAGCCTTTTGTCATTAAGCCGTCAAAAATCCGCGGACAGAAATCATTCGGCATGATTTGCGCTGCCGATGAACTGGGGCTTTCGGGTGACCATTCAGGTGTTATGGAGCTTGACACAGCCTGCGTTGTGGGTGAGCCCTTCGCCCGTTATCTCAAAGCCGACACCGTTCTTGAAATAGCCGTCACTCCCAACCGGCCGGATGTGCTTTCGCATCTCGGCATTGCCCGTGAGCTCGCATCCTCACCTTCCGACATTGCAATGCCGCCTGCCGCTGCTGTAGAGTTTGGCACCACAGGCTCGCGTGTTCAGATACTCGATACTGCGGCCTGCCCCTCCTATGCGGCAATTGTTATTGAGGGCGTGAAGGTTGGCCCTTCCCCCGCATGGCTCTCTGGCAGGCTGGAAAGCATTGGTCTGCGCCCAAAGAACAATATTGTCGACATTACCAATTACATGCTTCACGC
>JABMPC010000031.1 GCA_013203905.1 Chlorobium sp. | reverse complement strand
TTCGCCGATCCGCTCGTGGTCAAGACCGCTGTCATCCCACCAGTCGATAATCTCCTCTACCAGCTCCATGAACTTTTCGCGATCCTCTTCTGTCTCCATCTTCATGAAAGGAATGATCAGGGAGCCCATGTTCACACCAACTTTCAGGGTGTTCTTTCCGCCCATAAGCAGCGAGATGCCCCGTTCTTTTCCGGGAGAGAGTGCCTTTGGCATTGCGTTCAGGCAGTGCATGCAGCGCACACAGTCGCGGGTGTCAATCTTCATGTTGCCATCTTCAAGCGAAATGGCCCGTGTGGGGCAGAGGTTGATGACCTGGTTGACCAGCGCGTCAACTCCCTTCTCCTCAATCCACTCTTTCACAGCAGGCTCGTCCACCTGGATTGCATCTTTCCATGTACCGATGACAGCAAGGTCGGAGCGCATGATGGCATTGGTGCAGTCGTTCGGGCAGCCTGAGAACTTGAACTTGATTTTATAGTTCCACTCCGGTCGGTGAAGCTGGCCCACAAAGTGGCGCAGCGCATGGAGATGAAGCTCAAGGTTGTCATAACAGGCCTGCTCGCATCGAGCCGGGCCGGCGCACGACACTGCAGTCCGCATACCTGCGCCTGCACCGCCCAGATCCCAGCCTTTTTCGTTCAGCTTGTCGAAGCACTCCTGCACATGAGCCTCATCAATACCCTGAAGCATAATATCGCCGGTCTGTCCATGCAGGGTAAGCATGCCGCTGCCGTACTCTTCCCAGATGTCGCACAGCTCTCGCAGCATTGCAGTATTGTAATGCAGACCCGGAGGTGGCTGGATACGCATGGTGTGGAACTCTGCTGCCTCGGGAATTTTATCCTTGATCATTGAGTAACGGGTAATGACGCCGGCGCCGTAGCCGTCAACCGTCACCAGCCCACCCTTCCAGTAACCCATCTTGGTATTGTATGAATACTCAAGCTGGTCCATAACGCCGCGAAGCATCGGCTTTTTCGTTCTTTCAGCAAGATTCTTGAAGCCAGACACAAAACTCGGCCAGGGGCCCTTTTCCAGTTCGTCAAGCATTGGCGTCGGGTTCAGAAACTTCTCACCGCATCCGCCATTCGAGTGGCTGCATCCATGCGAACCGCACGATGATGCCCCTTTGTTTTCTTCCATTGTTTCTCCTGTTGATTCTTCAGAAAATTTCGGCCCACCGGCCTCTGCTAAAGTCTCTTACACACAACCGGTCGGCTTGGGCAATCCGGCAACCTTGCAGGCCTGCAGTGCCGGGCCTTTCGGGAAAAGTCCGTAGAGGAACTCGCTCGCCTCTTTCTTGTCCAAACCCTTTTCGGAAGCAATCGCCTTGGTAAGAACCTTCACGGCAGGTGCAATCTGGTACTCGTCGTAGTAGTTGCGGAGGAACTTCACCAGCGACCAATGCTCGTCGCTCATCTCAATTTCTTCGCCTTCGGCAAGCTGGCCGGCAATCTCTTCAGTCCAATCTTCAAGATTGACGAGGTAGCCATTCTCATCAGTCTCGATGGTGGCGCCGTTGATAACTATTCCCATGATGATCTCCTCTTTGAATGTTTGTTGATGATGTAAAACAATATCACTGACTTCTTAATATAACCATATAGTTATATAAATAAGCATAGGAATTCTTTTTTCCAAATGCAGTCGTAAAGTTTTTTGTCATTATTCTGCAGCAGTGCGATACGCGGCGGCAGCTGATACGAATGCGGGCGCCCAGCCGGGGGAAGAGACGGAGTGGAGGTGGGCGTATGAAGCAAAGATATTCTGCCGGATGACGCCGTCGGTACTCCCTGTGGTGCCGTTGCCGCGACGGACTGCAAACTGCCAGTCGGGGTTTCCGGCAATGGCGGTTGTCGATGAGTAGTGGAATTCATGCGCCTTGACGAGCTCTCCTTTCGTAAACCATACAGAGTCTGCCGTGCTTTCAAGGTCAAGATAGCCGTGAGCTGCGGGGCGCTCCGTAAACCCTATATCAAAGGGCAGCACGCCGGCCATAGGGAACGATTTTCCGCGGTACGATGCGCTTCGGGAGAGGTAAATAAGTCCCCCGCATTCGGCATAGATAGGCATACCGGCGTCTGCGGCACTGCGCACTCCCTGCTGGAGAGAGCTGTTCCGGGAAAGTTCTGAAAAAAAGGATTCAGGAAAGCCGCCGCCGATGTAGAGGGCATCAACTTCGGGGAGCCGGGAGGCTGCGAGGGAATCGATAAACACAAGCTCCGCTCCCTGCTGTTCGAGTGCCTCAAGGTTGTCAGGGTAGTAAAAACTGAATGCGGCATCACGGAACACGCCGATTCTGGCTTTTGAATTTGCTGTTCGCTGCTTCGGGCAGCAGGCGAGTCGCGGAGCCATATAGGGCGCACTAAAAAAGAGTGCGCTTATTGCCTCCATGTTGCAGCAGGCAGCAACAGTGGCAGCGGCATTTCGTATGAACTCTCCGGCTTTCCCGGTTTCAGCTACGGTGGTAAGACCAAGATGCCGTTCGGGTATTGTGAGCGACCGGTCAGCAGGAATGGCGCCGAGCACGGGAATGTCGCAATAGTGTTCAATGGCTCTCCTCTGTTTTTCGGCCTGTCGCTCGCTGCGCACACGATTAAGCACTACACCGGCAATGGTTACAGAAGGAGGCATAGCCTGCATCCCCATCACTGTGGCGGCTGCACCCCGCCCTGCGTCATGCCCGTCTACAACCAGAAGCACGGGAGTCTGGAGCATCTCTGCTAGTCCGGCGCTGCTGTCGGAGCCGTCCAGCGACATGCCGTCATGCAGGCCGTGGTTGCCCTCAATCAGAGAGAGCGATGCTTCGGAAATGCCACTGTGGCCAATGAAGGAGCTGCGGCACCCCTCAGGGCCCATCATCCATGGATCGAGATTGTAGCACTCGTTACCTGTTGCCAGACGGTGCCATGCAGGATCTATGTAATCAGGCCCTTTCTTAAAGCTGTTGACCTGCCAGCCGGACGCGGAAAGATTTGCGGCAATGCCGATGGCCAGGGTTGTTTTACCCGAGCTTTTGCCCGGAGCTGAAATCATCAGCCTCGGTATGCCGGCACTCTCCTCCTCTTTCATGCTCCCAGAGCCCTCTCTGCTTGCCTCTATTTCTTTTTGATGTAGAAGGTATGGGTACCTGCCGCCTCTTCATGCTCAACCACCTCGTTGCCGGTTCGGTTTGCCCATGAGGCCATGTCGCTGACGGAACCGGGATCAGTCGCCATCATCTTCAGTACCTCTCCGCTCTGCATGCCGTCAATGGCTTTTTTGGTTTTGAGAATGGGCAGGGGGCAGTTCAGACCCTTGCAGTCAATTTCAACGCTGCTTGCAATTGCGCTCATGGATACTCTCCGTTTGTTTTATTAGAAAGGTTGTTATGAAAATCAGTCTTTCGGTTTTTTCTGGTCGTCTCGCACCCGTGAGAGAAAAAAGCTGTCTGCCTCATCGCCCTCTACCGGCTGGCCGTTGCCGTCAACAAGCGGCTCTTCATAGTCGTTCCAGCCGCGCAGGCCGGTTTTGAGCGACTGCACACGGCTGTAGCCCATTCTCTGCATAACCTCTGCGGCAAAAACGCTGCGGTGTCCGGAACGGCAGACTACGACAATTTCGCCCTCGCGAGCCCGGACAAGTTCCGGGCAGGTATCGTCAAAATCCCACTCGCAGGCAGCCTCAAGCACACCGCGCGGCACATGAAGGGAGCCGGGAATATGCATGGCAGCAAACTCATGAGGCTCACGGACATCAAGAATCAGGAGTTCCGGCCTCTCTTTCATCTTTTCAGCAAGATCCCAGGGCATGAGCTCCTTCACACTCTGAAGAGCTGCCGTGAGAAGGTCGGCAACCGTTAGCATAGGTCCGTGGGTTTGGGGCATCAGACAAAGAGGGAAATGTCGGCATCGGCCGCATACTCAAGGAATGTTGCCGCACCGCCGTACTCAACACCATCAATGAACTCCTCCTTCGAGAAACCGAACACCTCCATGGTCATCTGGCAGGCAATGAAACGCACACCGCTCTCCTGACACATTTCACGAAGCTGTTCAATGGTGGCCACACCCTTCTTTTTGAAGGTCTCTTTCATCAGAGAGGTTGCCATGTTGTCAAAACCGGGCATATTGCCGGAAATGATGTTGGGAACCGGCCAGTTGAATGCCTGAAAGCCGGGGCTGCCGAAGGGCATTTTCATCGGCATGGCAGGATTGGTGTGCGGAGCAACCTTGGCGTCAATCTCTTTTTTGAGTAGTGGCAGACCATAAAAAGTAAAGAAGACAACTGCCTCCATATCCATGGCAGCTGCCGTAGAAGCAAGAATAAACGGTGGGTAGGCCCAATCGAGGGTTCCCTGTGAAGCGATGATTGCCAGTTTTTTTGTTTCAGCCATGGTGGTTCTCCAGTGTTGGACCTTGCTTGAGATTGAATAACTATATAACCGAGTAATTATATAGATGATAATAAAAGCAGGAGTAACTACCAAACAAAACGGTGGGTTTTTTACGCCGCACCTCTTATCGCACAAGAATACCGGTAGCGGCAACAAGAAGAATCAGGACCTGAAGCAGGGCGATAATGCCGAACACCAGCCGTTTTTCACGGAAAAAAACAGGTGCTGTAACAAGAAGGCAGATAACGGGAATCATGCAGATGATGATGATGGCCAGGTAGCTGAGAGCATCTCCACGCCAGAAACTTTCCATGCCCGACATGAACGACCAGCCAAGAGGAGCGTCGAGTTTTTCCTGCATGAGGGGGGCCCTCAGGTGCCAGTTGGCGGCAATCTCTGCAATGGATACCTTCTGCGGAAGCAGCTCAAAAATGTAGGCGGCGTAACTCCCGGCGAGAAAGAGCATGGCGAAGTGCGACAGCTTGTCGAGCACACCGGCGTATGCAAGCTGCTCTTTATGGACAAGCGGTTTGGCGGAGGGCTCCTCTTTCATATCCCGAATCCTTTTAAGAGTGAACGAATGCCGGCTACCGCCAGCATGGAAACCACAATGATGCGGACTGAACCAGCATTGACTCTGGTGAGCAGTTTTGCTCCGATTTTGGAGCCAAGCATCATGCCCGCAATAGAGGGAACGGCGATAAGGGGAAGCATGGCCCCCTTGAACATATAGACCCATGCTGCTGCAGCTCCGTTGATAGAGAGCACAAGGCCGCTGGTGGCGACGGATACTTTGAGCGGAACCCCCATGAGAAGGTTGAAAACCGGCACATTGGCAAATCCTGCACCGAGGCCGAACATGCCGCCGATAAAACCGATCATGAGGAAGAATATCAGGCTGAGGGGCGTGCGGTGCACCTGCCATGACACTTCTTTTTTGATGGACTCCTCATAATAGATGCCGGAAATGTGCAGCGCCTTTGAGAGGGCGTCGGGCACCTTCACCTCCGGGTACCCCGATTTTCCCGACAGAAACATGATGGAGGCAATAACAACAATAACAATCCCGAGCAGGAGCTGCACGGTTTGTGCCGGAAGGGCAAGGCCAACCATGGCGCCGGCAATGGAGCTCAGGGAACCGACAAGGGCCATAGGGAGGCCAAGCTTGAGGTCGGCGAGCCCTTTGCGCATCAGGGGGGATCCGGCTGAAATAGCTCCCGAAAGGGCGACCATCAGCCCTGCCCCCCTTACGAAATCAAGATGGAAGGGGAAAAAACTGCTGACAATGGGGACAAAGAGCACCCCGCCGCCAACACCCGCAAGGACTGCAAAAATCCCCAGAACAAAAGAGAAAACAAAGAGCAGCAGCACCCACGCCCACCAGGCCGCCTCTATAGCGGCCTGCGGCTCAGCCGCAAGAAGGGTTGCCGGGAGAACAAGAAGCAGTGCGGCAAAGAGAGCTGCTGCTCCGCCTCTGGCGAATGAAGCTCTCTTTGCCGCTGCAGCCCTGTCAGGAACCATGCTCACTTCTCCCCTTTCAGATAGAAGGTTTTTTCGTCGGGCCTGAAGGGGCGGTTCAGCCAGAGCGGACGGCGAAGCCCTCCGGGTCCGGGAGCGGGACGCGTCATGGCCAGCCACTCTTTGTAGACTGCATGAGAGCGGTCGGTATCAACAAACACATCGCCGTACTCATCTCCTTCATGAGCCAGCTCAATACGCACCTTCTGGTGCCAGCAGTGCATGCCGCTGATAGGGTCGGGGTGAACCGGGAAGGTGATGTTCTGGTGCACACCGCCGTCCGACCAGAAAATCCGTGAAGTGTCGGGGTCGTCGCTTTTGTGCGCCTGAATATTCTCTTTTGTGCGCATTTTCCATTTTCCCTTCCCCTCTTTGGTAATGCCGACCGTATTGGCTGCCCAGCGGTTGCAGGAGGCGTCCTGATCACGGCGCCACCGGCCCACATGGTGCGAACATGCCAGCACACCGGGACGGATGCCTTCAGTGACCAGTGCATTGTTGACAAAGAATCCAATATCGGTGTTGACGCGAATGAGGTCACCGTTTTCAATGCCGAGCGAGGCGGCATCGTCTACATTGATCCATACCGGATTACGGTGGGCTATTTCAGCCAGCCACTTGGCGTTGCCGGAACGGGAGTGGATGAGCACGGGAAGGCGGAAGGTCGGCATGAGCACAAACTCCCCTTTTTTGTGGTCCATCGTTTCCTCGTGAATATGGCTTTTGATGTAGCCGGGAAGGCGGTACTCAGGCCATTTCCAGTCTACCATGGTCTGCGAGTAGTACTCCTGTTTGCGCGACGGTGTAGGGAACCCTCCGCAGGCCTTGCCTTTCACCTCAACGCCCACAGCCTTACCCTCTTTTGTGATGAGCCCACTTTCGGGGTTGACTGACGAGCCCTCAAGCTCTGAGGGGGCAGGGGGCCGGCTGTTGACATCATATACCTTGCTTTCAAGCTCGAAGGCACCGAACTTCTGCATGTACTCAAGGGCACCGAGTCCTTCTTTTGCAGCCGCTTCTGGAAGCCCCGGGGTGCGCTCGAAAATGTAGCGGTAATATTCGCTGATGGTGATTTTCTCACCCGGACGATAGGGCGACTCGCAGTACTGGCGAATACCGAGGCTGCCATCGGGGTCAATGCGCCAGGTCAGCTCAATCCAGAACTCGTCCTCTTCCCATACCTCCCCGGGATTTGCCTCCCAGGTGTGGGTAACCGGCTGACCCATTTTTTCACGGGCAACACGAAGAACAGGCTGACGGAACGCAATCCATTTACCGGCATGGGTTTCGTAGCTGATAATGTCGTGCCGTTCGGGCGAGTGGCCCATCGGCAGCACATAGTCGGCAAAGTATGCGGTTTCGCTCCAGGTAGGGGTAAGGGCGGCGTGCAGGCCGATTTTTGATTCGTCCTCAAGCGCCTCTATCCAGGAGAAGCCGTCGGGATATGTCCATACGGGGTTGAAAACCCTTGTAAAATAGACATCGAGTTTTCCTCTCCCCTCTTTCAGGAAGTGAGGCAGAAGGAAGCTCATCTCGAAATGGGCAAGGGGATATTCGTTCGGCAGGTGCAGCTCGTTCCAATGGGTTTGGGGTTTGGGATGAGCATGGACTGTGGGCTTGAACTTGTTCCATGCGCTCGGCGAGGTGCCTCCCGGTGTGCCAACGCTGCCGGTAAGCACATTGAGAAAGTGCAGTGTGCGCGATACGGCCCAGCCACCAAGGTTTCCGCTGCTTGCGCTGCGCCACACATGGGTGGAGAACTGCGTTCCGGCTGCGCCTATCTGGCGGGCAACATCAATAATGGTTGCCGCAGGCACACCGCTCTCTTTTTCGGCATATTCAGGAGTGTACTCCGCATACTCTTTTGACAGAGCCTCAATGAACTTTTCAAATGTTGCCTCCGAGCCGGAGTATTCATTGGCCAAATACTCTTTCCAGTTGACCCAGTTTTCAAGGTAGTCGCGGTTGTAGAGTCCTTCGTCAATAATCACTTTCGCCATGGCAAGCATCACGGCCGGCTCGGTGCCGGGATAGGTCGGCAGCCAGTAGTCCGACATGCTGGCGGTGTTGGAAAGACGCGGGTCCAGTACGGCGAGCTTGGCTCCCTTCATGCGTGCCTCAATAATGCGCTGTGAGTGGGGGTTGAAGTAATGTCCCGACTCCAGGTGAGCGCTGACAAGCAGAATGAACTTGGCATTGGCGTGGTCGGGGGATGGGCGGTCAAATCCTTCCCAGATGGCGTAGCCGAACCGTGCGCCTGAGGAGCAGACATTGGTGTGGCTGTTATGTCCGTCAACATTCCAGGCCTTGAACACCCACTCCATGAACCCGTCATGGCCGGGACGGCCGACATGGTAGGAAATTTCATTGTTGCGCCCCTCCATAATGGCTTTGCGCATACGGCCGGAAATATCATCCAGTACGCTGTCCCAGCTGACCCGCTGCCAGTTCCCTGCGCCCCGTTCGCCGACCCTCTTCATGGGGTAGAGCACACGGTCCTGATCTTCAACCTGGTTGAGGGTTGCGGGGCCTTTGGCACAGTTGCGGCCGCGGCTTGCAGGATGGTAGGGGTTGCCTACCATCTTGCGGATTTTCATGGTCTTTTTGTCGACATAAGCCAGGAGGCCACATCCCGCCTCACAGTTGAAACAAGCTGTCGGAATCAGCATATATTCGTTTGCCTTCCGCTCCGGCCAACTTTTTGAATCGTATTCGACCCAGCCATCCCATTTCTCAGGAGGAGGGCAGGCCATTGCAACTCCCTCGGAAGGAAGGCCGGCAACGGGTGACTTTTCATCGGCATGCAGATCAGGAATGACTCCGAGCTTTTCGGCAAGACTTTCAATCACTGTAGGCTTATGCTTGTAACTCATGGTGTGCTCCGCTTGGGGTGTTTAACTTAATGAGATTGACTGTGGTGCCTGAACCCATACTTTTTCCGTATAGAAAACTCCAATAAGAGCGCCGATTGAAGCCGCGCCGATCAGGAGAGGGCTCGCTGAAAGAATGACAACAAAAAGAGGAAGCAGGTTACCGATAACCACACTGCCCAACCAGAACTGGCTTTTCAGTGAACCCTGCGTTATGGCTTCGGCCGACCGCTCAGCATTGAGTGAGGGGTGTCGGCCGTAGAGCTCTGCCCACATCACCAGAAGATGAAGACTAAAGGCAACTCCGAGCGTTCCCTGAAGCAGAGTGGCAGAAGCCGCGTCAAGATCAATGAAGCTTGAAAGCACGGCCATGGTCGATCCGCCCGCAATCACCGAATTGAGAAGCATGTGCAGTGAGAGCATCGGGCTCTGCCAGAAGTCGCGCCCTTTGGCCGAACCAAACAGGAATGCAGTATAGACTGCGGTAAGAAGCGCAAGCGCCGCACCGCCCCACAGCCCTGTCGTCACCAGAAGGGGAAGCTGCAGATACATTCCCGCCGCCCAGAGCACCAGAAAAGCGCCATAACCGGTAATAGTCAACCCGCCACGAACCAGCCAGGAGCTGAACTGAGGCCGAAGCATCACCGAAACAAACCGGTCGGGGCGATCAAGATCTTTGACCAGAAAGCCGCCTGTGAGTGAAAGGAAGAGAAGCGAAACACCCCAGAGAGCCCACTGCATGGGTTCCGTCAGCATCATGCCCGGCACAAGCGAGAAAGCAAAAAGCATAAGGAAGGCGCCCGCAGAGACCGCCTTCGACCAGACATAAGCCGGAACCTCCCAGCCCCAGACCGACCCTTTCGAGGGAGCATCATACACCCTGCGCGACGAGGCGGCAGGCCTCTTCCCGCCATGATGCTCCATCGCAGGCTCGGGGGCATGAAAGTGAGCGCCATCGATTGCGTGCTTTGCAAAATGGCCGACACCGCGCGACTGAGCGCTCCACATATAGGTATCAGATTCAGAGGACTGCAAAGGGTCAAGCGAAGCACCGTCACCGTTGATATAAAAAACATTTGGGCTGGTCCCCTTTTCAGGCTTGCGGACCACGGTGCGCTCCTTGGCAAGCAGAGCGGAAATTTCACTGTGCGGATCGTCAAGATCGCCCGACACAATTGCCTGCTGCGGACAGATAACCGCGCATGCCGGCTTCATGCCAATCTCAACCCGGTGCGAGCAGTAGCTGCACTTGGCCGTTGTCCCGCTCTCAGGGTCTATGTACACCGCATTGTAGGGGCAGGCCTGAGCACAGGCCTTACAGCCGATGCAGCGGCGGGAATCGAAATCAACAATACCGTCATCGCGCTTGTGCAGTGCCTCAACCGGGCAGATATCCACACAGGGAGGCTCCTCGCAATGGTTGCAGCGCAGAACGGTAAAATACCGCCGGGTGTCAGGGAATGACCCCTTTTCAACATATTTTACCCAGGTGCGGTTGACCCCAAGCGCCACCTGGTTTTCGGACTTGCAGGCAACTGAGCATGCGTGGCATCCGATACATTTGCGTCCGTCAATGACAAATCCGTAATTCATGAACTGCGATGTTCTAATGATTGATAAGGGACCTTCCCGCCGTCGGGACCGGAGAACATACATATCTATATAACCAATTAGTTATATAATAACATAACCAGAGAATAATCCAAAAACTATGGGACCGGAAAGGGGTTTTTCTTGTAATGAACGCCCACGCTCAGGAAACAGGGCTTTGCAGATTAATGCGGTTTTACTGATATTGACGGCTCAACAGGTTTATTTCCTTGCACTAAAATCCTCTCAGCCATGAGCGCACACACTTACAAGAAAATTGAGATCGTAGGATCTTCCGCCACCAGCATTGAAGACGCAATCAACAACGCCGTTGCAAAAGCAGCTGAATCAGTCCGCAACATCCGCTGGGTTGAGGTTCTTGAAACCCGCTGCCATGTTGAAGACCAGAAGGTCGCCTACTTTCAGGTCTCCGTCAAAATCGGCTTCACGCTCGACTGAGCCTCTTTGTTCGCATTGAATGCTAAAAGGCACCCGGGTGGGTGCCTTTTAGCATTTCTGCATAAAAATCCCCAAGGCTCTTTCTCAGAGATTGTGGACGAAATTGAGGGACCAGTTCGACTGGCTGTGACTGATGACCATTCCGTCGCCATTGGTTTCAGTTACCTTCGGTGCCCAGCTGTATGCCATGCCCATGCGATTGGACTCGCTCAGGCGGTAGCCGAAACCGCAGGTGTAATGGTTTTTGATGATAGCCGGGAAAAGCGGGTGCAGATAGGTATCAGGAACCGGATTCGTGGAGAAGCTTGCCCCGCCTCTCAGCGCAAGATTCTTACTTGCCTTGTATTCAACGCCAACTGAGTAGACGGTCTGGTCTTTCCAGTCCTGCTTCATGTTCATGTCGAGCGTCTGGCCGGCATAATCACCGTTCGATCCGTCGTCATCTGCAATAAAGGTGGTGGAGAACTTGTCCATCACGCTCGACCAGTCAACAAACTTCACATCAGCAGCAATCATCAGCCGGTCGCTCGGATTGAGAGCGAAACCAGCAGCAAAGGTCGCGGGCCACTCAAAGTCGTTGACCTTGATTTTACCCGATACATCCTGCGTTCCGGCAGTATTCACCACCGTAATGCTGGCATTGCTTGATTCCAAGTCCGTCATCATCGTCTGCGAATGGTAGGTTCCGCCGATGGTGAGCAGCTTGCTGACCTTATGAGTGAAGCCAAGTTTGAAACCCGAACCGTACCCTACCGCCTTGCCAATGAAAGGGGTGCCGTTTGAATAGTCGTAACGGATGTAGTCGAGTGTTCCAGCGGTCACAGTCGGGAGCATTGAGCCACCTGTCTCCATCTGGCTGAAGTGGGCGCCGTCCATGTCCATCTGAAGGTCCATGCTGGCCCAGACAAAGTCGGCCGAAGCGCCGATGGTTGTGTTGTCGGTGAGGTTATAGGAAATCGGGAACATCACACGCCCGACACCAACCTCGGAACGGATATCCTTTCCTGACATATATATCTGTCCAGGTTCGTCACTCATTCCACCGGCAAAGAGCGGAGAATCATCGCCGTAGTCCGTGCCCATGCCCCCCTGTGAGAGAACTGCTGCGCCCCAGGTGGATATCTCCGTCGCGACGGAGATAAGAGAGTGAAGGCATATAGAAGGCCGTAGCGCTGGAGTGGTCGCTCCAGGCGCCATAATCGGACTGTACCTCCGGATGCAGGCCCCTGATGCCGATACCGATCTCCTCTGTCCCCTCTTTCATCATTGCGAGGGTGGCGGGGTTGTTCATCACGGCTGAATTGCCGGTATCGTAAGCCATACCGGCACCACCCATTGCGTGCGATTTAGCGCCGTACCCTTCAAGATTCATGCCATTGGTGGCAAGCGCCGTAGAGGCACCGGTGAGCGAGAGCGCAATCACAGCGCCCGAAAGTGTTTTTCTGAACATACCGAAACTGATTTGTGGTTGTGTGATTCTGCGAAAGGAATATAACGATACAGTTATATAATACATAACAATTGTTAATAACCAAAAAGAAAAGCAGCAACGCGTTGGGGAAAAGTTGGGAAAGTTGGGGACACTCATGACTGAGTGTACCCAGCTATTTTTATTTGAAATGGTCGAAGCCGGGGAGGGATGTGAGGTCTATTGTGATGCCGTAGATGTCTTTAAGGAGGAGGCCGGACTCTTTATGGGTGATTTCGCCTATGGCGGCAATGTCGCGGTTGTCGGCTATTTTTTTGTGTTCTTCTTTTGAAATGGTGAAGAGGAGCTGGTAGTCTTCTCCTCCGCTGATAGCCCATCCGAGGGCGTCATCCTGGAGTTCGTCGGCAATGAGTCGGGCGGTAGAGTTGACGGGGATGCGGTTCTCCTGGAGCAGGGCTCCGGCTGCGGAGGCTTTGCAGATGTGGCCGAGGTCCTGGCCGAGCCCGTCGGATATGTCAATCATTGAGGAGGGCGCAACCTGGCGTTCGTGCAGGAACCGGACGGTGTCGAGCCGGGCGAGGGGGAGCAGGTGCTGTTGGATGGCGCCGCTGTACTCCTGGAGGTCGGCCATGAGGTTGCGATTGTAGGTCTCGTTGTTTTCAATGTGCTCCATCATGATGAGCTTTTCTCGCAACAGCACCCTCAGCCCCGCCGCCGAACCGCCGAGCGTACCGGTGACGCAGATAAGGTCCCCCTCTTTTGCCCCATGGCGGTAGGCTATCATGCTTTTGGGAACTTCTCCGGTGACCGTTACCGATATCACCAGCCCTGAGGGCGAACGGGAGGTGTCACCCCCGGCAATGGCAATGCCGTACTCCTGTGCTGCGTTTTGCATACCGCCGTAGAGCTCTTCAACCATCTCCACAGGCATTGAGGGGGGCACGGCAATGGAGATGAGGGCATAGCGGGGGATTGCGTTCATTGCGCAGATGTCGGAGGCGTTGACGCTGATTGCCTTGCTTCCGAGATGTTTTGCTGGTGTGGTGAGCAGGTCGAAGTGCACCTGTTCAATCAGCAGGTCGGTAGAGCTTACCTGCAGCAGTTCTGTGGATGGTTGCCATACGGCGCAGTCGTCACCGATTCCCATTACCAGTTCCGGTGCACTCTGTAGGGTTGGCTGGACAATGCTTCTGATGCGTTCTATCAGGCCGAACTCTCCTGTCTCGGATGTAGCTTTATATGCCATTATTTTGCGTAAATTGATTCAACATTTCCTGCGGCTGAAACCGAGGGGTTAGTATTAGTAAACATAGAACAATATCTCTTTTATATGGGTTTTTTTGACAAGTTCAAATTATCGCGGTTGACGGAGGGCCTTGGAAAGACAAGGGAGACCCTTCGTGAAAAACTGGCGGTGGTGACAAAGGGCAGGACGGAAATAGATGACGAGTTTCTTGAGGAGCTTGAGAGTATTCTTGTGTCGGCCGATGTTGGTGTTGAAACAACGCTGGCGATTGTTGATGCCATTACCGATCGGGCCGGCACTGAGAGCTACCGTTCGGAGGAAGAGCTCAACGGGATGCTGATGGATGAAATAGGCAAGATGCTTATGGACAGTGGAGAAGAGCATCCTGTTGAGTTTGACGCTCCGCTTCCCGCCAAACCCTATGTGATACTTGTTGTGGGTGTGAATGGGGCGGGTAAAACAACGAGCGTTGCCAAACTTGCCTCCAACTACGACAAGGCCGGCAAAAAGGTGATGATTGCCGCCGCCGACACCTTCCGCGCTGCCGCTTATGAGCAGCTTCAGGTATGGGCTGAGCGAGCGGGGGTTCCGCTTATCGGGCAGGGGCAGGGTGCAGATCCCGCTTCGGTGGTGTTTGACGCCGTCAGTGCCGCTGTGTCCCGAAACGCAGATGTGGTACTGGTTGATACGGCGGGCCGTCTGCACAACAAGAGCCACCTGATGGAGGAACTCGCAAAAATTATGCGGGTGGCGAAAAAGAAAATACCTGAAGCCCCGCATGAGGTGCTGCTGGTGCTTGACGGCACTACCGGCCAGAACGCAGTGCAGCAGGCGCGCGAGTTCATGAAGTTCGTCCATGTCACCGGCATTGTGGTGACCAAGCTCGACGGTACGGCGAAGGGGGGCATTGTGCTCTCCATATCGCGCGATCTGAAGCTGCCGGTGAAGTATATCGGGGTAGGTGAAAAAATAGATGACCTGCAGCTCTTTGACCGCAGCCAGTTTGTGGGTGCGCTGTTAGGTCGGGAGAAGGTCTGAAAGAGCCGCGATCTTCTCTGTCAGCATCGTTTCAACTAACACTATGTCGGTAAGGCGGAGCAGGTGGGTGCCGCTCCTTGCATCCTGAGCGCCGAGGCGCGGGGCGAGGGGCCGGGTTTCGGGATGAAGAGCGAGCGCTTCGGAAAGAGCGTCTTCAAGGCGGAGAGGGCTGCGGATGGCAACAACTCCTGTGATTTCCGCTTCAAGCCGGTCCAACAGCCAGTCTGCGTGCCAGTGCGTGTGTTTTGGTGGTATCTTTTTGGAGACAGCATCAACAAGTCCCGCTTCTTTGAATCGTTTCACCATGGGTTTGCGGATGGCATGTGCCCGAAGCTTTCCGGAACGAGAGGCGTGGCGGAGAAGACGGGCTGCAAGAGGAGAGCCGGAAGGGCGGTTGCCAAGGGCTGAGCCCAGATAGAGATACTCTCCCGCCTCCACCAGAACCGGCTCTCCCTTCTGGAACCGGCCAAAGGATATGCTTAGGTTTTTTTCTACCCGGATGAACAGGATATAGCTTCCCATGCGGCAGTTGTCACCGAAAATGGTAAACTTTGGTGTTGAGAGAGGGTTGAAAGGTTGTTTTTTCATATTTTAGATACAATATTCAATAGCGGAGCGGTCCCCGGCGTTTCCGCCTGAAAGATAAAGAGATTTCAGGTATGGAATGGACGGAAACGCAATTTGACCGCCAGCGCAGAGAGATGGTGGATTCGCTCCAGCGTAACGGTATTGAGAACCCATGTGTTCTTGAAGCATTTCAGAAGGTTCGCAGGCATCTGTTTGTCCCCGAAGAGGGATGGGCTCATGC
>JABMPC010000003.1 GCA_013203905.1 Chlorobium sp. | reverse complement strand
TTGACCGCCAGCGCAGAGAGATGGTGGATTTGCTCCGGCGTAACGGTATTGAGAACCCATGGGTTCTTGACGCATTTCAGGAGGTTCGCCGGCATCTGTTTGTCCCCGAAGAGGGATGGGCTCATGCCTACGACGACGCAGCCTGGCCGATAGGCTATGGGCAGACCATATCGCAGCCTTTCACGGTTGCCTATATGACGAGCCTGTTGGCCAACCATGTACCCGGAGGCAGTGGCAGACCCTCTGGCAGAGTGCTGGAAATTGGCACCGGTTCGGGATATCAGGCGGCTATTCTGGAAGCGATAGGCTACAGCGTTTTCTCTGTAGAGCGGTTGCCGGTTCTTTACCATCAGGCGATGGCGAAGTTTCACCGATTCGGCCTTCCGATTGCCTGCCGCCTCGGAGACGGTTCCCTCGGGTGGCCCGAGGAGGCTCCTTTTGATGGCATCATTGTGAGTGCAGGAGCTCCCTCAGAGCCGAAAGCTCTCAAGGAGCAGCTTGACGAAAACGGTAGCATGGTAATTCCCGTTGGCAGTCGCGGTATGCAGGTGATGACCCTCGTGACCCGGAAAGGGGAGCAGTTTGAGAGGGAGCAGTACCAGAATTTTGCCTTCGTGCCGTTAGTTGGCAGGGAGGGTTGGGACGACAAGGACACTCTTTTATACTAATACCTATCAGTTGAGGAATCTATGGCTGTAATGTCAAGCCTTCGCGATAAAACGCATATCATACTCTACATCCTTCTTGCCTCGTTTCTCGGGCTGATTGTTTTTGAATGGGGTATGGATTTTGCCGGATTCGGTGGCCGTGGCGGACGGGGGCAGAACGCCGGTCGCGTGAACGGTGTGGCAGTTCCCTACAGCCAGTACGACCAGGTTTCCCGTCAGTTCAGCGAGAACTACCGCCGCAGCAACCCAGGTACCGACATGTCGCCAGAAATTGAGCTCCGCTTGCAGGAACAGGCATGGAACACTGTGGTGGACCAGCTACTTCTTGAGCAGCAGTTCCTGAAATTCGGCATCACGGTGCAGGATGGCGAGATTCTTGCCGCCATCAACCGCCCTGACCCACCGCAGGTGATAGCGGGCAACTTCACCGATCCTGCTACCGGTACTATTGACCGCCAGAAACTTGATGCCGCTCGCCGTGACCCGCAGAACAGCGAGATGTGGGTGCAGGTGGAAGAGATCATCCGTCGCGAACTCAAAATTGACAAACTGATTCAGGCGCTCCGAACCATGGAGCATGTGACAGATCTTGAGCTTGAAACCCTCGTGCGCCAGCAGTATACCCGCATGGATGCTTCGTTCATACCTGTTCCGTTCAGCTTCGCCGGTGATGACAGCAACTATCCGGTCAAGGAGGATGAGATAAAAAAATACTACGGTGAGCACCGCGAGCTTTTCGCCGAGGCCCCTTCCCGCTCATCCGATTTTGTCTTTTTCCCCCTCATTCCCTCAGCAAAAGACAGCCTTTCGGCACAGCAGGAGTTTGTCTCCATCCGCGCAGGATTTGCAACAACCCGCAACGATACCGACTTTGTGCGGATGCAGAGTGACCGCCCCTCGTCCATAAACGAAACGCTTGACAGGTCCGATTTTTCGCCCGTTGCCGGAGCAGCCCTCTTTGGTTCCACTAGTCTTCGGGCGGGATCCATTTTGGGCCCCATTGCCGACAGCGGCTCTTACCGTCTGCTGAAAATAAAATCCGTCACTACTGCTCAGAAGCCTGTTGCACGGGCATCTCATATTCTGATCCGTTTCAACCCAAACAGCCGTGCCGACCTCCAAAAGGCCAACGCCCTTTCCGATATGATTTTTCGGGAACTGAAGGCTGGAGGTAACTTTGCTGAACTTGCCCGGCGCTACTCCGCCGACCCCGGCAGCGCAGGAAAAGGAGGCGATCTTGGCTGGTTCCGAAGTGACCGCATGGTACCGGAATTCGCTGATGCTGTTTTTGCTGCAAAACCCGGAGCCATTGTCGGCCCCGTGCAGACTCAGTTCGGTCTTCACATCATCAAAGTCATCGGGTTTGACCGCAAGGCGGTTGTTGCCTCTGAAATTGTGCGCACCATTCGCCCATCAAGCGAAACCACCGAGGCTATCCGCCGCCGTGCCATGGTATTTCAGATGGACGCCAAAGAGAAAGGAATGGACAAGAGCGCCGCCGCCGACAATCTGCCCCTTGAGACCACCGGTCAGTTTGGCCGCCATATGCCTATAGCCGCCATAGGCTACAACGATAAAATTGACGAATTTGCCTTCCGCTCAAGCGAGGGCGACATGAGTGAGGTTATTGAAACTCCCCGTGGGTTCTATGTCATGCGTCTGACAGGCAAAAACGACAGCGGGTACCGCAAGCTTGATGACGACCTTAAAGCAGGCATTACCACTGAAATCATCAAAGAGAAGAAAGGCGAGTTCATCAAAAACCGTCTTGCCTCGCTTGCGGCCTCTCCTGGCGCTACGCTTTCCGGAATTGCCGGCGCTGACAGCAGTTTCAGCCTCTTTACTGCCCGCGACATCCGCTGGAGCGACGGTTATATTCCAGGTTACGGCGTCGACCGCCCTCTGGTTGAAGCCATGGCCGGCATGCCGCTTTCCGAGCTTTCAGGGCCGGTACAGACTCAGAGTGGATACGCAGTTTTTGAAGTGTCGAGCCGCGCGCTGCCTGAAGGGCTCGACATCAAGACTGAAGAGGCCGGTATAGCCCCTCAGGTGCTCGGACTCAAGCAGGAACAGCTTTTTTCGGCGTACTTTACTGCTCTGCGCAAGCAGGCGAAGATTGAAGATTTGAGGCCTTGAGCTAAGCTCGGGTTTCCCCTTTTCCGAAATTTTCCAGTCTTTCCTTGATGGCGTCTGCGGTGGTAAGCTGCAGGCAGTCGCGGGCGAGTGTTTCGGTTTCTTCAAGGGTGAAGCAGCCAACGAGGGACTTGAGTTTGGCAATATCGGAACTGACCACGCTGAAGTGGCGCAGTCCGCAGCCGAGGAGGAAGGGTAGGGCGAGCGGGTCGGAGCCCATGTCTCCACAGATAACAGCTTTGCGCCGGTTTTTCTGGGCAGTGCTGATAATGCGGTAGAGCTGGCGGATGAGTGCCGGATGGAACTTCTCGAAAAGGTCCTGCACAATCACATTGTTACGGTCGACGGCAAGGGTGTACTGGGTGAGGTCATTCGTTCCGATGCTGATGAAGTCCACTGCCTGGGTGATTTCCTCAATCAGCTCCACCGCAGCCGGCACCTCTATCATCGCACCGATTCCGGGTTTTTCGATCTGATGCGATCCCGACTCTGTCAGTTCACGATAGACCCGATCGACAATGGCCCGCACCTGGGTAATTTCATCAAGCGACATGATCATCGGCACCAGAATGTCGAGATTGCCGTGTGAATTAGCCTTCAGGATGGCCGTTATCTGCGCTTCAAGAATTTCCGGCAGATCGAGCAGAATACGGATGCCTCTCCATCCAAGGTTCGGGTTTGGCTCCTTCACGGGAGAGTACATCAGTTTGTCGCCGCCGATATCAAACAGGCGGATGTCGAGCGGCATGGGGGCAATGGCGTCGGCCATCTGGAAGTAATAGCTTTCCTGCTCGGCTTCAGTGGGTACTTTGGATGCGTCGGTAAAGAGGTTTTCACTCCGGAACAGCCCGACACCTTCCGCCCCCTCTTCGCAAAGAGTATCAAGCTCCTCCCTGAAATCGATGTTGGCGTAGAATCCGATTCTGACACCGCATTTTGTTGTGGCGGGAAAGACTGCGCTACGCGATGCGTCCTCTTCGCTCTGCAGCTCCGCCTCCTGGCGCTTCATGTATTCGGCAACCGTTTCGTCGGTCGGGTCGGTAATAACCGTACCCTTGCTACCGTCGATAATTATTTTCCGTCCAGTCGAAACCTTCTGCGAGAATTTGCCGAGCCCAACCACCATGGGGAGCTTCAGTGACTTGCAAATAAGCGAGATGTGGGAGGTTTTTCCCCCTGTATCGGTGACGAACCCTTTCACATTGCTGCGGCTAAGCAGGATGATGTCGGCCGGAGAAAGATGGTCCGAAGCAACAATTACCCCTTCAGGAATCCATGAATGGAGTTTGCGTACCTGCAGGTTCCGGATAATGCGGTCCTTGATGTCGCGCAGGTCATCGGCGCGCTCCTGAAACAGCGGGTCGTCCGAGTTCCGGAAATGCTCAAGGTGGCGGTTGAACTCCTCCTCAATCACCAGATTCGCTGGACGGCGCTCCGAGCGGATGCGGCTGGAAATGGCATCAGTCAGTACGGGGTCTTGCAGAATCATAATTTGCGCCTGAAACAGGTTTGAGTACCCTTTGCCAAGTTTCTTGATGGTGACCCGTTCAATTTTTCGGAGCTCTTTTTCCGAGCGCCCAAGCGCAGCAATGAACCGCTCAACCTCCTCGTCAATTCGTCCCTCTTCAATCACTTCAGGCTGTGGCTCATCCATCTCCTTCAAAAAAGAGTAGCACTCCCCGATGGCAATGCCTCGTGAGGCGGCAATGCCTGTATACCTGTCTTCTTCCGGTGCTCCGGAAGGAAGCCCTGCCTTCAGGCTGGACGGGCAGTCGGCTTTGCCTGTTGAGTGAGCTTCTTCAGGGGTGTTTTCCTGCATGGTGGACAATGGGTTAAAAAGGAGATTCATCAGAGTTCACAAAGGGCATGTCGCCTTCTGAGGAAAATTCTGCAGCCTGAGGCGGGTAATCGTCCGGATTGCCGTAGCTGTCGTCGGTAGCCCCTGCGGTCACATAGGCGTTGGCCATTGACTGGAAGCGCCCGTAGTTTTTCAGGAAGAGCAGACGGATGTCGCCGATAGGGCCGTTGCGCTGTTTCCCGATGACGATTTCCACTACATCTTTGGTCGATGAGCCATCTTCAAAAGTCTGCTTGCCGTACATTTCGGGCCGTGAGAGGAACATCACTACATCAGCATCCTGCTCAATGGAGCCGGACTCTCTAAGGTCCGACAGCTGCGGCCGACGATCGCCTGAGCGCTGCTCCACCGAACGGTTAAGCTGGGCGAGGGCGATGACGGGGATGTTGAGCTCCTTGGCCAGCGCTTTGAGTGACCTTGAGATTTGAGCAATCTCCTGCTCACGGTTGCTCTTGCCGTCGCGGACAGGGCTCACAAGCTGAAGGTAGTCAACTACCACCATGCCGATGTTGTGCTCCTGCTTCAGTCTTCTGGCTTTGGCCGTCAGCTCCATGATGGAGATGCCCGGAGTATCGTCAATAAAGAGCTTGGCTTCGTTCAGCTTGTCCATGTTGTTGATGATGCGCCCCATCATCTCTTGCGAAATACGGCCGGTTCTTACCAGCTGCGACTCCACCGAGGCCTCTGCACACATTAGCCTTATGGCCAGCTGCACTTCGGCCATTTCAAGGCTGAAGAAAAGTACGGGTGTCTCAAAATCAACAGCAGCATTGCGGGCAAGCGCAAGAGCGAACGCCGTTTTTCCCGCTGAAGGTCGGGCGGCGATGATTATCATGTCGGACTGCTGGAACCCGGCGGTCATCTGGTCGACTTCCGAAAACCCCGACCCTATTCCTGTTATTGACGACTGCGATGCGCGAAGGGTTTCGAGCATGCGGATGCCGTTCTTAACGAGATCCTTTATTGGCGTGGCCTTCTTTTTGATACCCGCTTGGGAGATGTTGAAAAACTGCTGTGAGGCATGCTCCACAAGGTCAAAAATGTCCATGGACGAACTGTACGAACTCTCTGAAATCTTTGTGGATATTGATATCATTCGCCGGTAGAGGTATTTCTCCTTCGCCAGTCGCGCATAATACTCCACATTGGCCGCGCTGATCACCTTCCCCGACAGTTCCGCAAGGTAGTGGCGTCCACCGATATTGTCGAGCTCGCCGAGTTTGACCAGCTCTTCACTCACCGTAATGAGATCAATCGCCTGGCGCTTTGTATAGAGCTGCATCATCGCCTTGAAGATGATCTGGTGGCGCCGCTCATAGAATACATCGCCTCCGCTGTCGCCGAAAATCTGAATCACCTGCTCAATCGGGTCATCGTCAAGTAGCACGCAGGCCAGCACCTCCTGCTCTATCTCGGTGGAGTATGGCGGAATGCGGCTCTCTTTCGAGAAGTCAATATCCTGATCAAAATCTATAATGTTCCTGTCCTGCTTTCTCATGCCCGGCTCTTCTTCATAAGGTTGTCATAATGGCGTCGCATCAGCTGAACATCTTCCCAGCAGCCCTGTTTCCAGTTCGGGTTGCGGAGCAGTGCCGCAGGATGGTATGTTACGAAACAGTCCACTCCTCTCCACTCCAGAACTTTGCCCCTCATTGCCCTAAGCGCTGTCTGGTTGCTGAGTATGGTGTTGGCGGCCACTTTGCCAAGCAGGAGAATGACCTTCGGACGGATGATTTCAAGTTGCTTTTCCAGCCACGGCGTGCAGCAGGCAATTTCGTCCTGCAAAGGGTTGCGGTTCTCCGGAGGGCGACACTTGACAATGTTGGCAATGAACACCTCTTCCCGGCCGAACTCCACCGCCTGCAAAATTTTAGTGAGCAGTTGCCCCGAACGGCCAATAAAGGGCCTTCCGCTTGCATCCTCATCAGCTCCCGGAGCCTCTCCTATCACCATAAGCCCCGCGTGCGGATTGCCCTCGCCAAATACCACTGACTTCCGGGTATCAGCCAGACGGCACTTCCTGCAATGAGCAGCTTCCGCGGCAAGGGCTTCAAGTAAAGGAGAACTCATGCCTTCGGCTCCCTCTCTTTCAGCAACCGTTCCACCGCATCAAGCAACTCTCCCGCCGCGGCCTCTTTCGTCAGTTTTGTAAGGGCCACGGTTTCCCCCCCTCTTACTATCAGAGTAAGGATATTTGTATCCACCTCAAAACCTGAGTCGGTGCCGTCGAAGGTATTGAAGGCAATCAGGTCGAGATTTTTTGCTTTCAGTTTTGTGCGAGCATGCTCAATGCCACCCGTCTCCTCAAGAGCAAAGCCTATAGCCAGCTGCCGGGGTGCCTTCTGCGCTCCGAACCCAGCAAGAATATCGGGGTTCTGCACCAGCCGGACCTCCATCTCTGAGGCCCCTTTTTTTACCTTGCCCTCCACAGGTTCAGCCGGACGGTAATCGGCAACAGCCGCAGCTCCAATGAAAATATCGGTCTCTGAAAACAGGCTCTCTGCCGCCTCGTTCATCTCCCGTGCGCTTTCCACATCAATGCGCCGAACGCCCGGCGGAGCCTCAAGGCGTACAGGTCCAGTAATCAGCGTCACCTTCGCCCCTCTATCGGCAGCTTCACGGGCAACTGCAAACCCCATCTTGCCCGACGAATAATTTGAAATAAAGCGGACCCCATCAATCTTCTCCCTGGTAGGCCCTGCCGTAACCACAACGCCGAGTCCTGAAAGGGAAGAGGTATCAGAAATGGAATCAAGCGCCCGCAGAAGCTGAGCAGCAATCTCCTCCGGCTCAGCCATTCGGCCCAGGCCGCAAAGCCCCGAGGCCAGTTCGCCGCTTTCAGGGGTGAACACATGGCAACCCTGTGCCGAGAGTGTGGCAACATTGCGCTGCACAGAGGCCGACAGGAACATTTGGCCGTCCATAGCCGGAAAAATCAGCACCGGTCGGTTCGGGCGAAGCGTAATGAAGCAGGCTGTCAGCATGTCGTCACACAGCCCCGCTCCCAGTTTCGCCATAGTATTGGCAGTCGCCGGGGCAACCACCAGCGCATCGGCCCACTCGCCCAGCGAAATATGAGTCGTAAAATCAACCCCCGGCGCGTCCGTAGCCGGGAACATGCTTCGAAGCACCGGTTCCCCCGACACAGTTGCCAGCGAAAGCTCGCTCACGAACCTCCCGCCCGCCTCCGTCAAAGCCACCCGTACCTCCGCCCCCGCCTTCTTCAGAAGACGCACAAGATGCGGTGTTTTATACGCAGCAATTCCGCCGCACACCCCCAGAACAATCCGTTTACCCTTCAGCATACATATCCGTTTAATGCAAAAACCATATACCCTTAATGTACAAAATTCCACCCCAAAGTCGGACACCCTCAACAGCATGTCTTTGTCCCCACTTGGCCTGCCCACTAATACCTACAATAACCCACACCCCCATTCCCCCCAGCAACGCAAAAGACCTGAAAAAGTTGGAGACACTCATGACTGAGTGTACTTATCGGTCTACAAGCAAACGAATGCATATTTCTGCATATCTAATCCTATTGCATAGCGTTCGT
>JABMPC010000030.1 GCA_013203905.1 Chlorobium sp. | reverse complement strand
CATTGAGGAACGATATGGGGAGGCTCTGGACCGATTCTCTCCGAAGGGTGGCAGTTCCGTTTCGGGGTTCTGGACTCTGGTGCTCAAGAATGGCGAAAATCTCTTTCGCAGCACTTTCGCCTTCCATGCCTGCGTGGAATTTCTGCCCCAGCTGGCGCAGAGGCAGGTAGAAGTCGGGAGTCAGAATAAGCACAAATAGTGCTGACTGGAAGCCAATGCTTCCTGAAAGCAGGCGGACTCCTATGCCAACTGCAATCAGCGCAGTACCTATGGTGCCTACAAGTTCAAGGGTGAGGGATGAGAGAAAGGCGATTTTGAGAACTTTCATGGTCGCCACCCTGAAGTTTTCACCGGCTTCCTCTATGGCGGCATGCTGCATACGGCTGCGGGCAAAAATTTTCAGGGTGGTCATGCCCTGAAGCATGTCGAGAAAGTAGCCGCTCATACGGCTGAGTGATTCCCACTGGCGGTCGGTCAGGGCTCCGGCCCGTTTGCCGATGAGCGCCATGAATACGGGTATGAGGGGGGCGGTTACAAGGAGGATGAGCCCGGAGATTGGATCGGTTGGAAAAACGGCGATGAGTATCAGAACCGGTATGGCAATGGCAAGGAAGAGCTGTGGGACGAACTGGCTGAAGTAGGCGTCCAGAGCGCCGACTCCTTTCTGCATGGTGAGGCTGAGCTTCCCGCTCTGCATTGATCGGGCGAAGAGAGGCCCCCGCCGGGCCAGAGTGGTGGCAATACGGTTGAAAATTTTTTTTCGTATCTGGAGTGTTCCCCGGTTGGCCTCCGTATGGCCTGCCCATGAGAGCAGCATCCGCAGGAGGCTGAAGAGGGCAAACAGCGCTATTGGTTTCTGCAGTGCACTGAAGGGCTGTTGAAGGATGAATGCTGCGTTGATGGCTGTACTGAGGCACAACGCCTGACCTATCATCATGACGCC
This sequence comes from Chlorobium sp., assembly GCA_013203905.1. GTDB lineage: Bacteria > Bacteroidota > Chlorobiia > Chlorobiales > Chlorobiaceae > Chlorobium. Next base: position 20,285 of record JABMPC010000030.1, on the reverse strand, counting down.
CGCCACTGTTCCTGACAGAAATGACAGAATGAAAGGCATCCTGTATTCGCGTATCAGCCCAAAAAGGCGCCGGTCACGATTCATTGGCTCTGCTTTCGTGCGGTTCAGTTTTTTGGGGGTGCATCAGTATTCAAGTTTTCCTCCCGTGGAGACCCGCTGGCGGAACACCCAGTAACTCCAGCCCTGATAGACGAGGACAAGAGGAACAAAAAGAAGGGCGACAATCGACATGATTCCGAGCGTGTACTCTGAAGAGGAGGCATTGTAGATGGTCAGGCTCCAGGCAGGATCAAGGCTGGATACCAGAACCCTCGGATAGAGCCCCATGAAGATGGTGATGGTTGAGAATGCGATGGCAATGCCGGTCATGGCGAATGCCCATCCGGAGGCATTTTTCTGTAGCAGAAAAATCACTGATACAAGAGCGATGACGCTGAAGACAGGAATAATGCCGGGGTTGATGCCGAGATGGCTGTAAAGATCGGTTTCATAGTTGGTGTAGACCATGAAAATAAACGAGAGAAGCACTGCGGGCACCCATGCCAATTTTGCGGTTTTTACTGCTCTCTCTTGCAGGGCGTCGGTGGTTTTAAGGGTCAGGAACACCGCTCCGTGAAGGGTGAAGATGGAGAGGGAGGTCAGGCCGCAGGCAAGGGCGTAAGGGTTGAGAAGGTTGAAGAAACCTCCGGCATAGTTCATATCAGCGTCAATGGGAACACCCCTGATGAAGTTCGCCAAAGCAACACCCCAGAGAAGGGCGGGAATTGCGCTCCCGGCAAAAATGCTCCAGTCCCAGAAACTGCGCCAGCGCGGGTCGCTGTGTTTGCTCCGGAACTCAAATGCGACGCCACGGAATATCATAGCCACAAGCATCAGAAGGAGCGCCAGGTAAAAGCCGCTGAAGAGGGTTGCATACCATTCGGGAAATGCCGCGAACATTGCACCGCCGGCGGTAATGAGCCAGACTTCGTTGCCGTCCCAGAAAGGGCCGATCGTGTTGATGATAGTCCGGCGCTCAATGTCTTCGCGGCTCATGAAGGGGAGGAGGATGCCTACCCCGAAATCAAACCCCTCCAGAAAGAAAAAACCGGTGAAGAGGACGGTTATGAGTATGAACCATAGTGTCTGCAGTTCCATCAGTATCTCCGTTACGGTTTATTCTGAATGATCAATTCCTGCCATGGCGTACTTCCTCATAAGGAAGAGGTCTGTTGCCGCAAGCATCAGATAGACAAGGAAAAACGAGACGATTGAAACCATCAGTTCGCCGCTGCTGACAACCGATGCGGGTGAAACTCCTTGCTCGGTTTTCAAGAGACCGAACACTATCCAGGGCTGGCGTCCCATTTCAGCCAGTATCCAGCCAGTTGAGTTGGCTATCCACGGCAACAGAAAGGACCAGAAAAAGAGCCTTTTCATGAAGGGTGAAAAATCATAGTTCTCCCGTATGATTTTCACAAGACCAAGAATTGAAACCAGCAGCATCAGCGTGCCTGCGCCCACCATGAAGCGGAAGCTCCAGTATGCAGTAATGACGGAGGGAATGTAGTTGCCGGGGCCGTATGTTTCTTCGTATTCTTTCTGCAGTTCCTTGATTCCCCTCACCTCGCCCTCAAAGGAGTTGTAGGCAAGAAAGGAGAGCATGCCGGGAAGGCGGATTGAGAACACATCCTTCAGGTTTTCTTCATCACCGACCGTGAAAAGCGAGAAGCTTGCGGGATTTTCAGTTTCCCAGAGAGCCTCGGCAGCGGCAACTTTCATGGGCTGTGTGGTCATGAGGTGCTGCATCTGGGTATGGCCTGCCAGAGTAACCAGAATGGTGCCGATAAAGGCATACACGGTGCCGAATTTCATGGAGGTGATGAAGGCCTCCCTGTCTTTTGTACCCCTTGCAAGGTGCCAGACGCTGATGGCAATGACAAGAAAGGCTGCCGTTACAATGCCTCCCGCCAGAACATGAGGAAACTGTTTCCAGACATGGGGGTTGAAGAGGAGTGCTCCAAAGTCGGTCATTTCCGCCCTTGCGCCGTCGGCGGACATCCGGAATCCGGTCGGGGCCTGCATGAAGGAGTTGGCTACGAGAATCCAGAGAGCCGAAAGATTGGAGCCGAGAGCCACAATCCAGATTGCGGCGGCGTGAAGTTTTTTGGGAAGCCGGTCCCAGCCGAATACCCAGATGCCGAGGAAGGTGGACTCGATAAAGAACGCCAGCAGCGCTTCAATGGCGAGGGGGACGCCGAAAATATCGCCTACAAATCGGGAGTACTGCGACCAGTTCATGCCGAACTGGAACTCCATGACAATGCCGGTAACCACACCGACGGCAAAGTTGATGAGGAACAGGTGTCCCCAGAAACGGGTGAGCTGACGGTACTTTTCTTTTCCTGTACGAACCCAGGCTGTTTCAAGAATGGCCGTGAAAATGGAGAGGCCAAGGGTGAGGGGTACGAAAAAGAAATGGAAGACCGAAGTCATCCCGAACTGCAGTTTGGCGAGAAAAAGAGTATCCATAAGTGATGCCCGGTTGTGTGGATAACGCTTCCAGAACGATTTTTGTACACTGAAGGTACGATTATAGTTCAATAAATCAATAAAAAGGATAGAAATGGTCCTTTTTGTTGGAGTGATAAACCGGACAGCAAAGCCCGGTTTATCTGATTGGGTTTATCACTGTTGTGTAAACAGTTCTCTGAGCCCTGTTTCATAGTTGCCGACAACGGCTTTCTTTTCGGTGATGATTCCCCGGAGCAGTGTTCCCGGTGTGACATCAAACGCATAGTTCAGCACCGGCGTTGTTGGTGTGGCCACCTGTGTGCCAAAAATGGTTCTCAGTTCATCGGCGTTCCGTTCCTCAATTGGTATCTGCGACCCTTCGTTGAGGGTGATGTCGATGGTGGAAACAGGAGCGGCGATATAGAAAGGCAGAGCGTGGTGGCTGGCACTGACGGCATGAGCATAGGTGCCGATTTTGTTGGCCGTGTCGCCGTTGGCTGTGATGCGGTCTGCGCCAACAACACCGAAGTCGATCATCCCGCGCTGCATGAGGAAGGCTGAGGATGAGTCCGAAATCGAGACGAAGGGGATGCCATCATGCTCAAGCTCCCAGGCGGTCAGCCTCAGCCCCTGAAGGAGCGGCCGGCTTTCTGCTGTTATGACGCGCTCGATGAGCCCTTCTTTCCATGCCAGGCGGATGACTCCAAGCGCTGTGCCGATGCCGCAGCAGGCAAGGGTGCCTGTGTTGCAGTGGGTCAGCACATTGAGCTTGCGCGTTTTAAGGATATCGGCGCAGTCGCGTTTGATCTGGTCAACACCGTGGCGGGCAATGCGGTCGCAGTTGTCGACTTCGTCATTGTAAATGCCGTGAGCCTCGTCAGTCATTTTCACCTTCAGCACATCAAGAGAGTCCGACTTGAAATTGGCTTCATAGACCGCGTTCATTTTCTTTGTGGCAAAGAAAAGGTTGACTGCCGTGGGGCGTGATGCTTCAACATCGGCAATGAGCTGGCGGAAGTATGCCGGGAACTCTTCCTTCGTGCCTTTGAAGCTGTTGACGCCAAGGACGACGGTGTATCCTGCGGATGCCCCGATAAGCGGTGCGCCTCTGACGGCGAGGCTCTTGATTGCTTCAATTGCCTCGCGGTGGTCTTTGGTTTCCACATGGATTTCCTGCAGCGGCAGTAAGCGCTGGTCGAGGTAGCGGAAGGTCCCTTCTTTGAAGGAGATTGCATCAATCATAATGTTCCTGCTGGGGTGTTAAAGGTTGGCGACAACATTTTTGAATATGGTGGTCATTTTCGGTTCGGCACGGTTAGAGACCTCAATGATCTCCTCAATGCTTACAGCCTGAAGGTTGTCGGGGAAGCATTCGTCGGTGACGATGGACATGCCGAAGACCTCTGTTCCCTGATGGACGGCAGCGATGACTTCAGGGACGGTTGACATTCCGACAACATCGGCGCCAAGCGTTCTGAGCATACGGTATTCAGCGCGGGTTTCAAGGCAGGGACCGGAAAGGGCGATATAGACGCCGCGCTGTACTTTGAGCTTGTTGTCAAGCGCAACCTGCTCGGCTATCGAGAGAATGCGTTGTGAGTATGGTTCGCACATATCGGGGAAGCGCGATCCGGTATCGGTATCGTTCGGGCCTATGAGAGGATTGCCTGGCAGCATGTTGATGTGGTCGTCAATCAGCATGATGTCGCCTTTGCTGAAAGCAGGGTTCAGGCCGCCACAGGCATTGGTGATGCCGAGGGTTTTGACTCCCAGGTGTTTCATGACGCGGATCGGGAAAACAATCTGATGCATTGAGTACCCCTCATAAAAATGAAAGCGCCCCTGCATGGCCACAACACTTTTCCCCGCCAGCTTTCCGAAAATCAGTTTACCGTGGTGGGTTTCAACGGTTGAAATGGGGAAGTTGGGGATATCGGCATAGTCAAGTGCAAATTCAACATCAATCTCTTTGGCAAGCGCCCCAAGACCTGTTCCCAGCACAATGCCTACGGGGTAGTCGGACTGAGTTTTTTTTCTGATGAAGGAGACGGCTTCCTGAATTTTTGCCTGCTGTGCGATCATGATGGATTGTATTTACGGGTTGACGGGCGTATGAGGAACGATCTTCCTCTCTGGAATGGCAATCTTACAATATAATCCGGAAGGGAGTGAGAAAAAAATGGCGGGCGCTCTCTACCCTGCGCCCCGTGCACCGAAAATGGCGGTTCCTATTCGTATCATTGTGGCCCCTTCCATGACAGCAGCTTCAAAATCGCCGCTCATTCCCATGGAGAGTTCACTCAGCTGTTCAGGATGCGGAGCAACCTCGCGCAACTGCTCAAGCAGGTGACGGAGTTCACCGAACTCTTTGGCTGCCAAGGCCGCATCGGGGGAGGCAATGGTCATCAGACCCCGAAGGGTTATGGAGGGAAGAGCGAAAAGAGCTTCGGCGGCGGAAAGTGCCTCGTTGGGCGCCATGCCGTATTTTGTTGATTCGCCGGAGGTGTTGACCTCAAGAAGGTAGTTGGCGTGCAGGTTCTGCCGGAGAGCCTGTCGGGAGAGCTCCCGGGCCGTGGAAATTTTGTCGATGCCGTGTATGAGGGAGACTTTCCCTATGACCGATCGGATCTTGTTGGACTGGAGGTGGCCGATAAAGTGCCACTCGATCGGGAGGCCTTCAAGCAGTGGGTCGGCGCGTTTTTCAAGAAATTCCTGAAGGTAGCTCTCCCCGAAAAGTCTGTGACCTGCATCAAAGGCTTCGCGTATCTTATGTGGCGGTTTGGTTTTTGAAACCGCAATCAGCCTGATGGAGGAGGGCTCTCTTCCCGCCTCCACGGCTGCAGCTTCAATGCGCCGGCAAATATCCTGAAGTGCTGTAGAAATTGATGACATCGGCGTTCAGGATGCAGCTGTTGGCTCAATGGTTTCTATGGTGACCGGTGTCAGGGGGTTGTCGTTGGGATCAACCTTTACTGCGGCTATCAGTTCAACCACATCCATACCCTCCTCAACCATACCGAACACTGTGTAGTTGCCGTCCAGAAAGTCGTTGTCGGCGTGGTTGATGTAGAACTGGCTTCCTGATGAGGCTTTCTGGGGATTGTTGTCGCGGGCTGCAGCAAGGGTCCCTTTTTTGTTCGGATGGCGGATTTCTGCCGGAACCTTGTAGGATGGGCCTCCGGTACCATGGAGCGCACGCTTGTCGTCATGACGGGAAAGCGGATCGCCGGTCTGGACCATGAAGCCGTTGATGACACGGTGAAAGCGGATGCCATCATAGTATTTTTCTGCAACCATTTTCATGAAGTTGTCGCGGTGCAGCGGGGTGTCATCGTAGAGGCTGACGGTAATGTTTCCAAGACTGGTTTTGATGATGAGCTGTTCTGCCATGATGGTGTTCGTTTTCGTGAATGAAGTGGTGTGTTACTCGCTGCCGGAAAGCTTCCAGAGCGATCGCTGTGCAGCGGATGCGCTCGCTGAGCCGGGATATGTTTCAATGATTTCATTGTATCGCTGACGGGCTTTTTCCTCTTTTCCATCCTTCGCCAGACAGTCTGCCGTATCTGCCAGATACGATGCTTTCAGTGCGTTGTTTTCTGCCTTGCGGGATGCTTTTTCATAGTTTTCTGCAGCTTTGCCGTACTCTTTCCTGTTACTGAAGCATGCCCCTTTTCCGGCAAGGACGGCTGCCTGAAGATCAGGATCTTTCATAGATGCGGTTTGGAATGCAGCGAGAGCGGAATCGGGTTCTCCAAGGGAGTACCATGCGTTGGCGAGCAGCAATGCTGCTATTTCTCCGCTCCGGGTTCCGTTATATGATGTGGCTATGCTTTCCAGCCCGGTAGTTTCTTTGTCCCCTTTGATCGCTCTTCGGTAGTCGCCACTCTGGAGCAGCTGCTCCAGAGCGGAAAGCTTCATGCCTGCCTCCAGCTCCCGGTCCGCCTGACGGCTCATCCAGAAATAGGTTCCTGCGCCGGCAAGCAGGAAGAAGAGAAGGGCTCCGATGAGAGCATTTTTATATTTGATGCCAAAAAAGAGAAGATTGTCCACTGCTGACGAGGCACTGTCATTGATGCCGCCCTGCTGTATATCGTTCATTGAAAAGTCGTTGGTGGATCGTTGGTGTTGTCGTGAAAACTGTTGGCGAATTGCGGTTCTACCTGAAATTTAACCTAAACAAGTTTGCCTGATTTTCAAAAAAAATCAAATCCGTCTGTTTCATTGGAGCTGCAAGCCGAATGCGCTGATGGTGTTCTTCATGATGGCTTCAGCGGCCGTTTTAACAGAGATTTCCCTGATTTCGGCGATGGTTCGGGCAACAATGGCCGCGTAGGCAGGTTCGTTGCGTTTGCCGCGAAACGGGACGGGAGCAAGGTAGGGCGAGTCGGTTTCTGTCAGAAGGCTCTCAAGGGGAACTGCTCTAATCACTTCAGGAAGGGTGGAGCGCTTGTAGGTAAGGGTGCCGGGTATGGAGAGGCGGAAGCCTTTTTTGATGCATTCCTGTGCGGTATGCAGGTCGCCTGAAAAGCAGTGCATGATGCCGCGAAGTGCCGAATGGTGTTCTTCGTCCAGAATTCGCAGGGTGTCCTGCCAGGCGTCGCGAGAGTGGATGACAACCGGAAGGTTGAGGTTTCGGGCCATTCTGAGCATGGTGCGGAATGCTTCCTGCTGGTTCCGCGGGCTGTTTTCGGGATAGTGGTAGTCGAGCCCGATCTCACCAATGGCAACCACCTCCGGATTTCGGGCAAGCTGCTGGAGTTCATCGAATGTGCTCGCTTCAACTTCGCTGTCGGCATCATGCGGGTGAAGTCCGACATTGGCGTATATGAAGCTGTGTGTCCGGGCAAGATCGATTGATTTTCTGCTGGTTTCCACATTGACGCCGGGGTCGATGAGGAGGGTGACGCCGGCTTTCTGCATTCGCTCAATGACTGCCCCTCGGTCTTCGTCAAACGCCGGGAAGGAGAGATGGCAGTGCGAGTCAGCAAACATTGTTCTCTCCCGCTGCAGTGCTGTCAGGAAAAATTCTGCTGTTGAAGATGATGAGCATGCATGCCCCTATGGTGATGGCGGAATCGGCCACATTGAAAATTGGCCAGAGTGCTATCCAGTGACCGAAAAGCTCGCCCCTGTAGAGGTCAAAATAGAGGAAGTCAACAACCCGTCCTGTGGTGAACCTGTCAATGAGGTTCCCGATGCCACCGCCTGCAATCAGCCCGAACGAGCCGAGAAACAGCGGTTGCCTGTTTCCCCGGGTGAGGGTGTAGATGATGACTCCCGAGACGATGATTGTTGTCAGAGTGAGAAGAACCGCCGGGGGGAGGAACTCCATGCCGAAGGCTATCCCACGGTTTTCGGCATAGGTGAGAGAGAAGAGACCGGGGATGATGGTAATGCTTTCCCCTGTGTCGCGGAGGAAGATGATGGCGAGCTGTTTGGTGAACCGGTCAAGGCTGATGACGGAGAGAAGCAGAAAGAAAAACCATCTCATGGTGCGGGCGGGTGAAAATTGGATTGGATTGGCGGCTCAGACGGCAGTGGTGCCTATTTCTCCGAGGAGGGTGCTGCGGACAGCATCCATCGGCATCTCAAGGCCGGTCCACAGCCTGAAAGCGGCTGCCCCCTGGGCAAGCAGCATTTCCATGCCGGGAATGGTCGCAGCACCGGCTTTTTGGGCGGCAATGAGGAGAGGTGTGTCAAGCGGGTTGTAGACCATGTCGTAAATGATCTGCTTGTCGTGGAGAAGGCCGCTTCCCTTTGGCACCGGGCTCAGGTTGGCGTCGGGGCGGCCAAGTGTTCCTACAGGAGTTGCATTGACCACGACTGCCGATTCCCGGAGGATTGCTGATGCTGCGCTTCGGCTCTCTTTAAGATCAGCCAGTGCGCACCGTTTGATGGCGGTGTCTGTTATCTGGTTTTCGTTTGAGGGGTTGCGCATGAAAAGTGTTATCACTGATGGCAGGAACAGAGTGCGGAATGCCTCAATAGCCGCAAGAGATGCGCCACCACTGCCAAGAATGGCAACCGGACGACCCTGAATGGCTTTGGCGTGCGGCAGCAAGGGGGCGGCAAATCCCGCAATGTCTGTATTGTGGCCCACAAGGGTTCCCTCATGATTGACAATGGTGTTGACTGCCTGAATGGACTGTGCCTCTTCAGAGAGGGCGTCCATGAGGGGCACGACCGTCTTCTTGTAGGGAATGGTGACGCTGAATCCCGCAATGCCCAGAGCGCGGGCTCCTTTCAGGGCGTCAGCGACCTGCTGCTCTTCGGCAATGTTGAAAATGGAGTACAGGCAGGGAAGCGCAAGCTGCTCAAAGGCCGTATTGTGTATCAGCGGAGAGTAGGAATAATCAACTGAGCGACCAATAAGGCCGTAGATTTTTGTGGCCGGCCTCATGAAATTCCGAGCATCCTCCTGACAGCATCCTGCTGGTAGAGTTCGGGAAAGGCGGTCTGAAAGAGCTGCTTCTTGTCGGGGTCAATCTTGAAGGCTTTGCTCAGCGCTTTCAGGGTGCTGAGTTTGTCGCCGGCGGCAAAGTAGGCTGTTGCAATTTCAAAATGTGCATCTGCAGACAGCGGCTGCAGTTTGAGCGACTGCTGCAAAGCTTCTATGGACCTGTCTATATGACCTGCGTCTCTGAGCACCACAGCAAAATCAACCCATACCTGCGGGCTTTCGGGTTCAAGATCTATGATGGTCTGATAGGTGCTGATGGCACTGTCGAGATGGTTGAGATTATACTCTATCTCCGCTCTCAGGAGGAGAAACTCAATACTGTCCGGTACAGAGTCAAGTGCCGCCTTGATTGAGGCAAACGCATCGTCATATTCGTCAATGGCTTCCTGGCAGCAGGCCAGGGCGAACCATGCATCAGGGAAGTCTCCGCTGAGCTGAATGCAGTTGCGGTAGCAGTCGATAGCCTCCTGATACAGCTCCAATTCTTCGCAGGCTATGCCGAGGTTATAAAGGGCATTGAGATCATCGGGCTCATGCTTCAGCGTTTCCCGGTAGCTTTCGGCCGCCTCTGCAATGCGTCCGGTGATGGCAAGCACATTGGCGCGGTTGTACCATGCGGAACTGAAATCATCGGCAATGGCCAGAGCCATGTCGTAGCACTCAAGCGCTTCGTCGTAGCGCTTCATTTTACTCAGAACCAGCCCGTTGTTGTACCAGGCGTTGATGTTGTAAGGTTCCTCGTCAAGCGCCCTCTTGTAACACCGGACGCTCTCTTCGAATTTATCAAGCAGGTCTTTGCAGTAGGCCAGTTCATACCATGCTTCGGCAAAATCACCATCAAGCTCAAGGGTCCGCTCAAAGTCCGATTCTGCTTCAGCAAATCGTTCAAGCCGCTGCAGAATGATACCCCTGTAGTAATGGAACTCTTTTTCAATGGAGCTGTCTGAAAGAATCCCGTCAATCTCTTCAAGCGCCCGGTCAAGCTGTCCGGTATTGAACCAGGCAAGGGCAAGGTTGAGGGTCATTTCGCTGTCTGAGGGGCTGAAAAGGACCGCTTTCTGGAACGCCTCGAGCGCCTCTTCGAAAAAACCGTTGAGTGTGAGGCAGTTTCCGAGATGAAACCATGTTTCGGTGTTGTACGGGGCTATCTCTTCGAGCCGGCGGGCAACTATGAGAGCTTCAGGATTGAACCCTTCTTCATTGAGTTGATTGATTCTGTCGAGCAGATCGTCGGAATCAAAGATGGAATCAATCCCCTCCAGATCCGGCTTCTCTTTCCTTGACAGGCCTTTTGGGGTATTTCGGTCGTCGTCAAAAAAATCAGGAAAGTTCATATGCAGTCGTAAAGTGTTTCATATGCTTCGACCCGTTACGAATCAGAATCATGAAATAAATATAAGAGAATTTCCTTACAAAACAGATTCCCTAAAGGTTACAAAAGCCGTAACTCTTATTTGGAATGATAATGGTTGAACACCGTTTCAGCCTTCATTGTTCCAGCGGTTTCCGCAAGTTCTTCCAGTGTTGCCGCTGCGACTCCTTCAGCTGAACCAAACCGCTCGAGCAGTGTGAATGCGGTTTTTTCACCGATACCCCCGATTGCGGTGAGCTCTGTCTGCAGCGTGCGATTCCGGCGAAGGGTGCGGTGATAGGAAATGGCAAAGCGGTGCGACTCGTCGCGCAATTGCTGCAGCAGTTTGAGGGCGGGGGAGGTTTTTGGGAGGTTGAAGGGGTCAGGGGTGAAAGGGATGAAAATTTCTTCAAGCCGTTTGGCAAGTCCGATGACCGGCACGCCCACTCCAAGTGCGTCAAGCGCTTTTCGAGCGGTATTGACCTGCCCCTTTCCACCGTCAACTACAATAAGGTCGGGAAGCGGAAGCTCTGTTTTCAGAGAGCCTCCATAGCGTCGGTTGATGGCCTCCTCCATGGCCGCATAGTCGTCGGAGCCCTCAAAGGAGCTGATTTTAAATTTCCTGTATCCACCTTTGAGCGGCCGGCCCATCACAAAACAGACCATGGCACTGACATAGTCGGTACCCTGAAGGTGGGAGTTGTCGAAACATTCAATTCTTTTCGGTGTCTTTTCCAGATGCAGCGCATCGGCAAGTGCAGCGCTGCCGCTATGTTCCCGCACCGCTTCTCCTCGTTTCTGTTTCTGCACCATGTATTCAGCCAGATGGTGCCGGGCGTTCTGGCGGCACATATCAAGCAGGTGGGCTTTTTCCCCTATCTGCGGCACAGTGAACCGCATCTCCCTCTGCCTCGGCCCTTCGCTTTGCTGTTCGTTTCCCAGAGCCCTCAATGCTTCGGCAGCCTCTTCTTCCGGCAGTTCTGGCAGCAGCACTTCGTCGGGCATAAGGTCTGCGGTTTTGAGGTAGTGGGTTTCAAGAACCCTGCCGAGAATTGTCGCTTCGCTCTCGCCTTTCGTATTGGTGAGAATGAAGTGCTGCGAGCCGAGCATTTTGCCTTCCCTGATCCGGAACACGACGCCACAGGCTTCGTCTTCACCGATTGCCACCGCAACTGCATCACGGTCTGCCTCGTCGGTGGCAACAATTTTCTGTCGTTCACTGTATCGTTTGAGGCTGCCGAGCTGCAACTTGAGTTCAGCGGCCTCCTCAAAGCGCAGTTCTTCAGCAGCTTTGAGCATTTTTTCATGAAGGTCCCGTCTGAGTCCTGCCGTTCTGCCTTTCAGCAGGCGGACGATTTCCCCGATCATTTCCAGATAGTCACCTTCTTCCTGCAGTCCCTGGCATGGCCCTTTGCATTTGTGGATATGGTAGTCGAGACAGAGCTTGTATTTTTTTGAGGCTATGGTTTCGGGTGTGAGAGGGTGGCGGCAGCTTCGAACAGGAAAGATGGAGCCGATGAGGTCGAGAATGGTTCGCAGCTGACCAGCTTCCGTGTAGGGGCCGAACCAGGTGGAGCGGTCGCGTTTACGGTTCCTGGTGATGAAAATCCGGGGGAAGGGTTCAGCCGTTATGACAAGCCAGGGGTAGGTTTTGTCGTCTTTCAGGTTGATGTTGTATCGGGGTTTCAGCTCCTTGATCAGGTTGTTTTCAAGAATCAGCGCCTCCACCTCCGATGAGGTGATGATGATTTCAAGATCGCAGATATGGGTGACGAGCACCTGAGTTTTGCCACTCTGTTGGCGGGGGTTGCTGAAGTAGGAGCGCACTCGAGAACGGAGGTTTTTAGCCTTTCCTACATAGATTACCCGCCCTTTGTCGTTTCTGAACTGGTAGACTCCGGGTTCTTTGGGGAGGGAGGCTATTTTTTCTCTGAGGAGCTTTTCCTGCTCTCTTTCTTCCGCAGCCATAAGTCCTGTTTACTGTTCTGTGTGTGGGTTGGTGATGGTCAACGAAAGGTACAAAAAAAAGGCGCGGTTGGTTCCGCGCCTTTTTTTTGTAATCAGGAGTGCTTCAGTGTGCCGATGCCTCACCGGCCCCTTTAGGGTAGCGAAGGCTGTCGACCAGTTCCTGTATCTCCTGAGGAGGCGCAGGGGTGAGTCGGGAGACCACGAAGCTCACGGCAAAGTTGATGAGCATGCCGAGGGTTCCGATGCCTTCAGGCGATATGCCGAAGAGCCAGAACTCGGGCTTGTTCATGCCAGGGTTCACAAACTTGAAGTATATGATGTAGGCTGCCGTGAAGATGATGCCTGTCAGCATGCCGGCAATGGCGCCCTCCTTGTTCATCCTTTTCGAGAAAATGCCGAGGATGATAACCGGGAAGAACGATGCGGCGGCAAGGCCGAAGGCGAATGCCACAACCTGAGCTACGAATCCCGGAGGGTTGATTCCGAAGTAGCCTGCAATGACAATGGCTATTGCCACTGCAATACGGGCTGAGAGCAGCTCCGATTTTTCACTGATGTTTGGATTGAGCTGCTTTTTGATGAGGTCATGCGCTATCGATGTTGAAATGACCAGCAAGAGACCGGCAGCCGTTGAGAGAGCTGCGGCAAGGCCTCCAGCCGCAACAAGGGCAATGACCCATGCCGGAAGTTTGGCGATTTCAGGGTTTGCGAGCACGATGATGTCGCGGTCGATATAGAGCTCGTTTGCGTTATCGACTGTTGCTTCGTTCGAAAGAAGTCTCTGGCCGAGTTCGCCTGTTTCACCCGTGAAAGCAGGTTTCCCGACAAACGGATCGCCTTTTACATACTGTATGGCCCCGTCGCCATTTTTGTCGGCCCATGCAAGCAGGCCGGTACCTTCCCAGGTATTGAACCAAGAGGGGAGTTCGCTGTACTGCTGGTTGCTGACCGTGTTGATCAGGTTGTAACGGGCAAAGGCGGCAATTGCGGGTGCCGTTGTGTAGAGCAGCGAGATGAAAATAAGCGCCCATCCGGCTGAGATGCGTGCATCACGCACTTTGGGAACCGTAAAAAAGCGGACAATCACATGCGGAAGACCAGCCGTACCGACCATCAGCGCAAAAGTGATGAAGAAAACATCAATCATCGGTTTCGAACCGTCGGTATAGGATGCGAAGCCGAGTTCTTCATGCAGTCCGTTAAGTCTGTCGAGCAGAAAACCGCCGCCGTCGACAAGCTCACTGCCGAAGCCGATCTGCGGGATGGGGGTACCGGCGATAAGCATGGAGATGAAGATTGCCGGAACCATGTAGGCGAAAATAAGCACGCAGAACTGAGCCACCTGGGTGTAGGTGATGCCCTTCATGCCGCCGAGAACGGCGTAGAAGAACACGATGCACATGCCGATGATGATACCGGTGTTGATGTCGACCTCAAGAAAGCGCGAAAATACCACGCCCACGCCGCGCATCTGTCCGGCTACATAGGTGAAGGATACAAAGATGGCGCAGATGATGGCCACGGTGCGTGCCGCGTTCGAGTAGTAGCGGTCACCCACAAAATCCGGCACGGTGAACTTCCCGAACTTGCGGAGGTACGGGGCAAGAAGCAGCGCAAGAAGCACATAGCCGCCGGTCCAGCCCATAAGGTATACCGAGCCGTCATATCCCATGAAGGAGATGAGGCCGGCCATTGAGATGAACGACGCCGCCGACATCCAGTCGGCCGCGGTTGCCATGCCGTTTAGTACCGGCGGAACGCCTCCTCCGGCAACATAGAATTCTTTCGTGGATCCCGCTTTCGCCCAGATCGCAATTGCGATATAGATCAGAAAGGTTATCCCGACGATGGTGTAAGTCCAATTCTGTACATCCATAGCGGTAAGGTGTTAAGGTTTGGTGTGTGTGATTATGATTCGCTCAATCCTCGCGGACATCGTACTTCTTGTCAAGCCGGTTCATCAGGGCGACATAGACGAAAATCAGCACCACAAAGGTGTAGATTGAGCCCTGCTGGGCAAACCAGAAGCCGAGCTTGAAGCCTCCAACATGAATGGCGTTGAGTTGGTCTACAAGAAGGATGCCGAACCCGAATGAAACGACGAACCATACCACCAAAAGAGCGATCAGGTAGCTGAGGTTGGTTTTCCAGTACGCCTGGAGTTTTCCTTTTTCCATGGTTGTTTGTGATTTGTGGGTTGTGAAAAAGCCCTTCTGTCAATATAGGGAAAATGTCTGATACAGCGGTTTTTTAATGATTGTTACTTACGCCGGATCAGAGAAAAAAAAGCCGCAGTTTCCTGCGGCTTTTTCGAAGCAGTGGCCCTTTCTTAGAAGGTGACCGTTGCAATCAGCTCGGTTCTAACTTTGCTGTAGTCGGTCTCTGTGTCTGTTTCAGCATTGTCTGTCGTGCTGGCAAGGTAGCGAAGTGCAGGTGTGAGGCTGAAAGAGCCGGCAGCGCTTTCATAGATGCTGAACTTGTACTGAGCCCAGAGGAAGACGCTGTCATAGTCAGCCTTTCTGCCGTTAGTGTCGTCGTTTGCCCGGCTGTAGTCAACCCATGCCATTGCCGAGCCTTTTTCTGCCTTGAGTCTTAAGAGAATAGCGTCATAGTCAACAGTGGTGGTTGTTGTGGCATCATACTTGCCGTTATTGTCTGTGCACCAGGTGTAGAATCCGCTCACGCTAAGCTTCACATCGTCAGCACCGATGACAGGAATTCTTCCTGCCGGGAACGCGATATTGGCGCCGACGGTGTTCGATGAGACATTCTGGTAGACATTTCCGTCTCCATCTGTCAGGGCAATGATAGCCTGCGGGTCGATGGTGATATCGCCGACATTAAATTTATAGCTGAGGTGAAGGCCGTAAGAGTCGCCGAAGAATCCGTCGCCTTCGCTCTCGGTGTTGCCGTCAGAGTCCTCGCTGAAGACAATGAGGGTGGTGTTGAGTTCGCCATCACCAATCTTGGTTCCGTAGTTCATGCCGAACATGCGGTCCATGTTGTAGGTGGCGAAGGGAATATCAAGCGTATACCTTGTCGATCCGTAGACACCTGCTCTTGGAATCGGATAGAGCGCCAGGTCATAGATGGGGTTGTTGAAGCTTCCCATCGGAAGACGGCCTATTGCGTAATGGCTCTCTTCCATTTTGCGGCCGAAGTAGAAGTTCGAGACTTCAATTTCTGCACTCTCGGTGTTGTTGGTGCCCACAGAGGTCCATCCGCCTGCTAGGTTGTCGTTGGTGAGCATGGTCTTGAAGAAGTAGCCGTCACCAAGGTCGGCTGCGCCTTTAAGGCGGACACGGTAGGAGAAGTATAGATCGTCCGTGTTGTTGCCGTTATCGTCAATGTACTGACCGCGCAGGCGGGTAGAGGCGTCACCGCTGATCTTGAGCTCAGCCGAAGCGGGTGATGCGTACGCCAATACTGCAAACATTGCAGCAAGTGAGAGCATTTTTTTCATGCGAGTTCTCCGTTAGGTTGTGTGTGTATGTGTTGCAAAAAACTCAACCGCCCTTCAGTACAGGGGTCGGTTTGGACTCAAGAAAGAACAGGTGTGTGTAAACTAAACTTTTAATTTAATAAAAATAATATAAAATGGACAAGGTTTACTTTTCATCACTTTTTTCTTTGTTTTCATTTTAGCTATATGGTTATCTGGTGTGCTTTTGTAACGGGCTGGCATGTATGAGGATAAATGGCTATTCTGGCTGTGAAGTTATGGCTTTTGCGGTATGACTGTAAACAATGGGAGGAGTTGCGGAGATGGAACAGGTGACACTCAGGGTCAGCGGGCTCTGCATAAGGGATGGCGAGGTTCTGCTCGTCGAGCATAAAAGTTTTGCTCCGGGCGATTCCGCCTTTCCGGATAGTTACTGGATTCTTCCCGGCGGCAGGGTTGAACGGGGGGAGACTCTTCAGGATGCACTTTGTCGCGAGATGATGGAGGAAACCGGGCTCAGCTGCAGCGTTGGAAGCATGGTGTTTGTCAAGGAGCTGCTCTATCCCCATCCCGGAGCTCCCCTGCAGGGCAGCCGTCACCATTCTCTCTCGCTTGGCTTTCACTGCGCAGTGACGGGTGGGGAGACTGTGACGGGGAAGGACCCCGAGTATCCTGATGATGAACAGATGATTCTGAGGGTCGACTGGATTCCGCTTGCAGAGCTGGATCAGTATGAACTCTATCCTCCCTTTCTCGGAGAGTTTGTGCAAAAAGGGGCAGCAGATGGATTCCATTCTGCGGTACCGGAGTTTTTTGACTCTCTGCTCTGAAATGAGCTGGTAATACAAAGCAAAAAGCCCCTGGAGTCCAGGGGCTTTTTGCTTTATAACTCTTTCAGTTCAGAACAGGTAGCCGTAGCGGAGCCCGATGTTGTCTATGCCGGGGTTCGGGTCTGCCGTGTTGGCGTTGGAAATGTGGTCCATGATGAGCGATACTCTGTGGCATTCGTAGATCTCATGCCCCACTTCAAGCGCAAGACGAAGCAGGAGGTTGCTGCCGAGGTCTTTGCCTTTGCTGTCGTTCAGCGAAAGGCCTACACCGGCGTCGAAGAACCAGCCGCTACCGCCGTCCCACTCAAGAAGACCACCGCTGTACAGATAGCTCGTGTCACCAGCGCTGTTGATCGACATGCCGAGGTTCGGCCGCACGATGCCTCCAAGAATCTCCCACCCGGGAGTGAAAATGAGCTCGCCGTTGAAATCGATTCCCTTTTCAGAGGGGGATGCGCCCCAGAGGTTGATGTCGGTGTCGTGAGCCATGATGCCGATGCGGCATTCATGGAGCACTTCGCTCTTTAATTCTGCATGTGTCTGCAGGGGCGAGAGAATCATGGAGGTGAGCAGCAGGCTTGCTGCTATGAATTTCCCGTGAAGGTGTTTCATGGCTGTTCTGTTTTTCGTTGTGTGTTATGTGGTTGTTTGTGTGTGGTATTGCTAAGGGGTTCGGTCGAGCAGGGTCTGGAGTACCGCCATGCGGACGGCGATGCCGTTGGTGACCTGCTCGAGCAGCATGCTTTTGGAATAGCCGGGTGGCTGTATCCGGTCGGCTACATGGTTCGAAATTTCTATTTCACGGTTGATGGGGCCGGGATGCAGCACCAGAAGATGTTTTCCGGTTCTCTCAAGCCGTTCGTCCGTCAGGCCGTAATGGCGTGAATATTCTTCAAGCGAGGGGAGATAGGTTCCGCTGGCCCGTTCAAGCTGCAGGCGGAGTACGATGGCCGTATCAGCCCAGGCTATAGCCCTGTCAAGGTTGGTGAAAAGACGGACTCCGAGTTTTTCGGCATCCGGGGGAAGCAATGTTACCGGGCCGCAGAGCCCTACTTCGGCACCGGCTCTCAGCAGGCCGTAAATATTTGAACGGGCAACTCTGCTGTGAAGCACATCGCCGATAATGATCACCTTGAGCCCTTTGAGTGAGCCGAAGTGCTCCCGAAGGGTGAACATATCGAGCAGGGCCTGGGTTGGATGCTCGTTTGAGCCGTCTCCGGCATTAATGACAGGTTTTGGGGTGATGCGGCTGATGAGTTTGGCGCTACCCGATGAGGGGTGGCGCAGAACGAAAGCGTCAACCTGCATTGCCTCAAGGTTCTTTATTGTGTCGCTCAGGGTTTCACCTTTGCTCACACTGCTGGATGCGGCACTGAAACCGAGTGTTCCTGCGCCAAGATTTCTTGCCGCTATCTCAAAAGAGAAACGGGTCCGGGTAGAGTTTTCAAAAAAAACCAGCGCAATGCGCCTGTTCTTGAGTGTAGGGTTGAAAGGGGCATTCCCCGAGCGGAGCGTCTGCTTAAATCCGGTCGCCGTATCAAGCAGCCCGGTGATGGAGTCTGCACTGAGTCCGCTGAGTCCTGTGAGATGGTTCATGTCCGCCATAGGGATGGGCTTGTTATCTGGGGTCATCAGCTGAAAATATACTCAACATTTTTCTGAACAGGAAAGGGGGCGCTCTACAGGGGGGTTTACCCCCCGGCAGCCTCCCAGTCGGCAAAGAGTTTCTCCAGTTTGCCGGAGAGTGCATGGTACTCTTCAAGCACTTTGGCGGTCTCGTTCTGGCTTTTTTTGTAGAAATCTTCAGTGGCCATGAGAGTTTCTGTGCGTTCTTTTTCCTGCTCGAGGCGGTTGATTTCCTGTTCTATGGAGGCCATCTTTTTCGGGTCTTTATGCTTCTTGGGCTTTGGCTGGCCTGCCGGTTTTTTTGCTTCCGGTGCTTTTGCGGCGGCTGATTTTGCTTTCAGCGCTGCTGCCTCAAGACGCTTTTCCTCCTCATGTTCCTTTTCCGACTTTTCCAGATACTCGGCATAAGTTCCAAGATAGAGCTGAAGGGAGCCGTTTTTCAGGGCAACCACCTTGTTGACGAGGCTGTCGAGAAAATACCTGTCGTGGCTGACCAGAAGAAGGGTGCCGTCGTAATTTTCAAGCGAGTCAATCAGCATCTCTTTTGACCGCATGTCGAGGTGGTTTGTCGGTTCATCCATCACCAGAAGGTTGGAGGCCTGCAGCAGTATTCTTGCAAGCGCCACGCGGGATTTTTCGCCGCCCGAAAGCACCTTTATTTTCTTTTCAATGGCGTCTCCGCTGAAGAGAAAGCAGCCGAGAATGTCGCGCACTTTTTTCTGTGCCTCTGCTGTAGGCGCAGCGTCGAGCATCTCCTTGTAGATGCTTTTGTCAGGGGCGAGGTTTTCCGTCTGGTGCTGCGCGAAATAGTTGAGTGTCACATTATGTCCCACGGTGAGTTTTCCGTCAAACTCAATTTCATCGGCCAGGATTTTACAGAAGGTGGTTTTTCCGGCACCGTTCGAGCCTACGATGGCGATTCTGTCGCCCCGCATGATTTCCAGGTCAATGCCATCCAGCACCTGTTTGGTTGTGCCGTCCGGCAGCGGGTAACTTTTCCCTATCCCTTCAAGGCGCATGACCTCGCGTCCTGAAGGTTGCGCCTTTGGGAAACGGAAGGAGATTCGGGAGAGATCCTCTTCCGGGCATTCAATCTCCTTTTCAAGCTTTTCCATCTGGCGCAGTCTGCTCTGGGCCTGCCGGGCTTTGGTTGCCTTGGCGCGGAACCGGTTGACGAACGACTGCAGTTCGGCAATTTTCTTTTTGTCGTTCTGATACTTGCCCATCATCAGCTCAAAGCGTTCCGCCTTGTCTATTTCATAGCGGGAGTAGTTCCCTTTGTATTCGTCAATGCGCTGGAATGAGATTTCAAGTGTTTTGGTCGTCAGTTTGTCAAGAAAAAACCTGTCGTGCGACACAATCATGTAGCTGTGTTCGTAATTGAGAAGGTAATTCTCAAGCCACCGGAGCGAGTCTATATCAAGATGGTTGGTCGGTTCATCGAGAAGGAGCAGTGTGGGGTTCTGCAGGAGCAGTTTGGCAATGTGCAGTCGCATCTGCCATCCACCGGAAAATGATTTGACCTTTTTGTGGAAGTCAATTTCACTGAACCCGAGTCCGGCAAGCACCTTTTCTGCATCCGACTGCATGCTGTATCCGCCGAGATGGTCGAACTCATGCATGGCGTCGGAGTAGCGTTCAATCAGATCGTGGTAGGCAGCGCTTTCATAGTCCTGTTCGGGAAGAGCCAGTTCATGCTCCATTGTGGTGATTTTCCCCGAAAGCTCAAACAACCGTGCATTGGCCTGCAGGGCATAATGGAGAGCGGTTTTTTCAAGATCACCTTCGAATGATATCTCCTGCGGCAGGTAGCCGATGGTGGTTTCAGCCGATTTGATGAACTGGCCGTTGCTGATAAGCGCCGAATCGCTTCCGGTGCCGCTTATGAGGCGCAGCAATGTGGACTTGCCAGTGCCGTTCAGCCCCACCAGGCCAACATGGTCGGTGTCGCCAACGCGGAAAGATGTATCGGAAAGGAGCTCTTTGGTGCCGACGCTGAGCGATAGGTTTCTGGCTTCAAACATGGTCAATCATCATTGTATAAAAATGCATCATCGGGTACTGCGGGATGAAGGTAGCAATTTTTCCCGAAAAAGTTGGGGACACTCATGACTG
>JABMPC010000029.1 GCA_013203905.1 Chlorobium sp. | reverse complement strand
TCGTGCATTACCTGTTTCTGGAAGGGGATGGTGGTTTTGATGCCAACAACAATGAATTCGTCAAGAGCGCGCGACATACGGGCGATTGCTTCCTCCCGGGTGTGTGCGGTTACAATCAGCTTGGCAATCATGGAGTCGTAGTTTGATGGTACTACATAACTTGCATAGCAGTGCGAGTCTACCCGAACGCCGTGACCACCTGGTGTGTGGAATACCTGCAGTTTTCCCGGTGAGGGGCGGAACATGTGCTCCGGATCCTCAGCATTGATGCGGCACTCGATTGAGTGGCCTCTCGGGGTAAACTGGCGGCCTTCAAGTGATTCTCCTGATGCAGCCAGAATCTGCTCCTTGACGATGTCAACATCATAGCGCTCCTCGGTCACGGGATGCTCCACCTGTATGCGGGTGTTCATCTCCATGAAGTAGAAGTTCTGATGGCGGTCAAGGAGAAACTCTATGGTCCCGGCTCCTTCATAGTTGATTGCCGATGCTGCAGCAACAGCAGCGTCACCCATTTTCTTTCTCAAGGCATCATTGACAGCTGGTGAGGGGGTCTCTTCTATGAGTTTCTGGTGGCGACGCTGCACCGTGCAGTCGCGTTCACCCAGATGGATGGTGTTGCCGTGCTGGTCAGACATGATCTGAATTTCAACATGACGGGGGTTTTCCAGAAACTTTTCAATATAGACGCCGCTGTTGCCGAAAGCCTGTTCAGCCTCACTTCGGGCGGTATTGAGGGCCTTTTCAATCTGGCTCTCTTCATGCACTACGCGCATCCCTTTTCCGCCGCCACCGGCAGTTGGTTTGATGATGACGGGGTAGCCGGTTTTTTTTGCTGTCTCGACTGCCTCTTTCAGATCGGTCACCAGACCGGGGCTTCCGGGAACAACCGGTACGCCGGCCGCTATCATGGTGGACTTGGCGGTATTCTTGTCGCCCATACGGTTGATCATTTCAGCCGTAGGTCCGATGAACTTGATATTGGCGGACGCGCAGACATCCGCAAATTCGGCGTTTTCAGCAAGAAATCCGTAGCCCGGATGAATTGCATCGGCATTGGTGACCTCTGCAGCCGCAATCAGCCGGGGGATATTGAGATAGCTCTCCCGTGAGAGGGCCGGTCCTATGCAGACGGCTTCATCTGCGTAGCGGACATGAATGGATTCGGCATCGACTGTTGAATAGACTGCAACTGTGCTGATGCCCATTTCCCGGCATGTCTGCATGATGCGCAGGGCTATTTCACCCCGGTTTGCAACGAGTATTTTCTTGAACAAGGTCGTGGTATGTGAAATTGTTTATGGTTTGATGCGGAACAGCGGCTGATCATATTCAATCGGCTGACCGTTCTCTACCAGTACTTCAGCAACGGTGCCGCTGATTTCTGCCTCAATTTCATTCATGAGTTTCATGGCTTCAATGATGCAGAGGATATCACCTTTTTTGACACTGTCGCCAACGCTCACAAACGGTGCGGTATCCGGGGATGATGCCTGATAGAAGGTGCCGACAATCGGCGAGCAGACATCGGTCAGGCCTGAAGCCTGAGCTGTTACAACTGTTTCTGCTGCAGCAGCAGGTGCGGCGACCTGCGGAACGGCTGGAGCTGGCGATGCGGGGGCACAGGCAACAGCAACTGCTTCATGCGGGAGTGAGCGGCGCAGGGTGATTTTGAATTCTCCCTCTTCAATGATGGTTTCTTGAAGATCAGAACTATTGACAAGGTCAATAAGCTGCTTGATTTCGTTAAGATTCATGATAAATGGGACTTAGGGTTACATTCGTTTGCGTTCCGCTTGTGCGGGGATGTTACTTTTTTACTCGTTCAATGTAGTCGCCGCTGCGGGTGTCGACCCGTATGACGCTTCCGTTCTGGACGAACATCGGTACATTGACCTCGGCTCCGGTTTCCACAATGGCTGGTTTGGTTCCGCTGGTTGCCCTGTCATCTTTTGATGCCGGGCTGGTTTCAGTTACCTCTACTTCTACAAAGGTAGGAAGTTCAACACTGAGAATGGCACCATCGTCAGAAAAGACAATAGTGAGCGTGATGCCGTCCTTGATGAAACGCGATCCACTGCCGATGGCGGCTTCCGATACATTGATCTGGTCAAATGTGGTTGAGTCCATCATGACATAGTCTGCCCCGTCCATATAAAGGTACTGGTACTCTTTGCGTTCGGTTATGATGACATCAACTGATTCCGTGGCGCTGAACCGGTATTCCACATTGCGGCCGCTTTTCAGGTTTCTCATGTTTGCCTGATAGAAGGCTCTGAGGTTGCCGGGTGTACGGTGGACAAGATTTTCTATGATATGGGGTTCTCCTTTGAAGCGGATGATGGCGCCTTTGGAGACATTGCTTATGGAAGTCATGGACCTATATTTGGTATAATCGTGTAAAAATCAAATATAACATAGCTCTCGACCAATTCAAATCGCCGTCCTGTGAGGTTTTATGGAGAAAAAAGCATTGCATCTTTAGGAAGTACTGTTTAAATTCATTGCATTAGTACCTTTCTATACAATACAATTTCAGTTCAATAAAAAAACATGTGTTATGTCCAAAGCAGAACTTGTTGAGAAAATTGCCGCCCAGGCAAAGCTGACTAAAGTTGACGCAGAACGAGCAGTCAACTCATTCATCAGTGTTGTGACCTCTTCGCTGAAATCCGGCGATGATGTGACTCTTGTTGGTTTCGGTACCTTTACCACGGGCGACAGAGCGGCACGCCAGGGCCGTAACCCCCAGACAGGAAAAACCATCACCATTCCTGCCAAGAAAGTTGTGAAGTTCAAGCCCGGAAAAGCCCTTAAAGACGAAGTGGCGGGATAAGAACTTCAGGTTTTTTCGTTAATGCGTTCTATGCATGTAAAAAGTCCATTCAGGATTCAAGCCTGGTGGACTTTTTTTTATCTTGTCGTTACGGGCATTCCCTGCCCACCCTGAAGATTTATCCATCTGATTATCACCTATGGCTACGAAAGTCGTACTGGATTTTGAAAAACCGCTTGTTGAGCTTGAAGCGAAGCTCGGCGAGATGCGTCACTGCCTGAGAAGCAGTTCGCGCGAACAGGCTCCTCAAGAAGCAGAGGCTCTGCAGAAAGAGATCGGAACTCTCGAGAAAAAAGTCGAGGCCCTTCGCCAGTCAATCTATAAAAATCTGACCCGGTGGCAGAAAGTGCAGCTTGCCCGCCATCCGGAACGCCCCTATACGCTTGATTATATTTATATGATCACCTGCGACTTTGTAGAGCTTGCCGGTGATCGCCACTTCAGCGATGACAAGGCCATTGTTGGGGGGTTTGCCCGCATTGAAGACCGTTCATCGGGCTTTTCGCAGCCGGTCATGGTCATAGGCCACCAGAAAGGGCGTGATACCAAGTCGAACCTTTACCGCAACTTCGGCATGGCTCAGCCAGAAGGCTATCGCAAGGCTTTGCGTCTGATGAAGCTTGCTGAGAAGTTCCGCAAGCCCATCATCACTCTTATTGATACTCCCGGCGCTTTCCCCGGCATTGAGGCCGAAGAGCGCGGCCAGGCTGAGGCCATTGCCCGTAACCTTTATGAAATGGCGAAGTTGACTGTCCCCCTCATCTGCGTCATCATTGGTGAAGGTGCCAGCGGAGGCGCTATCGGTCTTGGTGTGGGTGATCGCATTCTGATGGCTGAAAACAGCTGGTACTCCGTTATTTCTCCCGAAAGTTGCTCCTCAATTCTCTGGAGAAGCTGGAACTACAAGGAGCAGGCCGCAGAGGCTCTCCAGCTGACTGCCCCCGACCTGCTCAGTCAGGGAATCATCGACAGGATTATTCCCGAGCCAATGGGTGGTGCCCATACGGCCCCTGAAGAGATGGCGGCAACCCTTAAGGGGATTCTCTGTGAAGAGCTCTCGGCGCTTCTTCCTGTTCCTCAGGACGAACTGGTTGACAGCCGGATTGAGAAGTTCTCCTCCATGGGGGTTTGGAATGAAGAGGGATAAGGCGGTTGCCTTTTAGTTCATAACGAGAAAAGCCGGCTCAGTGAGCCGGCTTTTCTCGTTCAGTCGATTGTGTGCTACAGACTTACTTGATGGTCCAGGTGCTTTTACCTGCAAGAAGCTCCTCAAGTGTCCCCTCACCATTTTCCTGAGCCTTTTCCACCTGAGCGGTAAGGGCGTCTTCGTAGGTGAAGCGGTCCTCGACATAAAAAATGCCAAAGGGGCGAGGAAGGTAATCGCCCTCTGCATCCGGATCGTCAAAGAAGCGTGAGAGCATGTTGGCCTTGATGAAATCATTCTCATCATGAATCCAGAGGTCATCGCGCGATACCTTTGGGTCATTGAGGTCAACTACAACCGGGGTGAAGCCGTCAAGCTTAATGCCCTTGTCGCTCTCTTTCCCGAAGATGAGGGGTTTGCCGTGTTCCAGATAAATGGTGGTGTCAGCCTTGCGTTCACGGTCGGTGAACGGGGTGAAGGCGCCATCATTGAAAATGGGACAGTTCTGGTAGATTTCCACCAGCGAGGTTCCCCTGTGCTCAGAGGCGCGCTTGAAAATTTCGCGCATGAACTTGCCGTCGCGGTCCATAACTCTGGCAACAAAGGTTCCTCCGGATCCAAGGGTCAGCGCAATGGTGTTCATCGGGTAGTCCACAACGCCGTTTGGCGAGGTGACGGTGCGCTGTCCGATTTTGGAAGTCGGTGAGTACTGCCCCTTGGTGAGGCCGTATATCTCGTTGTTCAAGAGAATGATATTCAGGTCGGGGTTTCTGCGGATGGTGTGGATGTAATGGTTTCCGCCGATGGAGAGCGCGTCTCCATCACCCGTTGCCACCCAGACGCTGAGCTCAGGGCGTGCGGCTTTCAAGCCGCTTGCCACCGGCAGCGCTCTGCCGTGAATGCCGTGAATACCATAGGTTGCAACATAGTAGGGAAGACGCGAAGAGCATCCGATACCGGATACAACAACGACCTCTTCGGTTTTGAGTCCGAGGTCGGCCATGGCGCTTTTTAGCTGCTGGAGGACGGCGTGGTCACCGCAGCCAGCACACCATTTCGGCTCCTGGTTTGAGGTGAAATCTTTTGCCGTCAGTTTGGTCAGTGTGTCGGTCATGGTTTACAGCTCCTTTACGATATCGGTGATTTTTGCTTCAATTTCCATCTCATTGAACGGCAGCCCCTCAACCTTGTTGAACGCAATCGGCTCAATAAGGTAGCGGTCTCTGATCATCATCAGCAGCTGGCCGCAGTTGTTTTCAGGTATCAGAACTTTTTTGTAGTTGCCGAGCATTGTTCCGAGGTTTTTCGGGAACGGGTTCAGGTAGCGGACATGTGCGTGGGAAACGCTGTGTCCTGCCTTGATTGCACGGTCGACCGCAATTTTGATGGCCCCGTAGGTTGAACCCCACCCAAGAACCAGAAGGTCGCCCTTTTCTGTTCCGTTGTCGATCGTCTGGAGCGGGATGCAGTCAGCAATCTTCTCCACCTTTTCGGCACGGAGCTTTGTCATCAGAGCGTGGTTTGCCGGATCGTGCGACACATTGCCGGTTTCATTCGCCTTTTCAAGACCGCCGATACGGTGCTCGAGTCCTTTGGTTCCGGGAACAGCCCAATCCCTGACGCCCATTTCGTTGCGCTTGTAGGGAAGGTAGGGGGCATCATCCGCTGCTCTCTCTTTGGCGAACACCGGTTTGATGCCGCTGAGCTCAGCAGGTGAGGGAATCAGCATTGGTTCTGAGCTGAACGCCAGATAGCCGTCTGTCAGGCAGATGACGGGTGTCATGTGCTCAACGGAGAGCTTTGCAGCCTCATAGGCGGCATAGAAACAGTCAACGGGCGAGTGAGCTGAGATGATGGGCATCGGGGCTTCGCCGTGACGGCCGTACATAGAGATGAAGAGGTCGGACTGTTCAGGCTTTGTCGGCAGACCGGTTGAGGGGCCGCCGCGCTGTACATTGACAACAACAAGCGGAATTTCCATAATGACGGCAAGTCCGAGCGCTTCGCTTTTGAGTGCAAGACCGGGGCCTGAAGTGCTGGTTGCTGCCATCGCTCCGCCGTATGAAGCGCCGATGCTGCTGAGCACGCCGGCAATTTCGTCTTCAGCCTGGAAGGTTTTGACGCCCCATTTTTTCAGGTTGGACAGCGTCTGGAGAATTTCCGTCGCCGGTGTAATGGGGTAGGAGCCGAGAAAGAGTTTCAGTCCTGCTTTTTTTGCTGCTGCGGCTAGCCCTATGGCAGCTGCTTCATTGCCTGTGACCCGGCGATAGGTTCCTGGCTGTTTGCCTGCGGGTGCAACCGAGAAGCGGCCGAACTGGGCGAACATTTCAGTTTCGTCACCGAAGTTGTAGCCCGCTGTAACCGCCTTGATGTTGGCATCAGCAATGTCGGCCTTGTTCTTGAACTTGGTCTGCAGGGTTGTGATGGTGGTGTCGATGGGCAGGCTGTAGAGCCAGTAAAGAATGCCCAGAATGAACATGTTCTTGCAGCGGTCGATATTTTTTACGCTGAGTCCGGTGTCGGCCAGAGCCTTCCGGGTCAGTGAGACGACCGGCACGCTGAATACCGTGTAGTCGGCAACAGTGCCGTCCTCAAGCGGATTGTTGCCTTCGCCGTATCCGGAGAGCCTGAGGTTTTTGCCGTCAAAGCCGTCGCTATCGGCAATGATGATGCCACCGTGGTGAAGTTTGTTGAGGTTCGCTTTAAGTGCAGCTGCATTCATGGCAATGAGCACATCGAACTTTGCGCCGGGCGTATAGACCGACTGGCTGCCAAACTGCATCTGGAAGCCTGAAACTCCTGAAATGGTGCCCGCTGGAGCACGGATTTCGGAAGGAAAGTTCGGGAAGGTATTGATGTCGGATCCGTACACGGCCACCGTGTTGGCGAACTGGGTGCCGGTCAGCTGCATGCCGTCGCCTGAGTCACCGGCGAAAAGCACCGTCACACTGGTTTTAGGCGTTACATTGACCCCTTTGTTTGTCGTTGTTGTGTCGGTCATAGTCCCTGTCATTACTTTTCAAGGTTAATAAACAACAACATCCCACCCGGAGTGTGCCGTCTTTTTGCGGGCGACCACCTGGGTTGTTGTCATGATGATAAGATGCGCTAAGGCGGGAAAACAGTGCAGACCGTATGTAATTCTCGGGCTTTTAGCCTGCAGGCAAACAATAAATATAGGAGATTATTGCGGGGAAACCAAATTCAGTTTTCGGCCGCCCCCTCCCCTCCGTTGCTTTTTTCAACAACGATGTTGTTGGTTTTTAGGTACTCCTGCCACTCGCTCTCTTCGCGGATGGGGCAGTCGGCTGCAAGATCGCAGAAGTCGCAGCGTTGCATTCCGTACATCTGTTCCATCCAGCATCCGCTGTCGCTTTTGGAGACCTCGTTGACATGGTTCGGGTTCTCCCGCATGATCTTTTCGGAAAGCTCCATCAACTTTTTTACCCCCTTGCGGCGGCCTTCATCTTCAATTCCCCAGCTCATTCATTCTCTCCGTCTTGTGTTGCATGTTCAGCTGTTTCTGCTGTGGCTTCATGGTGCAGTAGCGTCAAGTAATATAAATCTTTTTCCCTCACCTGGAGGAGTCCTGGTGTCTGATTCCTCCACTGCGCATTCCTCTGGATTGTTTTTTGATTGAAGGGTTGCGGGAGTGAAAAACAATCCGAATATAGTTGGCAACACGGGCGCAAATGGGTAACTTTCGCGCGAATGCCGCCGCACCGCATTGTTACCGAGTTTCCGCGGCCATGCAACAAGACTTTACCTTCGTTATGAAATCCAGTGATATCCGGCAGTCCTTTCTGGACTTTTTTGTTGGCAAATCCCATACCGTCGTCCGTTCTGCCCCGGTCATTCCGGCCGATGATCCAACCCTGCTCTTTACCAATGCCGGGATGAACCAGTTCAAGGATGTGTTCCTCGCTAAGGGGACAAGGCCCTACAGCCGCGCTGCCGATACACAGAAATGTATACGGGCTTCCGGCAAGCACAACGACCTTGAAGATGTGGGGCGCGACACCTATCACCACACCTTTTTTGAGATGCTCGGCAACTGGTCGTTCGGTGATTACTACAAGGAGGAGGCCATTACATGGGCATGGGAGCTCTTGACTGCTGTTTGGAAACTCCCTGAAGATCGCCTTTATGCCACAGTCTATCATGATGACGAGGAAAGTTTCAGGATATGGGAGGAGAAGACCTCTATCCTGCCCGATCATATTCTCCGTTTCGGTGACAAGGACAATTTCTGGGAGATGGGTGAGACCGGACCGTGCGGGCCCTGCTCTGAAATCCATATAGATTTGACTCCTGACGGCTCCGGCCGAACTCTGGTTAATGCGGACGACCCTCGTGCCATTGAGCTCTGGAATCTTGTCTTTATCCAGTATGACCGTCAGGCAGACGGTCGCCTTGAACCCCTTCCCCAGCGCCATGTTGATACCGGTATGGGGTTTGAGAGAGTCTGTGCCGTTATGCAGGGAAAGTCTTCCAACTACGACACGGATGTTTTTCGCCCTCTCTTCGACACCATAACAGAGCTTACCGGAGTTGTCTACGGCGCATCAATGGACGACCCGCAGGACATTGCCATGCGGGTGATTGCCGACCATGCCAGAACCCTGTCGTTCGCCCTCTCGGATGGTGCCATGCCCTCAAACGAGGGTCGTGGGTATGTGCTTCGCCGCATTCTTCGCCGCGCTCTTCGTTATGCAAAAGATCTTGGATGCAATAAGCCGATTCTCCATCGCCTTGTGGCAACCGTTGCCGACTCCATGGGCGATGTGTTTCCCGAGCTTCGTGACCGTCAGGATGCCGTGGCGCGTATTGTTAAAGCTGAAGAAGAAAGCTTTCTTGTGACGCTTGACCGCGGCATTGAAATTTTTAACGGACTGGTCGGAAAGGTTCGTTCCGAAGGGAATGCCATTCTCGGGGGAGAAGATGCTTTCAAACTCTATGATACCTACGGGTTCCCTTTTGATCTTACCCGTCTCATGGCCTCATCCGTAGGCCTGCAGGTTGATGATGAAGGGTTTGAGCGCTGTATGCAGGAGCAGAAAACCCGCGCTCGTCAGGACCGCCGTGAAAAACAGCAGGGAGGCGCCGAAGAAGGATTGTGGGAGTGGTTCTCCGACCTTCATGCCACTGAGTTCACCGGATACGATGGGCTGGAATCCGACGCAACCATCATTGGTGTTTCCCGGAGTAACAAGAGCCTTCTGCTCGTGCTCGACCAGACCCCGTTTTATGCCGAGAGCGGCGGACAGATCGGCGACAGTGGCTGGATAGAAACCGGTGAGTACCGGCTTGAAGTGACCGACACGCAGAAAGATGGCGACTCGTTTGTACATGTGGTCACCCGCGCTTTTGACAATGTCCGCGACAGCGAGGCCGATCCTGCAGATATTGCCGTTGGCCAGGGGAAGGTGCATGTCTCTGTTGACAGAAAGCGCCGTCAGGCAACCGAACGAAACCATACTGCGACCCATCTGCTCCACGCCGTCCTTCGCCACAATCTTGGAGAGCATGTCCAGCAGAAAGGCTCCCTTGTCAATCCGGAGCGCCTACGGTTTGACTTCAGCCACTTTTCCAAGCTCACACCCGAAGAGATTGAAGCAGTGGAGTCAGGCGTGAACGAGTGCATCCGTATGGCGGAATCAACCCGGAAGCATGCCGATGTTCCTTATGACGATGCCATAGCGAAAGGCGCCCTGGCATTTTTTGGTGACAAATATGCTGACCGCGTCCGGGTATTGGAAATCCCGGGTATTTCCGTTGAACTCTGCGGGGGTACCCATGTTGACAATATAGGTCAGATAGGTCTGTTCAAGATTGTCAGCGAATCCTCCGTCGCTGCGGGCGTCAGGCGCATAGAGGCCCTGACCGGCCGTGCGGCCGAAGAGCTGATGTGGAACGAGTACCGGGAACTGCATGGTGTGCGCCAGTTGCTCAAGCTGAAAGCCGAGGAACCCCCTTCAGAAAAAGTGGCGGCCATTCTTGAAGAGCGTCGGGCTCTGGAAAAACAGCTTGCGGATCTCAAGGCAGAGGCTCTGCTTGCAACGCTTCAGAACGATGTTTCCGCTTCGGAAGATGTGGGGGGCTGCCGCATTGTGGCCAAAGTGGTTGAGGGAGCCGACGCTGAAGGGCTCCGTCATGCAGCTCAGGCGCTTCGCCAGCAGTTTCCTCTTTCGGCAGGATTGCTCTGCAGTGCCGCTGAAGGAAAAGTGTCCCTTGCGGCTTTCGCCTCAGACAGGGCGGTCAAAGAGCTGGGCATTGATGCCGGGAAGCTCATTCGTCCGGCGGCAGCAGCCGTGAAGGGCGGTGGTGGAGGCAAAGCAGAATTTGCAACGGCAGGTGGCAAAAACCCTGAGGGAATGGAAGAGGCCTGCAGTGTGTTCAGAGAGGCGGTACGCAGTATGGCAGAGGCGGGATAAAATATTGTTGGTGTTTTTAAAATAATAGGATAAAAGGTTCAATAATGAAGAAGAGTGTGGATGTATTGGTTATAGGCGGAAGCGCAGCGGGTATAGCCGCTGCAACAACCGGCAAGGCGTTTTATGGAGATAAAAGTTTTATGATTGTGCGCAAGGAGCAGGAGGCTGTAGTGCCCTGCGGCATTCCCTATATTTTTGGTACACTGAAGGGGGTAGAGCAGAATGTCATTCCCAATGCTCACATTGAGGGTGCCGGCGTGGAGCTGGTTATTGACGAGGTGGTCTCGCTTGAGCGCGAATCAAAAACTGCCCTTACAGCAAACGGTTTGGAGATTTCATTCGATAAGGTTGTCATTGCAACTGGCTCGCAGCCCCGCGTTCCCGGATGGCTCAAAGGGCGCGACCTCCAGAATGTTTTCACTATTCCCAAAGACCGTGACTATCTTGCCGATGTGCGCCAGAAGCTTGAGTCGTGTGAAAAGATTGTCATTATCGGTGGTGGTTTCATTGGTGTTGAAATGGCCGATGAGCTCATCAAGAAAGGCAAGCAGATAACCCTTGTTGAGGTACTTCCCCATGTGCTCAGCCTGGCTTTTGACAGCGATCTCTCGCTTAAGGCTGAAGGGATTCTCAAAGAGCGCGGCGTTATTCTCAGAACCAACGAGAAGGTCCTCGCAATGGAAGGTGACGGCGGCACCGTCCAGCGGGTCATGCTTGAGGGCGGCGACACTCTTCAGGCCGATGCAGTCATTCTTGCAATGGGATATGCTCCCAATGTTGCTCTTGCTGAAAAGGCCGGCATGAAGCTCAATGAACTCGGAGCCATAAAGGTTGACGAATACATGCGCACAGCCGACAAGGATGTATTCGCTGTGGGCGACTGTGCGGAGAAGTTCTCCTTCATTACCCGTATTGTTAAGGGTCTCATGCTCGCCTCAACCGCTGTTTCAGAAGCGCGCATCGCCGGCATGAACCTCTTTGGCCTCTCAAGGCTGCGGACCTTTGGCGGAACCATTGCCATCTTCTCCACCGCAATTGGCGGCATCACCTTTGCTGCTGCTGGCGTCACGGAAGACCTTGCCCGTGAGCGCGGGTTTGATGTGGTCTCTGCCGGGTTTGAAGGCATTGACAAGCACCCTAAAACTATGCCCGGCACTGCTGCCCAGTTCGTCAAGCTCATTGTCAACCGCGAAAGCGGCCTTGTGCTTGGTGGTGCAGTCACAGGAGGTGTTAGTGCGGGTGAGCTCATCAATGTGATAGGGGTCATCATCGAGAGCAAAATGACCATCAACGAACTGCTCACCATGCAGTTCGGTACCCATCCGCTTCTCACCGGCCCTCCCACCGGCTATCCGCTCCTCAAGGCGGCAGAGGCTGTAGAAATCAAGCTTCGCAACCTCGATCGGTGCGTCTGCGGCGCCCCGGAGAAGGCGAGCTGAGAGCCGCTAAGGTAGACCACTAAAGACCCTACGCCGTTCTGCGCCCCAAGTGTACGAACAGCGCAGGGCATCGTTCTTTCTCACTGTAACAGAGGAGAATTGTTCTTATGAGCTCACCTGCACCAAAACAGAAGAAGCGTCTTACCGTACCCAGGGAAGATATTCCCTGGTATCCCACAATCAGCCCCGATCTTTGTAACGGATGCGGTGAGTGCCGGGAGCTCTGCCGGCCGGGAGTGTTTCAGCCGGGCCTGGTTGAAGGTGTGGGCCGCCCGAAGATGAGGGTTGCTAACCCATATAGCTGCGTTGTACTCTGTACCCGCTGTGTTGCGCAATGTCCGTCGGGCGCCATAAGCCTCCCTTCCGCCGAAGATTTTCGGCACTTTGTAGAAATTATCAAGTAACTTCCAGATCACAATTCACGATTGAGCCTATGCTGATTCTTGACTGTTTTTTTGGACGATGTGAAAAGCTCTCCTGTGAGGGGTGCCCTTTCAGGCCCGTTCGCTCACTGCGCCGTCTGCTCAAATCGCGATCAATGGAGGGGTTTGACGACGAGCAGGCTGAAGCAGCTCTGCTTGAAGAGCTGCAGAAGGTCCATGAAAAAACCAATGAAACGCCTCCTCTGCCGCAGACTCAGGATAGGGCGCATGTCAAAAGGAAGAAGCGGCTGCTTGTGCCAAGGGAGGAGATTGCGTGGTATCCGACCATCAAGCCCGATCTCTGCAATGGTTGCGGCGACTGCAAGGTGCTCTGCAAGCCCGGAGTTTTCGAGCTCGGTCCGCCCGACCCTACCGGCGTCCAGCGGCCGAAGCTGGTTGTTGCCCATCCCTACAAGTGTCTTGTGCTCTGCACTCGCTGCGTGCCCATCTGCACTTCTGGAGCCATTACGCTCCCGCCGGCAGAGGAGTTTGAGCAGTTCGTGGAGTACTTAGACTGAATCGCGGTCGCGGAATCCCATCAGATAGAGGATGGCGTCGAGGCCGAGGGTCGAAATCGCCTGCCGTGCGCTTTCGCGTACAATGGGTTTTGCGCGGAATGCTATGCCGAGCCCGGCTTTGGCAAGCATGGGGAGGTCATTGGCACCGTCGCCGACGGCAATGGTCTGCTCAAGGCGAATGTTCTCTTTGGTGGCAATATGCTCCAGCAGTTCAGCTTTCCGCTTTCCGTCAACAACCTGTCCGAGAACTTTGCCCGTGAGCTTTCCATTCTCAATTTCAAGCTCGTTGGCGTACACATAGTCGACATTCAGCTTTTTCTGTAGATAGCGACCGAAGTAGGTGAATCCGCCTGAAAGGATAGCTGTTTTGAAGCCAAGGTTGTGCAGTTTGCTGAAGAGGGGTTCGGCTCCTTCTGTGAGCTGGAGACGGTCAGCGACTTTTTCGAGCACGGATTCCGGTAGGCCTTCGAGAAGAGATACCCGTTCCCTGAGGCTTTCGGAGAAGTCCAGTTCTCCGCGCATGGCCCGTTCAGTGATGGCCGCTACTTTAGGACCTACTCCGGCTTCAAGAGCCAGTTCGTCAATGACCTCCGAGGTGATAACGGTGGAGTCCATGTCGAAGACCACCAGACGGCGATTGCGGCGGAAGATGTTGTCCACCTGGAATGCGATGTCTATGCCGAGGCTGTCGGTGATGGCGAGCAGTTCTTCCCGGAACCCTGCTTCATCGAGCACCTCTCCCCTCAGGGAAAACTCCACACACGCCTTGGTCCTCTTCACATCCTTTCCGTTTTCCAGCGGCACACGACCCGAGAGGCGGCTGATGGTGTCGATGTTCAGGCCGTGGGCGCTGACAGTCTCGGTGACCCTGCCGAGATGTTCGGCGGTGATGTTCCGACCGAGGAGCGAGAGCAGATGGCGCTCTTTTCCCTGTTCGTTGACCCAGTAGGAATATTCCGCTTCGCTGACGGGCGTGAAAGCGAGCTGGAGGTTAAGGGTATGTGCACGGAACAGCAGGTCCTTGACGACATCGGAGGATTCAGAGGAGGATGGTACTTCTATGAGCATTCCGAGGTTGAGGTGGTTGTGGATGACCGCTTGGCCTATGTCGAGCACGGGGATGTGATGTCCGGAGAGGATCTCCGTAATCATGGCGGTGAGGCCTGGCCGGTCGGGCCCTGTGATGGTGACGAGGAGAAGTTCTCTCACGGGTGTTCGGTTATGTTAATCTTGTAGAGCTTTACGGAAAATAGCCTTAAGGGACTGAACTCCCAAGCGCTCTGGGGCGATGGAGGGGATTGAACGGTATTCTGCCGGGGGGCATGGCCTCTTTTTGCCACCTGCCATTTTTGCTTATATTCTCAACCCGAACGGGGTATGTCCCGTGACCCGTCTGCAACCAGGGGAACGAAGTCTCCAAACCGACAAAAGGAAACAGTGATTATGGCACTCCGCAAAAACCTGGGCGATTCCTACAGCCCTATCTACTTTCTCTCGGCACTTGGAAACGGCGGTCTGGCCATTAGCTTCTTCATGTTCCTCATGTTCATGATTCCCCACGAGGGACGACCCATACCAGTTTTCGAGGATGTAGCATCCGCCCTGTTGCAGGGCGCCCTTCCCCGCCAGATGC
This sequence comes from Chlorobium sp., assembly GCA_013203905.1. Classification (GTDB taxonomy): domain Bacteria; phylum Bacteroidota; class Chlorobiia; order Chlorobiales; family Chlorobiaceae; genus Chlorobium. The sequence continues at coordinate 15,630 of JABMPC010000029.1, read as the reverse complement.
TCACCGTTGCGAGCCTCCTTGGCATCGTCTGGTTTGCATGGCGCCACTACAGGCTTCTCTTCTGGAACATTTCCGAGTATGTCACCTTCAGGAGAACGGATACCTTCGCCCATCTTCGGCAGAGCGACGCCGAAGTGCAGCTTATGGCTCTGCCACTCACCTATGCCATGGGCATCAATGTCATGTTTGTCCTTGGCGCTATCTTTGTTCCCGGCCTCTGGGGCGTGGTGGAGTACCTTTTTCCCGCCGCGATGGTGGCGTTTCTCGCGGTTGGCGTCTATGCCGGCATTATTTTTCAGGGATTTTTTTCTCGCGTCATCGCCTACGGCGGTTTCGACTGCGAAAAGAATAACAGCCTCAGCCAGATGCTCTCTATTTTTGCATTTTCGATGGTTGGCGTGGGGTTCTCGGCCGCCGCAGCCATGAGTCACAACCCGGTCACCTCGGGCCTTGGCATTATCCTTGCCACTTTCATCACCGGCATCGTCATGACGATGGGAATCATCAAGATTGTGCTCGGGTTCCGCTCCATGCTCCAGAACGGCATCAACTATGAAGCCTCCGTTTCGCTCTGGATCATCATCCCGATCCTCACCATCGTGGCCATAACCATCAACCGTATCTCGATGGGACTCACCCATAACTTCGGGGCCGACATTCACCCCTGGTTCCATATTATTGTCTTTACGCTCTTTATAGGCGTGCAACTGCTCTTCGGCTTGCTCGGTTACGGTGTTATGAAGGAACTCGGCTACTTTGGGGAGTTCATTAACGGTGACGGCAAGAGCCCGGTTTCCTACGCAGCCATCTGTCCCGGCGTTGCACTCTTCGTACTCGCCAACTTCCTCGTCAACAAGGGCCTGGTGGCGGCAGGAGTTGTCGAGAAGTTCTCGCTTGTCTATTTCCTTCTCTATGTCCCGATGCTCGCCTTGCAGGTTCAGACGATTCTCGTCATGCTTCGTCTTGACCGCAAGCTCCTTAAAGCCTGAAGAGCTTGCGGTCCGTTCTTGCGCCGACGGCCGAACCTCACTCCCACTCTATTGTAGCCGGTGGTTTTGATGATATGTCGTAGGCGACGCGGTTGATGCCGCGGACTTCATTGATGATGCGGTTCGACACATGCCCCAGAAACTCGTGCGGCAGGTGGGCCCAGTCGGCAGTCATGCCGTCGGTGGATTCCACTGCGCGCAGTGCGAGCACATTTTCATAGGTGCGTTTGTCGCCCATAACTCCAACTGACTGGACGGGGAGCAGGACGGAGAATGCCTGCCATACCTGCTGGTAAAGTCCGCTAGACTTCAGCTCGTCAATAAAAATTTCGTCAGCGTTCTGCAGAATTTCAACCCGTTCGGGGGTTACCGATCCAAGCACCCTGACGGCAAGGCCGGGGCCGGGGAAGGGGTGGCGCATGAGGATATCTTCAGCTATGCCGAGTTCTCGACCGACAGCACGGACCTCGTCTTTGAAGAGTTCGCGCAGCGGTTCAATGAGCTTCAGCTTCATGCGCTTGGGCAGTCCGCCAACATTGTGGTGCGATTTGATTGTTTCTGACGGCCCTTTGACGCTGACGCTTTCAATCACATCGGGGTAGAGGGTGCCTTGCACGAGGAACTTCTCTTCATGAATATGCTCTTCAAAAACGCGGATAAAGGTGCGGCCGATGATCTTGCGTTTCTTTTCAGGGGAGGCCACGCCTTTCAGTCTCCCGAGAAAGAGGTCGCGTGAGTCAGCAAGGGTCACTTTCAGCCCCAGAGGCTTGAGGAAGCGCATTACTTTTTCGGCTTCGTTCTTGCGCAGGAGACCGTTGTCAACAAAGACGCAGTGAAGCTGTTTGCCGATGGCCTTGCTGACGAGGACTGCGGCCACGGTGGAGTCGACCCCGCCGCTGATTCCGCAGATGACCGTATCGTTTCCTGCCCGCTGGCGGATATCCTGAATCTGGTGGTCAATGAAGCTTTTTGATGACCAGTCGGGGGTGATGCCGGCAATGTTGAGGAGGAAGTTCGAGAGTAGCTGTTTGCCGTAGAGAGAGTGCTGCACCTCGGGGTGGAACTGCAGGCCGTATATTTTAAGAGCAGCTTTGCTTCCATAGCTCTCAATTGCGCACATCTCGGAGTTGCCACTGCTTGCTGTTATGCGGAATCCTTCGGGCATGCGGGTTACTTTGTCGCCATGGCTCATCCATACATCGGAATCGGGGAAGCCCTCAAAGAGCCGGCTTTTATTGCCTTCAGTGCGGTCTACCAGAATTTTAGCCCTGCCGAACTCCTGCTTGGAGGAGCTTTCAACTGCCCCGCCAAAATGGTTGGCGATGGCCTGCAGCCCGTAGCAGATGCCGAGGATAGGCAGCCCGAGCGAGAAGATGCCGGAATCGGGCAGAATTGCCGATTCGCCATAGACGCTGGTTGGGCCGCCCGAGAGGATGATGGCTCTCGGGTTGTGTTCGCGTATGGTTTCAGGGGTGGTGTTATAGGGGAGGATTTCGGAGTAGATGCCGAGTTCGCGTATGCGGCGGGCGATCAGCTGCGTGTATTGTGATCCGAAATCCAGTACCAGGACAGATTGCATGGGAGGACGGTTGTTGGTTTAGTGAAATGGTTTTGTCAGAACCCCCATTCGCTCTGCCTGTTCTCTGCAGGGACTGCCGAGGGGTCCATTGACGGGTCCGGTACGGCTTCATCAGAATGATCGGGCTGATTCTGGTAATACTGGAACCCTTTCGGGGTAAAATATTCAATGTAGACATCGGGATCGTACAGGTTCGATGGTCTGTTGCTCGTTGAGGAGATGGGGACGGCGATGACATTGTCGGGTATATGGAAATATCTGTTCTCAAGGCCAAGAGTCGGGTCGGCGTAACAGCGTTTCATGAATCCGGCCCATATCGGAAGCGAAGCGCGGGCGCCCTGACCGTATTCCATGGAGGTAAACTGGATACGCTCGTCGTCGAATCCGGTCCATACCACGGCAACCAGCTGCGGAGTGAACCCTGCAAACCATGCGTCGCGAAGGCTCTGGGTTGTGCCTGTTTTGCCTCCGGCCTCCATGTCGAGCCCGTAACGGGCGCGCACTGCAATACCGGTGCCTTTGTTGATGACATCCTTCATCATGGAGACCATCACGAAATTACTGGTTGAGTCAATGGCAAAGCGGCTGTTGGGAACATATTCCGACAGGGTGTTATGGTTTTTGTCCTCTACCTTCAGAATGGAGACAGGTTCATTCCATACGCCGTTGTTGGCAAAGGTTGAAAACGCTCCGGCAAGTTCAAGTGGAGAAACTTCGGCAGTACCCAATGCAATGGAGAGGTTCGAGGGAATAGGAGAAGAGATTCCCATTCTTCTCGCATAGCTGATTATTTCGGAGGTGCTGAGATTCTCGTAGGCAAGCCGAACGGTCACCTGATTCAGTGAACGGGTTATGGCTGAACGGAGGGTGGTCCATCCTCCTGAAGAGTTGTCTGAGTTTCTCGGAGACCAAACCTTGTCGCCGCTTTTCAGCTCAAGAGGCTGGTCAAGCACCTGGAAGTTGGCCGGGATTCCCTTGTCAATGGCAGTGCTGTAAACAAAGGGTTTGAATGTGGAACCCGGCTGGCGCCGTGCTTGCCATACATGGTCAAACTGGTACTTGTAGTCCTCGGGGGCGAACTTGTTTCCACCCACCCAGGCCTTTACATGACCGTTGGTTGGGTCTATGGCTACAAGAGCTACCTGAATGCGGGTTTTGTCGTGGAGTAGCCCCTTCAGCCAGACTTTGTCGGCCTTGAGTTTCGCCATTGCACGGGCGTCTGAAAGCCCGTCTTCGTCGCGCATTTCACGGTATCTGGCACTTTCCTTGATCATCTGGTTTTTCAGCGGCTCGGTCCATTTCCAGTAACGGTCGAAGGTTGCCTGCAGGCCGGCGAGATGCTCTGAGGCTGCCTCTTCGGCATATTTCTGCATTCGGCTGTCGAGTGTTGTCTGAATTGTCAGGCCGTCTCGGTGAAGGTTGATGTCGCCAAGCCTTGCAGCCGGCTTGACTGTCTGGCGGATATACTCAGTGAAATAGGGGGCTGCTCCGTGGTGGCTGACCGGAGTGTAGTTGACCGTGAGCGGAGTCTTCTTGGCCTTTGCCGCCACGGCCGGCGTGATGAACTTCTCCTTTTCCATCAGGGAGAGCACGAGATTTCGACGGGCCACTGAGCCTTCCGGGTTTTTTTCCGGGTTGTAGGCTGTCGGATTCTTCAGTGTCGCAATCAGGGTTGCGCTTTCGGGAAGTGTGAGTTCGCTTGCTTTTTTGCCGAAATAGGTGATGGCCGCCGCCTCAATTCCGTAGGCTCCGGAACCGTAATATACGGTGTTCAGGTAGAGGGCCAGAATTTCGTTTTTGGTATAGGTTTTCTCCAGCTCAACCGCTGTTACGAACTCCTTCATTTTTCGCGTGATGGTCCGTTCCTGCGTCAGAAACAGGTTTTTAGCAAGCTGCTGGGTAATGGTGCTTGCCCCGTGCCACCGGCTTCTGCCCCTTACCACATTCTCTCCCATGGCAATCACCAGACGGCGGAGATCGACTCCCCAGTGGCGGTAGAATTCAACATCTTCAGTAGCAATCAGCGCCTTCTGGACCGACATCGGAATAGATTTCAGAGGCACAAAAGTCCGGTTTTTGAGGAAAAACTTATGAAGAATGACGCCATCCTCCGAATATACCAGTGAGGCCAGATCGGGGTTGGGGTTCTCAAGCTCCTCAATGCCCGGAAGGCCGAACAGGTTCGCTTTTGCAACTGCGGCAGATGGAGTTGCCGTGAGGGATACAGCGCTTATGGCAAGGGCCAGAAGAAGTGCCTTCATGGCGGCCGGCAAGAAAGAATAACGGGGTCGTATCATTGTAGCATATGAGTCATCAGTTTCGGTGCGGTGTTCATAACAATCGGGGATCAAGAGCTCTTTTTATACAATTGCTCGGCAAATTCAAAATGTTTTTTCAGGGCAGCTGTGAACCGGATCGTGTCTTCAAGCATCGGCAGGTGGCCGAGGTCCATGAATTGCGCCAGCTGGGTAGGGGCCTGGGTTCTCTTTTTTCGTTCATGATAGAGTGTCACTGTCCCTTCAGGGGGGATGGTCTGGTCGGCCATACCTACGCAGCAGAGCACGGGCGAGGGGATGCTGACGACGCTTCTGGTATACTCCCTCAACGCTTCCGGATCAATTGAAAAACGGCCTACCGCATTGGTAGCCTCACGGTCGGAGCCGGCAAAGTCTTCAACAATGATGTTGCTGTACTCCTCTCCTATATCTTTTGCTGTTGCCCGTTTGATGAACATGCTTTTCATCGGATCCACCAGAAAAATGTTCCTGAAATGGAGCGAGATGTCAATCAGTCCTCCCAGAATGAAGAGCCCGACAGCATTGCCCATTGACTCCTCAAAAATGCCGCAGGCAATAATTGTGGCTGAGAGTAGGGCATCCTGGTAGCGGAGCGCGAGCTCTGTGGCCACCATTCCTCCCATGGAGTGGCCTACAATATGCAGGTTTCGGGAGCCCTCAAGTCCGAGATGCTCAATGAGGGCGCCAGCTTCATCGGCGAATCCGGCAATGGTGAGCGAGGGGGTGTGCCCTTTGATGAGGGTTCTTCCTGTACCGCTCTGGTCGTAGGTGATGCAGCGGTAGTGTGGCGAAAGCAGTTCTACCACCGGCTTCCAGTAGCGGGCCGATATTGCCCAGCCATTGACGAACAGTACCGCCGGTTTGGCGGTTGCTGACGGGTCCATTTCCGCAGTGTCCTCGTAATACATCCTGCATCGGTCGGTGGCGAAATAGCTCATGCGTAGAGGAGGGTATCGTTTGCCAAAAAGAAAAGTTTAATATATAACTTATAATACGAAAGGGCAGGAAGCCCTCCCATAACTTTTTTACACCGCAGAAAGCCTCCCATGGACTTATCTCCCATAGCCTTTGTTGCGCCACTTGTCGATTTCATCATGCATATCGACATTCATCTTCAGGCGCTTGCTGCCGACTACGGCACCTGGCTCTACCTCATTCTCTTTCTTATTGTCTTCGCCGAAACAGGTCTGGTTGTCACCCCTTTCCTCCCCGGCGACTCTCTCATCTTCGCTGCCGGATCGCTCGCATCTGTGGCCGGTTCAGCCCTTGACCCCCATCTGCTTTTTCTGGTGTTTTTCACTGCTGCCGTTCTTGGCGACACCCTCAACTATGCCATAGGCCACAAGGTCGGTCCACGGGTGTTTGATTACGAGAAATCCTTTGTTTTCAACCCGTCGCACCTCATTAAAACAAACCACTTTTTTGAGAAGTACGGAGGCAAAACTATCATTATCGCCCGCTTTGTTCCCATTGTGAGGACATTCGCCCCATTTGTGGCAGGTATTGGCGCCATGACCTATCATCGTTTTCTTCTTTTCAACATTGTGGGCGCTCTTTTTTGGGTAGGCCTGTTCTGCTACAGCGGGTACTTTTTCGGTCAGCTTCCCTTTGTTCAGGAGAACTTCAAACTACTTATTCTTGCCATAATAATCCTCTCCGTTCTCCCCCCTATTGTTGAATATATCAAGCACCGACGGCTCCAGCCGTAGCTCTTCGCCCTTATCCTGCGCAAGTGTGGACGGAATGTGGATAACTTGTTGAAGAGTGTAAGAGTATGTGGGTTATTGCGGGGGGGCTGTTGAAATTATACACTATGGTGGTTTTTGTTAAGTCGTTTTTTTAGAATGACTTAATTTTTCTCTATGCTTGTAAGTGATCTTTTGTTGGATAGTTGCAGAGTTCTGACTTTTTCTGACAAAGTGCATGTTGAATGTTGACAACATTTGTCCGATGAAAAAAATATTCCATTAAGTTGCCGGATTTTTTTATACTTACACTCCGAAACGGCACATCGGCGTATAGCGCAGCCTGGTAGCGCACTTCCTTGGGGTGGAAGGGGTCGTGGGTTCAAATCCCGCTACGCCGACAGAGAATAAAATCCTTGTCTTTTGCCCGCATTTCTTTTCTCTGGTTTATTCCCATTCAGTCGCCATGACACACTCCGGCCAACAGGAATCAAACCCGAAAACTACCTCGAAATCAATTTCATGCCCCATCTGCGGAGCACTCTTCACCTGTGATGGCTCCGTTGACTGCTGGTGCGCATCGCGCACTGTTCCTGTTGCAGTTCTTGAAGATCTTTCTCGGCTTTACGATACCTGCATCTGCCCTGCATGCCTTGACCGCCTTATAGCAGAGTATCAGGCTGGCTGATTGTTTTTCTGATGGATGTTCTCGCTTGCTCCTGCAGTTCCTGGCGTCCGGACTCTGAGGCTTTCCCCCTATTTTTTACCATTATAGTTCACACGAGGAGTGCTCTGATGAAGAGAGGTTGCTTGATGATGATGGTATCCCGATTGCTGCTGTGTGCGGCGATTCCGCTTGTTATGCTCCGCACGGCATCGGCTGTGCCGGTTTTTCCTGCCAGCGCTCCCGCTCTGACAGAGGAGGATCGGCGCTCTCTGGATGAAGGGGAAACGCTTGTGTCTACCTCGGATCTTGAGGATGGCGTTACCGGCGTGAGGGGCATGATTCGTGTTGATGCATCGTCGGCCTCTATCTGGCAGGCCCTGACCGATTATGACAACCAGAAGAATTTTGTTCCGAAGGTAAGGGAGAGCAGGCTCATTTCGGACAACGGCACCGAGCAGGAGATGTTCTCCGTTGGTCGGACCGGGGTGCTCTTTTTCAAAAAAACAGTCACCATCCAGCTTCTTCTCAAGGGCAGCTATCCCGATCGCCTCTCCTTCCACCAGACCAACGGGGACTTCAAGCTCTATCGGGGTGAGTGGACCATTACGAGCCAAGAGGGTGTGGGGGGGAAGGTTCTGACATTTCGCGCCCACCTCAAACCCGATTTTTTTGCTCCTGACTTCTTTGTCAGGGTGGTGCAGAAAAAAGATCTGCCGGGAATACTTATGGCCATGAAAAAACGGGCCGAGAGCATGTCCGGTGAAATTCATGGGGTCACCGGGAAGCTGCCTTAAGGGGTGAGCCGGAGGCCTGCCGCCGTGGCCGATACCGGGCAGCCGAGCCTGTGGGCGAACAGTTCGGTTGCTTCGTTTCCTGTGCAGTGGCTGGTGTGAATTCGCCCGATAGAAAACTTTTTCAGCGCCTGAACTGTGTTTTCAAGTCGCTCTGTTGTGGCTGAGGAGAGATGCAGTCCGCCAACAACTGATGCTATCCTCTTCTCTCCGCTCACGGTTCTGATATAGTTGATGGTGTTCACCAGCCCTGAGTGGCAGCACCCTGCAATAATCACCAGCCCCTCCGTAGTCTTTATCCAGAGCGACAGATCGTCCTCAATTGCGTCAGGGGCGGCGCCTTCGGTGTCGAGGAAAAACGGGCCGCCGGGGTCTTCAAATTTGCTCACTCTCGGCACAGGGCCAGTGACCCAAATACCGGGAAGAATTTCCATCGGCCCGGTGGCATTGAGAATCTGTGAGGGGTTGAGAGCCCGGATGGCCTCTTTTCCATCTGCCGGCATGTCTGTCGGTTTTGCTACCCCCTCCCGGATGCTCCATCGGCGGGTGAGTGCACCGGGATGCATGCATACCTTCATTGCCGGAACCTCCTGGAGCACATGAGCCACCCCTCCGGTATGGTCGTAATGGCCGTGGCTCAGAACCAGCATGTTGGCTCGGGACAGCTCAATGTCGAGTTGGCGGAGGTTGGAGGCAAAAGCAGTTGCCCTTCCCGTGTCGAACAGCAGCGTTGAACCGCCGGCCTCTATCCAGAGGGAAAAACCGTGTTCGGAGCTGAAGCCCGACAGCGGGGTATTGTCGACAATAACGCTAATGCGTATCTCTTCGGGTTGTATCATGGCGTGCGTTGTTACAATGTCAGCAGTTTTCAGGAGAATGAAAGCTGTGTATATTTGTGCAGAATCGCAACACCTGCAGAGTCCTTTACAACCAATTTTTCCTCTTTTTCATGCAGAACAAAACTGTCAGTATTCTCGGGTGCGGCTGGCTCGGTCTCCCGCTCGCCAAAGCGCTTATCAAAGAGGGCTTCATTGTCAAAGGTTCCACCACTGCCGAAGAGCATGTGGACCAGCTCCGTATGGAAGGAATTGAGCCCTACATCATCACCCTTGGCCCCGAGCTTGAAGGGGATGATTCGGCAGAGTTCCTGGAGAGCGAAACCCTTATCATTAACTTTCCTCCCGAGCGCCGAAGCGATATAGCGGAGTTCCATGTTCAGCAGTTCTCATCGCTAATCGATGCACTTCAGCTCTCGCCGGTGCGCACCGTCCTGTTGGTCAGCTCTACCTCGGTATACCCCATGCTGAACCGGGAGGTGACTGAAGAAGATGCGGATTCTGGCAGTGCCGGCTCACCGGCCGGAGAGGCTCTCCTGCTTGTTGAGGAGATGCTGATGCAGGAGCGTTCCTTCCAGACCACAGTGGTTCGGTTCTGCGGCCTGGTGGGTTATGATCGCTCGCCTGCAAACTATCTTGGTCGAATGGCGGAGATTACCGATCCCGCACAGCCGATGAACCTGATTCATCGGGACGACTGCATAAAAATTATTTCCGGAATTATTCGTCTCGGCCAATGGGGAGAGGTCTTCAACGCTTGCAGTCCCAGCCACCCCTCTCGCATTGACTACTACTCCAAAGCGGCGGAAGTGGCTGGTATTGAACTTCCTCCCGTCAGTGATGGAGAGGAGCCATCTTCCTTCAAGATTATCAGCAGCAGTAAACTTGAAGGGGCACTCAATTACCAGTTTCTCCACCCCGACCCGTTGCAGACCCTTGTATGAAGAAGTCCGGAGCAGACACCCATAACGCATTTATGATTGCCGCCCCCTCAAGCGGATCGGGTAAAACAACCATCACTCTTGCCCTCCTTCGCCTCCTCGGCAGGAGGGGGCTAAGGGTGCAGCCCTTCAAATGCGGCCCCGACTACCTTGATACCCGCCTCCACTCCATGGCGGCCTCGTGCGGCCTGCTGGCGAGCACCGGCATTAACCTCGATTCGTTCATGTCTACGGAAGGCCATGTTCGTGAGCTTTTCGGCCGCTGGTCCCGACGCGCTGACGCTTCAGTGGTGGAAGGTGTGATGGGGCTGTTCGACGGGGCTGAAAAAAGTAGCGGCAGCAGTGCGGAAATTGCCACCATGCTCGGCCTGCCGGTGGTGATGGTGGTGGACGCCCGGAGTATGGCCTATTCAGCCGCACCGCTCCTTTACGGGTTTCGCTCGTTTGATTCTGCGCTCAACCTTGCCGGAGTAATTTTCAACCGGGTCAACACACCCTCGCATTACAGCTATCTTGAGGCCGCTGCCCGTGATGCAGGGGTGGAACCGCTCGGCTATGTTCCCCGCAGCGAAGCCATTGCCATCAGCGAACGCCACCTCGGCCTGAACACCTCCGCCTCATACGATCGTGAAGCGGTTATTAACGCCATGGCAGATCATGTAGAAAAAACCGTTGACATTGACCGGCTCCTTGCTCTTTCTCTTTGCTCCCGCCCCGTTGCTTTACATACGGTTCCCCGACCGAAAGGGTCCTTGAAAATTGCTGTTGCTCGTGACGAGGCTTTCAACTTCCTCTACCACGAAAATCTTGAAGTTCTTGCCCGCCACGGCACAATTGAGTGGTTCAGCCCTCTTGCCGACCGGCGCTTGCCCGAAGCCGACCTCATCTGCCTTGCCGGCGGATACCCCGAACTTTATGCAGAAAAGCTGTCTGCCAACCGTGCCATGTGCAATGCCATTGCGGACTACTGCCAGAAGGGCGGGCGCACATACGCTGAATGCGGGGGGATGATGTACCTTGGCAAGACGCTCACTTTGAAAGAGGGCACTGCTCTGCCAATGTGCGAGGTGCTTGATCTCGACACCACCATGGAAGATGCCCGTCTTACTCTGGGTTACCGGGCCCTCACCATGGAAGGCTACCTCGGCGGGGAGTTGCGAGGGCATGAATTCCACTACTCGAACCTCAAGCGGGCAGGCAATCTCCGGAACATAGCTACCGTCAAAAACGCACGCAACGAACCATGCCCGACGCCTGTTTATCGGAACGGCAACACCATTGCATCCTATATTCATCTCTATTGGGGGCAGCGGCCAGACTTTCCCGGCTGGCTGCAGTCACTGTAGGGGCCTCTACAGAATGAACTCCAGGTCCGCGCCCTCTTTTATGGTTGTGCGGACAAACAGGCTGAGTTCATTGAGAAAAGAGAGAAAACGCTTCGGGTCAATTTCACGAAGAAAGGCGGCCGGCGGCTCTTCCTGCCATCCAAGCAGAATGGTTTCGGGGTTTTCGGGATCAATCTTTTTACTCTCCTCAGCAATAATGTCCAGCATCGCTTTCAGGCTGCTGCAGTGGAGGAACGCCTCGTCCCAGCTGTCGAGTCCGTTGCCGCTTTCCGACATGAACGGAAGGCTGCCGAGCCCGTCCGCCAGCCCGTAGTGGAACAGCGCTGCGTAATTGTGCGCGTCAATTGCAATGGAGCTGTAGACCCTGTATCCATCGTCCTCCAGCAGCACCCTGTTGATGGCGCCGCTCCGGTAGATGGAGAGCTCGCGGTGCCGGGAGTCGGCATCGTCAATCAGGATATAGGTGACCTTCATTGGGGCGGCAGATTGAGAACCTTTTACTCTGTTGCAGGGTTTGTAATGATGAAGCGAAAGAAATAAGACGGTGTGGCGTCCAATCAACATAAGGAGAACAGCGCGGACGAGCAAACGATGTTGCCTTGTGCAGATGAGAGGAGCTGTGCCAAAGTATGTTTTTCGAATAGAATGAGATTGTTTTTCACTGGCTATCTTTATATAATTCTTGTGCGCGACAGTTCTTGCGTACAAACCCTATAGCACAGCACACAATAATGGAAGGAAATTTCTCAAACAGGGTTCAGGATGTCATTCGCCTCAGCCGCGAAGAGGCTCTTCGGCTTGGCCATGATTATATTGGAACTGAACACCTTCTTCTCGGACTAATCCGCGAAGGTGAGGGGATTGCTGCAAAAATCCTCAAGAACCTCAAGATAGATCTCTTTAAACTCAAGCAGAAAATAGAGGAAAGCACACGGCCGAAAGTGCCCGCAACCCAGATGGGTAATGTGCCGCTCACCAAGCAGGCAGAAAAGGTGCTGAAAATCACCTATCTCGAAGCCAAAATCTGCAAATCAAACATTATTGGAACGGAGCATCTGCTTCTCTCCATTCTGAAAGGCGAAGACAACATAGCTGCGCAGATACTTGAACAGTTCAGTGTCACCTACGACCTTGCACGCGATGAACTTCAGGAGATAACCGGCAGTAGCGGCCCCGGTGAGCCGGAAGACTCTCCCATGGAGGAATCGTTTTCTTCGGGTGGATCGGAACGCCCTGCCAGAAAAGGCGAAAGCCGCAAAGGGGAGCGCACCAAAACTCCCGTGCTCGACAATTTCGGGCGCGATATCACGCGCCTTGCCATTGAAGACAGGCTTGATCCCATCATTGGCCGCGAAAAGGAAATTGAGCGGGTGGCTCAGGTTCTCAGTCGCCGCAAAAAGAACAACCCGGTGCTCATTGGCGAACCCGGAGTGGGCAAAACCGCTATAGCCGAAGGGCTTGCACTGAAAATTGTGCAGCGCAAGGTATCGCGGGTTCTTTTCGACAAGCGCGTTGTTGCGCTTGACCTTGCAGCTCTCGTTGCCGGCACCAAATACCGCGGCCAGTTTGAGGAGCGCATGAAGGCACTCATGAACGAGCTGGAAAAGTGCCGTGATGTCATCCTCTTCATCGACGAGCTCCACACCATCATTGGTGCAGGCGGCGCCTCCGGTTCTCTTGACGCCAGCAACATCTTCAAACCAGCACTCGCCCGTGGCGAACTTCAGTGCATTGGTGCCACCACGCTCGACGAGTACCGTCAGTACATTGAAAAAGACGGTGCGCTTGACAGACGGTTCCAGAAAATCATGGTTGAGCCTACCTCTGTTGACGAAACCATACAGATTCTCAACAACATCAAGTCCAAATACGAGTCGCATCACCATGTGAGCTACTCGGAAGACTCAATTGAAAAAGCGGTCAAGCTTGCCGAACGCTACATCACCGACCGTTTTCTTCCCGACAAGGCCATTGATGTGATGGACGAAGCAGGCGCGCGCGTGCACCTCAGCAACATTCATGTACCAAAGGCGATTCTCGAGCTCGAAAAATCTGTGGAAGAGGTCAAGGCCGAGAAAAACCAGGTTGTGAAAATGCAGAACTTCGAAGAGGCCGCAAAGTTGCGCGACAAAGAGAAAAACCTTCTCGAAGCCCTCGATCATGCCAAGCAGGAGTGGGAGGACGAAGCGGCAGAAACAGTCTACGATGTTACCGAAACAGACATTACCTCTGTTGTCTCCATGATGACCGGCATTCCCGTGGACCGTGTTGCCCAGTCTGAATCAAAGAAGCTCCTCACTATGGAGGCCGATCTTAGGAAAGAGGTCATCGGGCAGGATGAAGCGATCAAAAAAATCACCAAGGCCATACAGCGGACCCGTGCCGGTCTGAAAGACCCTTCGCGCCCCATCGGCTCATTTATCTTCCTCGGCCCCACAGGCGTCGGTAAAACCGAGCTCGCCAAGGCGCTCACCCGTTACATTTTCGACAGCGAAGACGCTCTTATCCGTGCCGATATGAGTGAATACATGGAGAAATTCTCCGTCAGTCGCCTTGTGGGAGCGCCTCCTGGCTATGTGGGCTACGAAGAGGGCGGTCAGCTTACCGAAAAGGTGCGGCGCAAGCCATACTCCGTGGTGCTTATTGACGAAATCGAAAAAGCTCACCCTGATGTGTTCAACATCCTGCTTCAGGTGCTGGACGAAGGCGTGCTCACCGACGGCCTTGGCCGCAAGGTGGACTTCCGTAACACCATTATCATCATGACATCCAATATTGGAGCAAAAGACATCAAGAGCTTTGGCGCAGGCTCAGGCATGGGATTTACCTCGCCCGACGACAGCACCGGAAGCTACAAAGCTATGAAGTCGACCATTGAGGACGCCCTCAAGCGGGTATTCAACCCCGAGTTCCTGAACAGGATTGACGACACAATCGTCTTTCATCAGCTTGAAAAAGAGGACATCTTCAAGATTATTGACATCACCGCCGGTAAACTCTTCAAGCGGCTGCACGATATGGGCATTGAAGTTACCCTTGACGAGCAGGCAAAACAGTTCCTTGTTGACAAAGGGTACGACCAGAAATACGGAGCCCGACCCCTCAAGCGGGCCCTGCAGCGCTATGTTGAAGACCCGCTCGCCGAAGAGATGCTCAAAGGCCGCTTCAGCGAAGGCAGCAGTGTTCACATAGGTTTTGATGAAAAAGAGCAGCTTCTGCAGTTCTCCGATGCAGAAGCTGCCCCGGCTAAAAAAAGCCGTCGTCAAGAGAAGCTCGACAAAGAGTAAGTTTTTTCTTCCCCCATACCCGGTTACGGTTCATGTCACTCCGCCACTCAAGGCGCGGGTGGCGTGTCCGTAGTTTGCACAACCAATAAAAACCAAAAAAGGGGATAACTATGTTGAAATCAACACTCTTCGCCGTACCGATGCTCGCAGCATCCCTCACCCTCAACACCGGCATGGCATCAGCAGCAGAAGGGACAGCGCCGGCTAAAGCTCCCGCTGGAGCCGCCGTCCAGCCAAAAGGCATGGCCCCGGAGGCCGCCCATAAGGCTCCAGCAGCAGTCAAAGCCGCCAAGCCCGAAGCCGAAGCTGTCTACGGTAGCGAACTGATGACCAAAGCAGAAATCGCCGACTACGAGGTACAGCTCAAAGCCTGCAAAACTCCGGAAGCGCGAACCAAGCTTCAGATGGAGCATCATACCCGCATGCAGGAAAGAGCCGCCGAAAAAGGCATAACCCTCCCTGATTAAACTCTTTAGAGATGGGGACACTCATGACTGAGTGTACTAAAAAGGACACTCAGTCATGAGTGTCCCCATTAGGAGGCCTGAGGGCCTGTTGCGACGAACTGAAACACAAAAGCCATTCTTTCGAGAATGGCTTTTGTGTTTCAGTAAAAAAAGCGGAGGGCTTTGTCTCCGAGGATCAGGCTACAGGAGGATGGCCTTTCAGTGCATCGAGTGATCGCTGAAGCATCTCCTCGGGTAGCGGATAGTCGCTGATTTTGCCTGACATGAACGCGTCGTACCCCTGTAGATCCATCAGTCCATGCCCTGACCAGTTCATTAGAATCACCCTCTCCTTTCCCTCCTCCTTCGCCTTCTTAGCCTCGCGGATGGTCTCGGCAATGGCATGCGATGTTTCAGGTGCGGGAATGAACCCTTCCGTATGCGCGAACAGCAGTGCCGCCTCGTAGCATTCGGTCTGGGGTAGCGAATTCGCTTCAATAAGTCCAAGCTGGCGCACATGGCTGACAAGAGGGGCCATGCCGTGGTAACGCAGGCCTCCCGCGTGAATGGCTGGAGGGATGAACGCGTGACCGAGGCTGTGCATTGGCAGGAGCGGCGTCATCTTGGCAACATCACCCGCATCATACACATAGGGTCCCCTTGTCAGGGTTGGGCAGGCTTCAGGTTCAGTGGCGATAATGCGTACCTCTTTTCCGTGGATTTTGTCGCAGATGAAGGGGAAGCTGATGCCGGCAAAGTTTGATCC
>JABMPC010000028.1 GCA_013203905.1 Chlorobium sp. | reverse complement strand
TGGAAATAATACGCTCAGATCATTGGATAGCCTCCGGCATTCATGCTTAACCACTCTTTCCCAGAAGCTCAACATGAACGAACTGCCAGTTGGACTGTACGACCTACTTCACACGACCCAGCTTCATAAGCGCCTGGAAAAGGATTCCTGCCTAACGAAAATCCATGAAGGATAGGGGTCTGCAGAAATCCAGTGGAGGAAGAACTTGCCGAGGCACACATAGGAGTTGTCGAGCCGGGAAAATGGTTTCTGCACAGACTCGAGGGGGCTATCCCGCAGGCGCTCGAGGAAGAAAAAGAGCTCTGCCAGAATTGCTGGCTGCACGAAGAGGACATTCCTGCAACATGGAGAACCGAATTCCCGTCAGGAATGGAAATCATCCGCAAGGCGATTGCACTCCGGCCGGAATTTTCCGGCTATGCGCCGTACCGGCGGCTGATGAAAAGGCGTGAGTGCGAGTTCGAACTGTTCCGTTGCCTTGAAAAAGCAATCGAACTTCCGAAAATAAAGTGGGCATTCACCGGAATCGAGCCATTTCCGGATCTTGCACAAAGTATTCTCCAGCGCAGGAAATCCCGTTCCAGAAGATCACTGGAACTTCATTTGAGGGGAATTTTTCTCGAGGAACATCTCGTCGAGAACACCGACTTCTCCTTCCATGCCGTCACCGAAATCAACAAGAAACCCGACTTCATCTTTCCCTCCAGCGCCCACTATCATGACAACTCGTTTCCTTCGGAGAAACTGAGGATGCTTGCCCTCAAGACTACCTGCAAGGACCGGTGGTGCCAAAGCCTCAACGAGGCGGATAGGATAAAGGAAAAATATCTGCTGACTATACAGGGGGCATATCCCCTAACCAGTTCCGTGAAATGCAGGCACATGGAGTAAAGCTGGTCGTCCCGGAAGAGGTCATCCGGAAATACAGCAATGACATTCGCCCGGAAATCATGACACTGGAAGCGTTCTCTGCAGAAGTGAAAGATCTTTTATCCTGACAGAATCATCAGTCCCGGCGATAGCTCCTGCAATTGCAGGAACCCCTTTCACCGCACTGATCTGACACCTATCGCAGGAATGTGGGGGAAAAGTCGAGAGAAAAGGTCTCCCCGTCGACTCGGCGGATCGTTACTCCGGTTCTGCCGTAACGCTCAAGATCCTCTTTCAAAACCTTCGATCCATCGGGAAGTCCTGCTCTCCGCCTGAAATATTTTCCGAGAATGCTATTGTCATGGGGGGTCTCTATTGCCTTTCCGTTATCTTGGGCCCTTGTGCAGATCAGTACTTCTCCGTCATCGGCACACAGTGAAAAATGGACTCCCCTTTCAGGGAAAAATCCGCTTTTGCCGATGTCTACCGGGATGTGGATATATGCCTGGTTCGGCTCCCTGCCGGATCGTTGCCCCCAGTTGATGCCTGATTTTTCCGGGACCTGTCCGCTCCTGTCAAGAAAACTTAGGTCAACAGAACTGCCATACGAAGCAACGGTATTATCGGCCAAGGACAGAATGTTTTCGGGGAAATCACCTTGGCGCCTCATTGCGGAATTGTCCATACTGACAAGACCCTGAGCGGCCCCGTCTGTACAAGAAACCGTCTCGTCAAGCAATGACCTGAAATATGCGAACCCCCTTTCCGGGTCAAAGCCGGTCAGCGCCTCGCGCTGTCCACCAAGAAAAGCCTGCTGGGTATAGTTGGCCGAGCCGAGAAATGCACTTAAAGGCACCCCTTTTTTTAGCCATACATATGACTTTGTGTGCACCTGCGGCAGGTGCCTGACATAGTGACACTCAAGCCAGTCTTCCCTGACCAGCTTTCTGAATGCCAAATGGTTCTGGAGAAGGATTCCGTCCGCAGGCCCCATGCCGACAATAAGCCTGACAGAGGCCCGGATCCCCTCTTTCCGCAACAACTCCTGATGGTGAAAAGCCATGGCTGCTGTCGCATAACCTGCAACGGCACACAGGGTATCGCCCCCTCGCATCGCCGGATCGAGAAGCACCTTTTGGAAAATCTGTTCCGTTATCATGATGTGCCTAGAATCTTGATGATTCGCGGAAATAAGGACAGGTTCAGAGATTGAGAGTCAGTGCACAATGTGCGGCCTTGCCGGGGTTGGCCTCCCTGAGGTTGTTTTCGACCGAGGGGTACTTGATTCCGGCAAAGCACTTGAGAACCGATTCAAATATAACTGTCGCTCCGGACGGAGGAACGGCCATTCCAATCTGCTTGCGGACACTTTCCTTGGATCCCCGGAATTCATACCAGTCAGGAAAGGTCTGGAGCCGGGCGCGTTCCCTGTTGGTCAAAGCCCTGTTTTCTTCCCAGTGATATACGTGCGTTCCCCCTCCACCGCTTCCGGTAATGGTATAGGCCGGCTTGTCAGGATCCAAGCGCTTGTATATCTGGCTTATGCGAGCCCCGCGTACGTTCAATTGCAGATGTAACGGGATCTCGGCCGTGAAGGCGTTCTGGCCTGGAAGGATATGCTTGAGCCGCTCAACCACCTGTACCGACTGCCGTGTAAGCTCGTTGTTCAGAGCATCCCCGGGAATGGGCGGTTCCTCGATTGCCTCACGGCAACTCACGGGTTTTTCATGCGTCGGGGCAGGAACCCTGAAAGTGATCCCGAGATCGGAACGCATGCCGATGATGATGACACGGTGCCTTGCCTGGGGAACACCGTACTCCTCAAACCGGTAAAAATGGGGCACAAGATTATAGCCGGCATCCCTTAGCTCACTCAGGATCAACTCGAACGAGCGGCCTTGATTGGCGTTGCGAAGCCCCCCGACATTCTCGGCAAGAAAGAACTTCGGCCTGAACATGCGCAGGGCATGCACTCCGTATGAATAAAGCGGGCCGAATATCCCATCCATCCCTTTCTGCTCCCCGACAACACTGTAATCGTTGCACGGAAAGCCGAATGCAAGGGCGTCGATCGGGGAAATGTCTCCAAGCATACCGAAATCCATCTTCCTGATATCACCGCAGACGACGCTTTCAGGATTGTCCGGACAAATGTTTTTCCTGTATGTCATGCAGGTATCGGCATCATAATCGTTAGCCCATGCGTGCTCGATGGCAAATGCGGAACCCGAATGATCGAATCCTGCCTGTCCCGCTGCAAGCGCAAGACCACCAGGCCCGCAGAACAGCTCTCCGAATCTGAACTTCATTTCATCCCTGTTTCCCGTTCACACAAAATCAACGCCATGGAATCGGACTGCTGATGCAGCTTCATTCCTCGACTTTTAAGATAACCCAATCCAGCAAGCCGTCAAACCATAAATGAAGGGTCGCGACGGCTACCCGCAATGACTGCCGTATGAAGCCCTTGATGTAACACAATCAAGCCACAAGACCCTGGTGCAAACCATTGCGCAATGAGCAAGAAACCCTGTGCGCTTGGTGTCGTCTATAAACGGATGATTACGAATAATGCCATAGGCGTAGGCGGCCAATTCAATAACGGACGGCGCACCATCATGTGGAAAGTTCACGCAGAGCGTTCCTGTATTCCGTCATAGCCTTTTTGGAGAATAACGCCTGTAGAATTATCAATCTTTGTGACTGT
Source organism: Chlorobium sp. (assembly GCA_013203905.1). GTDB lineage: Bacteria > Bacteroidota > Chlorobiia > Chlorobiales > Chlorobiaceae > Chlorobium. The sequence goes on along the minus strand of JABMPC010000028.1, from coordinate 8,765 downwards.
TGCACGCATAAAAAGCCCCGTTGTGTTATAACATAACGGAGCCTTTGTCAAGAATATTTTTCTTGTCTTGTCCATCGCTCTATGTCAGCAAAGAGAGGGCAGCTATATGCCGCTGAGTACCCGTCCCTTTACTTCACAGGCTTCGCGGACTTCTTCTTCGGTAAAGAGTTCGTCGTTGTCCTGGCAGATGAAGTCGCCGTTGACCACTTCGGGGCATCCGGCCAGCGAGGTGAGGCGGTTGCCGGAGCAGTTGAAGTTTTCTACTTCGGCGGGGGCTCCTACCAGCGAGGTGAGCTCGTTGTTGGCGCAGGAGTAGTTGCCGGTGACAAACGCGGGGCCACCGTCAAGAGAGTTGAGCATGTTGTCGGAACAGTCGAAGCTGGCTGCAACTTCCATGGGGCCGCCCTGCAGGGTGGTGAGCTGGTTGCCGGAGCAGTTGAAGTCACCGACTATGGGAGGGGCTCCAATGAGGGTGTTGAGGAGGTTGCCGGAACAGTTGATGTTGATGTATGCGCCTACAGGCCCGCCTTCAAGCGACTCGAGCATGTTGTCGGAGCAGTTGAAGTCCCATCGGACTTCCTGCGGGGCACCTTCAAGGGAGGTCAGCCCTTTGCTGGAGCAGTCTATGTTGCCGTCCCCTGCTGTGGGGCCCATTGCTTCGGCGAATGTGAGTTGTTCGGTCATGGTTCGTGCTGTTTGAATGCGGGAGGTTGGCTGAGTTGCAAGGGTAAGTTACGGGATTCATGGGACATCCTGAAAATACCTGTATTGCCTTGCATGGCGTAGGTGGGTGGATTGCAACTATAGACTTCACCGGCAGTGCTGGTTGCGAAGAAAATCGTTCAATTAGTGTTCAGCGCTCCCCCCGGGTGTTCATGTGTGGTAGCGTTTGCGGAGGCCCAGTTTTTCTATGCGGGTGTAGAGGGTTTTTGGGTGGAGGGAGAGGAGCCCGGCAGCTCCGCCTTTGCCGCTGACGCGCCCTTTTGCCTGGTCGAGTGCGTCGAGAATGAGGGTGCGTTCCATTTCACGGACCTCTTCTTCGAAGACGGCCATGCTCTGTATGCCCTTTGTGGCGTAGGGGTTGAGGGCGGCGGAGGGGCGGCTTCGGGGGGTGAGTATGGTTGAGAAGTCGAGCACGGGGCCGTCGCTGAGAATGACTGCCTGTTCTATGGCGTGGGCGAGCTCGCGGATATTGCCTTTCCATTGGCGCTCTTTGAGCTCCTGCATGTCGCGCTCACGAATGGGGCGGCTGGGACGGCCGAATTCGCGGGCGAATTTCTGGGCGAAGTGGAGGGCGAGCATGGGAATGTCGCCGGTTCTGGCCCTGAGCGGAGGAAGGAAGATGGGGAATGCGTTAAGGCGGAAGAAGAGGTCGGCGCGGAATCGTCCGGCAGCTACCTCTTTCTGCAGGTCCCGGTTGCTTGCGGCTATGACGCGAACATTGATGGGGATGAGCTTCCCGCCTCCGAGGCGCTCGATTTCCCGTTCCTGGAGAACCCGAAGCATTTTTGACTGCAGTTCAAGGGGTAGCTCTCCGATTTCATCAAGGAATATGGTGCCGCCGTCGGCGAGTTCAAATTTGCCGATACGCCGGCCTGTGGCTCCTGTGAAGCTGCCTTTTTCGTGACCGAAGAGCTCGGATTCAATTAAGGTGGCGGGGAGTGCGGCGCAGTTGACTCTTATGAGAACGCGTTCATTGCGAGGGGAAAGGGTATGGATGGCGCGGGCGAACAGCTCTTTACCGGTGCCTGTTTCTCCTTGAATCAGAACGGTGGCGTCGGTTGGAGCAACCTGGCTGACCCGCCTCAAAACGGCATCCAGGGGGGCGCTGGTACCGATGATTTCCTCAAAGTTATGAACGGCGCGAATCTCTTCCTTGAGGTAGGTGCGCTCCCCTTCAAGTTTGTGGCGGAGGGTGTCGATCTCTTCAAAAGCGAGAAAGTTCTGCAGTGCAAGCGAGAGCTGTGGAACGATGAGGTTGAGGGTGGCGAATTCCTCTTCCTCAAAAGGGCGCTGGCTGCCGGAGATAATGAGGCCGGCATGGCTGCCGGGAGCATCCCAGAGCGGGGCGCTGATAATGGTGCAGATGCCGTAGATCTCCTGCACTTCGGCCACAAGCCGGGAATCACGGGCAAGCCGGAGGAAGCCCTCGCCGGAGTATACCCCTGGATGAGCAATAAGCTCACGGCTGTCGCGCATGGCATCTTCATCTCCGGTATTGCTCAGGCGCTCTTCTGCACTGACTGAAATGAAGCGCCCTTCCTCATCATGCATGAAGTTCTCTGTCAGCCGGGGGTGGCCGTCATCACCGAACACCCTTATGCCGAGATAGGCTACCGGCAGGAGCTTGCTGATTTGCTCACAGACGGCAAGAAGCATTTTGCCGCGGTCACGGATGGTCAAGAGGGCGTTGTTAACAGCAAGTTGCATGGCGGTCTCCGCCTCCCGTTGACGGAGCTCTTCATAGGCAAGGGCGTTGCTGACAGCCATGGAAATGGGGGAGGTAACGGCGGCAAGCAGGTCGCGCTCACCTTCACTCCACTCCTTCTCATCACGGGAAACAAAGTTGAGGAACCCGATGACCTCACCGCCTGAAAGGAGGGGAGAGAGCACAATCTGGCGCATGCCGGCATCGTAAAGGATTTTCAGGACCGGGTAAGGGTCGTGACCATGGCGGCGAAGCTCGTCGCCGATGCTGACCGTTGTTACAGCGGGTTTTGCGAGGAAGGGCTCAAACCATGAGCCGGAAATGAGCCGCTTCTGGCCACTAAAGCCTTCAGCTATGGGAAAGCGGAGCATCTCGAAAAAAACGCCGACATACCTTCGGTCTTTATCGAGGGTGACGATGACGGCTGAATCAAACTTAAAAATGAGCCTGAGCTTGTCGGTGAGGGTGTGGAAGAGTTCGCGCGGGTCGCGCACGCTTCCAACTGCGTCGCTGATGTACTGTGTCAGCCGGCGGGATTCAATGAGAGAGGGGTCAGTCATAGGCGGATAGACAAGCTCCGTTTTTCCGGATTTTCAGGAACACTCTTTTCGGAATATTCTGAATATTTCAGACTTTTCATAAAAGAAAGAATATCAGAAAAAGTGTCAACTGCTTTCTAAAGAATATGTTATATTAATACTTCGGGAGCGGGGATCGTGGCACAGGAATTGCATCGTATCTACTGCACCCTTAACAACGCAGAGGCCATGAAGCGACAATTCACTACGGCGCTGATACTGATTGCGGCATTCGCCCTTACGGCGGTGGCAGATGCCGCCACCCTCACCCTCAATACTGCATTGCTGCGGGTTCGGGAGAACAGTCCCCGCCTGCGCCAGGCTCAGGAAACCCTCCATGCCGCGGAAGCGCGCACTGCCGGGAGCAGAAGCGGCTGGTACCCTCACCTTTCAGCGGTTGCCGATTACAGCTATCGCGACCCGATTTCCGAGTTCAATGGGATGAAGTTCATGCCCGCCAACAGCTACAACGCCCGGGTTGGTGCGGAGATGACGCTGCTTGATTTCGGCCGTACGGCCAAGGGCGTTGCTATTGCCCGTTCAGGAGAGAAGGCTGCCGGGCTTTCACTCACCCTCACTGAACGGGATCTTGCCTATACCGCCATTCAGGTGTTCCATACCATGCTCTTCCTCCGTGAGGCTGTGCTTGTTCAGGAGAAAGAGATTGCTGCGCTTGAGAAAAACCTTGAGTATACACGCTCGCGTTACCGCGAAGGGGTTGCCACCCGCTTCGACCTGCTCTCAACAGAGGTGCGGCTGGCCTCGGCTGTGACGAAAAAAACGAATCTGGAGAGCGAGCTGCAGAATCAATCAATAGCCCTCGGCCGGCTCTGCGATTTACCTGAAAACGAACCCATTGAGCTTGAAGGCGCCTTTAGGGCTGTTGAGCGAGGAGGCCAGGAGTCGAGTATTGTTGCCTCCGCCCTTGAAAAACGCCTTGAACTCAAGCTTGCAGGGGAACATGAGCGCTCGGCAACCAAAAGAGCTGAACTTGCAGAACGGGCAGGCCTTCCCATTATCACAGGGAACCTCTCCTGGGGCACCAGCAATGGTTTTCTGCCAGACCTTGAAGAGATGCGTCCGAATACAGCGGCAGGCGTCCGAATGGAGCTCCCGCTTTTTACCGGGTTCAAAACCCGTTCTGAAAAACGCGAAGCACTTGCCATGCAGCGGGCGGCCGGGGCTGAAAAGCTCAATACCGACCAGCAGGTCCGTCAGGAGGTCCGCCAGTCCCTGAACTCACTGAAGGCAAGCAGCCAGAACATTGCCACTACAACACTGCAGGTAGAGCAGGCTGAACTTGCAGCAGAACACGCCCGCACCCGCTACCGCAACGGCCTTGCCACAGCGCTTGACCTGCTCGATACGGAAGCATCGCTTGCCGCAGCGGAACTCTCCAATCTGGAAGCCCGTTACGCATTTGTCATGAACACCTATGCCCTTAAACGGGCAGCGGGAGAACCGCTTGAACCAATTCAGCAACCCGACCAGCAAACACCATGAAACCTCAGGAAAAACGAATACTCGCGCCGGTTGATTTTTCAGCCGACTCCCTCCATACAATCCGCTACCTTGCCGAGCACCACTCCACAGGAACCCGGCTGACAGTACTGCATGTGGTTGCCCATGAAATACAGAGCGACCCTGATGCGATGCTCAGAGAGCATCTGCATATGTTCTCACAATACTCTGGAATTCTTGCAGATTCAGGGTGTGATGTGCGCTTTGCAGTGGCCTACGGCAATCCAGCCAAGATGATTCTTGAGAATGCCCGCAACGGGGGCGCAGGAATGATTGTTCTGGGATCGCACGGCAGTAGTCGCCTGCTCCGCCTTCTTGTAGGAAGCACAACCGAGTCGGTCATGCGCCACTCGCCCTGCCCTGTTCTGGTATTGAAAACGCCGGAGCTGGAGGAAGAAGAGGACGACTGCCCGGACCGGGAGGAGCGCACAACAATCAATGCATAAGCACCTATGGAAGAAGCACCTGCCTCCACAACATCGGGCTCAAAGCCTCCTGTCAATCCAATGCGGTACCTGTTTCTCGGAGTACTGCTTGCAATAGGGCTTGCGTTTGGGGGCATGAAACTCTATCACTCATTTCTCTATGAAGTGACAGACAACGCTCAGATTGAGGGAGACATCTATCCGGTAATTTCACGCGTGCCGGGAAAAGTGGCTGAGGTCACGGCGGAGGACAACCAAAAGGTTACTGCCGGCGAAACCCTCATCAGGCTTGACTCGCTCGACTTTGTGGTGCGCCGCGACGCCGCCATAGCTGCCCTTGAGAGTGCAAAAGCCTCTGCAGGTGCAGCACGGGCGGCCATTACCGCAGCGGAGGCCAATGAACGGAAACTCAAGGCGGATCTTCGCCGAAGCCGAAACCTGCAGGAGCAGGATGTTATTTCTAAAGCTGAGCTGGATGCGGTGACAGCGGGAGCCACCGGCTCTTCAGCAGAGCATGCAGGAGCCTCCGGGCAATACCGGGCAGCGCTTGCTCTTGTGAAGGTTCGCGAGGCTGAGCTACACAGTGCCCGCCTGCAGCTTTCCTATACCTCCATCACCGCCCCGGCCGATGGCCATGTTGCCAGAAAGAATGTCCAGCCCGGTCAGTTCGTGCAACCCGGTCAGTGGCTCATTGGGCTGGTTGGCAGCGACGAGCTCTGGGTAGTGGCCAACTTCAAGGAAACACAGCTGACGAAAATGCAGCGCGGCCAGATGGTAGAAATCAGGGTCGACGCGTTTCCCGGCGAAGTGTTTGAGGGAAAGCTTGCCTCAATCTCATCGGGGACTGGCTCAAAGTTTTCCCTTCTCCCCCCCGACAATGCCAGCGGCAACTTCGTAAAAGTTGCCCAGCGGGTACCGGTGAAGATTGTGTTTACTGAAAAACCAGAGAAACCTCTTGCTGCCGGAATGAGCGTGGTGGTGGATGTACGGGTGAACTGAAGCGTGTGGCAATGAGCGGAGCAGCGGCAGCCGGGGCATACGAGGGCGAACACACCTACGAAACCGGGTTCCGAAAGGCCATCATCACCATTACGGTGATTGTAGCGGCAATGCTGGAACTGATTGACACCACCATTGTCAATGTGGCAATCAACCACATCAGCGGCAACCTCGGCGCCAGCATTGAGGATGTCTCGTGGGTGGTGACCAGCTACGCAATAGCCAATGTCATCATCATCCCGCTTTCAGGGTTCCTCGGCAACCTGCTCGGCAGGCGTACATACTTCATCGGTTCAATCCTCCTTTTTACTCTGGCCTCGCTGCTTTGCGGCATGGCCGACAACATCTGGACACTGGTCTTTTTCCGCTTTATCCAGGGCATAGGGGGTGGTGCGCTTCTGCCCACCTCTCAGGCCATTCTCTATGAAACCTTCCGCCCCGAGGAACGGGGAACGGCCACCGGCATCTTCTCCATGGGGCTTGTGCTCGGCCCGACCGTAGGGCCTCTGCTTGGAGGGTACTTGGTGGATTACCTGAGCTGGGAGTGGTGCTTTTTCGTGAATATTCCGGTAGGGCTTCTGGCCTCGTGGGCTGCCTTCACCTTTATCCGTGAACCGAAGGTATCGCACAAGGTTAAAAAAATCGACTGGGCGGGGATAGGGCTTCTGGCCGTGGGCATTGGGTCGTTGCAGTTCATTCTTGAGCGGGGGGAATCAAAGGACTGGTTCGCAACACCCTACATCACCTGGTTCACCCTTATCGCCATTGTCTCCCTTGTCGCTTTTGTATGGTGGGAGCTGCATACAGAGCACCCGGCGGTTGACCTCAGCGTGCTCGGGCGAAGCAAGAACCTGGCCATTGCGGCCGTGCTCACCTTCATTGTGGGTTACGGGCTTTATGGAACGCTGTTTGTGTTTCCGGTATTCGTGCAGCGCCTTCTCGGCTTCACGGCCGTTCTGACCGGCCTGGTGCTCTTTCCTAGCGCCATGCTCACAGGAGCCATCTCCATGCCGCTGGGTTTTGCACTACAGAAAGGGGCATCGCCAAAACTCCTGATGGCATTCGGCATGGCTACCTTCATGCTCTTCAGCTGGGAGCTGGGGCAGCAGACCATGCAGTCGGGGGCTTCGGAATTTTTCTGGATTCTTCTGCTTCGGGGGCTTGCGCTCGGCTTCATATTCATTCCCGTCACCATGCTTGCCGTAACGGGCCTGCACGGGCGAGACATCGGCCAAGCCACGGGGCTGAACAACATGGTACGCCAGCTCGGGGGGTCGTTCGGCATTGCCATCACCAACACATACATCGCTAAACGGGTGGCAGCCCACAGGGCGGACCTCATCAGCAGCATCTCCCCCTTCGACCACGAAGCAGTCCTACGCCTTGAGGCCATCGGTCAAACCATGCAGACAAGTGGATCACTCTCGCCCGTTGACGCCAGCAATGCTGCAATGCGTGCGCTTGAGGGCACAGTGATGGCCCAAAGTCACCATCTGGCTTACATGGACGCCTTCATGCTCATTGCACTCCTGTTCCTCTGCTGCCTGCCGCTCCTCCTCTTCATCAGAGAGGAGAAGGGCTCAGGAGAGGGAACAGGCGGGGGTCATTGACGGGGCAGGTACGGTCGGGTAGCGTTTTTCAACCGGATTCTGCCTTGCGGTAGCGTTCGTAGTCGGCGCGGACGCGGCGGCTGTAGAAGCTTATGGCGATTGCGGCTATGAAGGTAACAAGGCAGCCGATACGGATTGCCGGGCCGGTGCCGAACTGCTCTGAGAGCCAGCCGACTTCAAGATTGCCGATTGGCATGAACCCCATGAACACCATCATATAGAGGCTCATCACCCTGCCTCGGTAGCGGTCGTCAACGGTTTCCTGCAGGGTGGCGCTCATTGTGGCGACGGCTGCCACAAGACCGAGGCCGCAGAGAAAGAGGAAGAGATAGGCAAGGGGAAGCCACGAGGTCCAGGTGAAGGCGGCAAGAGAGAGGGAGAAAAGAATGGTGCCGCCGGAGATGAATATCAGCCGGTCGACTGTACGGGAGTACATGGAGATGAGCAGGGTGCCAACAACGGAACCAAGCCCGGAAACGCCGTAGAGATAGCCGAGGCCTGTGGCGTCCATCTGGAACGAGCGTTTGGCAATAACCGGCAGCATGGTGACATAGGACCATGCGAAAATGGAGATGATGGCAATGAAAATGACGATGGTGCGGATGATGGGGTGGTTGAGCGAGTATCGGAGACCCTCGCGGATAGCCTCAATCGGATGAACCCGCTCGCCCTCAGGGGCCAGGCGGCCGGCGGAGCGGATGAGAAGCAGGGAGACGATGACGGCCAGAAAGCTGAACCCGTTGGCAATGAAGGCGGCTCCTGTGCCTGCGGCTGCAATGATGAAGCCGGCAATGGCGGGGCCGATGACGCGCGAACCGTTATAGATGGCCGAGTTCATTGCTATGGCAGAGGAGAGATGTTCCCGCTCGACCATCTCGCTGAGAAAGGCTTGAAGGGCGGGCACATTGAGTGCGTTGACGCAGCCGAGAAGGAAGGAGAGGATGAGAATGACGGGCATTGTCACCGTACCGGTGAGAACGAAAATGCCGAGGATGAAGGCCAGCATCATTGCAGCGGTCTGGGTCCAGAGCAGAATGGTGCGGCGCGGGTAGCGGTCGACGATAACACCGCCGAAAAGTGAGAGGAAAAGGGTAGGAAGGGTGGAGGCGGCTGCTACAAGGCCCACATCGAAAGCCGAATCGGTGAGTTCAAGCACAAGCCAGCCCTGGGCAACCATCTGCATCCAGGTACCGACCATGGAGAC
>JABMPC010000027.1 GCA_013203905.1 Chlorobium sp. | reverse complement strand
GAATCAGGTCGCATTGAGTATTCGTTTGCGCCGGTTTCCCTTACGGAGGTGGTGGAGCGGTCCATGAGCACGCTGGCCCCCCAGTTTGCAAAAAAAGATGTGAGGCTTGATCTCAGCATTCCCGCAGACCTTCCTCTGGTGAGGGGCGACGCCTCATATCTTGAAATTGTTGTCCGCAACCTGCTTGACAACGCCGTGAAATATGTTGATGAACACAACGGCCGGATACGGCTGAGTGCTGCCAAACGAGACGGCTTCGTGACGCTTGAGGTCGAAGACAACGGAATCGGTATTGCCCAGAAAGATCTTGATCGTATCTTTGAACGATTTTACCGGGTTGACAAGGCCCGCTCCCGACAGCTGGGCGGAACCGGTCTGGGTCTCTCGATTGTCAAGCACATTGTTCTTGCCCACAAGGGCGACATCAAAGTGCGGTCCCGTTTGAACCGGGGAACAGCATTCACCCTCACGCTTCCGGTGGCTGATCAGCATCCCCTGGACAATAAAACATAGAGTATTATGAAAACACTGCTGGATTTTTTTCTCTCCTACGGGTTCTCTTCAGCCAACGCCTCCCTTCTGGCCACCATTTTCGCAGCACTTCTGGCTCTTGTTGTCATTGTTGCCCTTGAGGTCAGCACCAAAAGGGTGCTCCTTGGTTTCATCAGCCGTTTCGCCGCAAAAACTGCAACCCGTCTTGATGACATACTGGTTCATCATAATGTGTTTTCAGGGCTTGCCCGTCTTGTTCCGCCTGTTCTTCTTCACCTGCTCTCAGATCCTGTGCTGCAGTTCTTCCCTGATCTTATTCCCATTGTCAAAGATGTATCGGTTCTCTGGTTGACAGGAGGAGTCATTCTGGTTTCGTTTTCAGCGCTTGATGCTCTTCTGGAATACTCATCAACTCACCCCTCGTTTTCCCGCCTTCCTGTCAAGAGCTTTATTCAGGTCATAAAGTCCCTGGCAATCGGCATTGGTCTCATTGTGGTGATTTCAAAACTGCTGGGAACTTCACCCATTGTCTTTCTCAGCGGACTTGGCGCCTTTACCGCAGTGCTTCTTCTGGTGTTCAAAGATTCCATACTCGGTCTTGTTGCCGGCATTCAGCTTTCCGCAAACAACCTTGTCCGGGTCGGCGACTGGATTGAAATGCCCAAATACGGAGCTGATGGAGATGTGATTGATATTTCGCTGGTGACGGTTTCTGTCCAGAACTGGGACAAGACCATCAGCACCATTCCCGCCTATGCGCTGATTTCAGAAGGGTTCAAAAACTGGCGGGGGATGAGCGAGGCCGGAGGGCGGCGCATGAAGAGATCGGTCAACATCGACATGACCAGCGTCCGGTTCTGTGACCAGAAGATGCTCGCTGAACTCAGAGAGGTTCGTTTGCTCAAAGAGTATCTGGCGCAGAAGGAGCGCGAACTGGCGGAATGGAATGCAGAGATGGGTGCAGGCGAAAACTCTCCCGTCAATGCCCGCCGTCTCACGAATTTCGGAACATTCCGTGCCTATCTGGCCGCCTATCTTGGCAGCCACCCGAAAGTCAATTCCTCCATGACGCTCATCATCCGACATCTGCAGCCAACAGCGGAAGGTATTCCTCTGGAAATCTACCTCTTCAGCCGCGATACCGAGTGGGCGAAGTATGAGCAGGTGCAGGCAGACATCATGGACCATGTCCTCTCCGTTCTTCCATGGTTTGATCTGCGCGTGTTCCAGAGCCCCGGCGGGTTTGACATAAACCATGCCGGACGCTATTTCGCTGAATCGCTCGGTGGCCGCACCACCCGCACGGACTCGGCAGTGCCGATGGAATAACCGGCCTCTTCAGCTGTTGGCGAGGCTCTCTTCAATAATCTGCCGGTGCAGGGGAATGGTGACCTCAGGCAGGCTGTCGGCAGGGTAGAATCCCGCTTCAAAGACCTCATGGTTGATGCAGATGTTCTCGTGGCAGGCAAGCACCCTGTAAGCTATGGCAATCAGCGATCCATACATGGTGCTTTCACGGTGGTAGACCCCGACGAGGCTCTCAATGCTTCCTTCTATCGAGGTCTCCTCCCAGAGTTCACGCAGGCATCCTTCATGAGGCTCTTCGCTTGACTCAATAAAACCTCCCGGAAGCGCCCACTGATTGAACGCTGGTTCATGTGCCCGCCGTATCAGCAGAACTTCGCCATTGGTGTTTCGAGTGAAGGCGATGGCTACCGGAAGAGGATTGCTATAGTGCACCCATCCGCATTTCGGGCAGAGCATCCTGTTCCGTTCTTCAAGAACAGCGGGTTCAAGTTTTTGGGAGCATATCGGGCAGAATATAAAAGGCTTCATCAGTCAGGGTTCATCAATGGACAGCGAAACTTTTTGCGCTGCTGTCATATTATTAAAAGGTAGAAAGCTGTAATTGTTTTTACCACTTATTTCATCATAGCCATGGCATTGCTTAAAGAGGGCGGAACTGCACCAGACTTTACCGGAATCGATCAGGACGGCAAGAGTGTATCACTTTCAGAGTACCGCGGAAGCAAGGTACTCATTTATTTTTATCCCAAGGACGATACTCCCGGATGTACGGCGGAAGCTTGTGCTTTTCGCGACAATTTACCTAACTTCAACAAACTGGGTGTTACCGTGCTGGGCGTCAGCACAGACCCTGAAGCGAAGCACCGGAAGTTCGCCGACAAGCACAGTCTGCCGTTCAGACTTGTGGCGGACAGCGATAAAGTGATTGTTCAGGCTTACGGTGTATGGGGCCCTAAAAAATTCATGGGAAAGGAGTATATGGGAACCAGCCG
>JABMPC010000026.1 GCA_013203905.1 Chlorobium sp. | reverse complement strand
CCAGATCAGAGCCCATCTGCAGCACCTTGGCCACCAGATTCTGGGAGACGCAACCTATGGCGGCGCCTCAATACGAACTCTTGATTTCCCCAAAAGCGAAAGCTTCGTCAGAAACCTTCTTGACCTTCTCCCCCGCCAGGCCCTCCACGCCGAATCGCTCTCCTTTCAACACCCCGCAACAGGCGACGCTCTCTGCTTCCAGGCGCCCCTTCCCCATGACATGGCGCAAGCTATCAGCAAAATCCGCGTCATATACAGGAGCGCCAACAGATAGGCGTGAATGAATGTGATGATGATGATCTGATAACAATGAAGCAAAGGAAGTGAGATTATGAGAAAAAGCGCAACAATCCTTGCTGCGGCTGCCCTGTTTGCAATAGGCAGCTACTCCCCGCAGGCAAACGCCGAAGTCAACCTGAATATCAATGTAGGCCCGCCACGCCCGGTTCTTGTTCAAAGCAGCCGTCCGGCCCATTTCGCCATTGAGTCGCAACCCCGGTTCCTCTACACGCCCAACCTCGGATTTTATGTCTCCGTTGGAGCACCTTATGATGTTATCTATTATGGGAACCGTTACTATATTTATAACGAGGGAAGCTGGTATCGGTCAAAAAATTACCGTGGCCCGTGGGACAGGGTAAAAAACCGTCGGGTACCGACAAAAATCACCCGGCACCGGTATGAGGATATCCGAAGGTTCCGCGACACTGAATACCGCCGCGCAGAGAATTATGACAGACGAAGCCGCACCATCCGCCCCGACACAGACCGGTACGACCGACGCGACAAAAGCGACAAGCGCGACCGGAACGACCGGCGTGACAGAGACAACAACAGACCACACTGGCGTTAAGGATTAAGCCGGGGGCATCTCTTCAACAACACGGCCGGCAGGAAACTGCCGGGCCGTTTTTCTGTAAACCGCAGAACCACGAATGCATTATGGCTCGATTTCAATCAGTTCTGCTTTTCTGCTGTACTTTCATCTCCACCTCGGCCGGCCAGGCCATAGCCGAACAACGGCCATTGCAGACGCACTCGATTACAGCCGGTGCAGTTACAAACACATACTGGGGAACCGCAGTCACCGACCGCTATCGATCACTTGAGCAGTTAAGCAAACCGGAAGTGGCTGCATGGATAGAGCAGCAGACCACCCATGCCCGAACTGTGCTCAACTCAATCCCCGGCAGGCAGAAGCTGCTCAAAAAGATGGCCTCGTTCGACGGCCGGAGAAAATCAACAGCCTACAGTCTGTCCATTACCGACAGCAACCGCTACTTCTACCTCAAGCGAACCCCAAAAGACGAAACAGGAAAACTCTTTTTCCGTGACGGCTTCAAGGGAAAAGAAACGCTTCTGTTTGATCCCGAGTCACTCTCAAAGGAAAACGGCCAAACCTTTGTCGTCAGCAGCCACTCCCCATCAGACGACGGCAAAACCCTTACCATCTCAGTTTCACCGAACGGCTCCGAAGACGACTCCATCCTCATAATGGATGTTGACTCCGGCAAACTCTACCCCGAAACCATTGACCGCTGCCGCTTCGCCTCACCCTCATGGACAAAGGACGGCAAAGCATTCCTCTATAACCGCATGCGCAAGGTCAGCGGCCCTGAAGAAAACCCTCAATACGACAGCAGCACCTGGCTGCACCGCATTGGCACCGACCCCGCTGAAGACAGGGAAATCTTCTCACGCAGCCGCTACCCGAAACTCGACATAGACAGTGCAGACATTCCCTCTGTCGTATATGACAAGGAGAGCGGCTCACTCTTCGGCTTTGTTTCTACCGTTGACAGGCGGCTGCGGGTTTACATCGCCCCTCTGGCGAAACTCAGCGACCCGTCCATACCATGGGAATCGCTAATCACTCCCGAAGACAACATTCACGACTTCGCCGTCAAAAAAGAGCAGCTCTACTTCCTGACCCCGGAAGGGGCCCCGCGCTTCAAAATCCTGAAAACACAGCTTGCCAAACCGGATTTCCGTCATGCTGAAACCGTTGTTAGCGAACACCCGGAAGGGAAAATAGATGCCTTTACCCTTACCAGTGACGCCATGTATTACACTCTCTCCCTGAACGGAGTTGATGCGCGGCTGTTCAGAATAGAGGACGCAAGCGGCAGAACAACCGAACTCGCCCTCCCTTTCAAGGCCGGTTCGGCTTACATCTCCTCAAAAGGAACCCGCTTTCGTGACCTCTGGGTCACCATAGCCGGATGGAGCAGCGACTACCGGCGATACCGCTTCAAGCCTGAGGCAGGCAGCTTCAGCCTCGAAACCATCTCCTCGCCTGCCAGCTACCCCGAATACCGGCACTTGGTGGTTGAAGAGATCATGGCCCCGTCTCACGACGGCATGCTGGTCCCGCTCTCGCTGGTCTACAGGAAAGGAATCACAATGAACGGGAAGAACCCCGTCCTTCTCTACGGATATGGTGCTTATGGGAAATCACTGACTCCCTTTTTCAGCCCATCAATGCTGCTGTGGACTGCCAATGGGGGCGTGCTGGCAATCGCCCATGTACGAGGTGGCGGTGAACGGGGTGACCTCTGGCATACGGAGGGCATGAAAACCACCAAGCCGAACAGCTGGAAAGATTTTATCGGCTGCGCTGAGTATCTTGTGAAGAACGGCTACACCCGCCCCGAAAACATTGCGATCAACGGAGCAAGTGCCGGCGGAATTCTTGTAGGAATGGCCATGAACGAACGGCCTGATCTGTTTGCTGCCGTCATTGCGCAGGTAGGAGCCATGAACCCGCTGCGCGGAGAGGAGACGCCGAACGGTCCGGTCAATGTTCCCGAGTTCGGCACAGTCACAATAAAAAAGGAGTGCCAGGCGCTCATAGCCATGGACCCCTATCTGCAGATTACCGACACTACACCCTACCCCGCCGCACTGGTTACAACCGGTATGAATGATCCGAGAGTCAGCGCCTGGCAGCCCGCAAAATTTGCCGCGCGGCTTCAGGAAGCGAGCAATTCAGGCAAACCCGTGCTTTTCTTTGCCGATGTCGACGCCGGCCATGGAATGGGAAACACCAAATCAAAAGAGTTCGAGGCTCTGGCCGATGTGCTTGGTTTTGGGCTCTGGCAGACCGGTCATCCTGATTTCCAGCCAAAGAAATAACTCTGGAACTCTGCCCGAGTGCATCAGGCAAACTCGGCAAGCTCCGACCAACGGACCATGTCTCCCTCCATCTTCTTCTGCAGTGCCTGCAGTTCATCGCCCAGGCGCTGCACCACAGCAAAGTCGCTCCCTGCTGCGGCAAGCTCAGCTGATATGGTGCCCTGACGCTCCTCAGCAAGGGCAATTGCCTGCTCAAGTCGCTCCAGCTCCTTTTTCTCTTTACCGCTGAGCTTCCTCCCTTTCGCTGCCTGAACTGGAGCCGCTTTCTGGCGTACCGGTTCCTTTTTTGAGGGCCTCTTCTCTTTCTCCTGCTTTTCCGAAGCCTTCAATTCAAGATAGACACTATAGTTGCCGGGATAGCGGCGAATGGTGCCACCATCCTCCCAGGCAAAAATATCCTCAACCGTGCGATCAAGAAAATACCGGTCATGGCTCACCACAACAAGGCAGCCCGCATAACTGTCGAGATAATCCTCAAGCACCCGGAGGGTAGGAATGTCAAGATCGTTCGTCGGCTCATCAAGCAGCAGCACATTAGGTGCGCTCATCAGCAACCGAAGGAGATAGAGCCGGCGGCGCTCACCGCCCGAAAGGGTAGATACCGGGTTATACTGCTGTGAACCCGAAAAAAGAAAGCGCTCAAGCATTTTGGCAGCCGACACCACCGTTCCGTCCTTCGTCTTTATCTGCTCCGCCTCATCACGAATGAACTCAATCACCCGTTTCGATTCATCAAGATCACGGCTTTGCTGATCGTAATAGCCGATCTTCACCGTCTTGCCGATAACAATTTCGCCACCATCAGGCTGAACCCTGCCAGTAATCATTTCGAACAGTGTGGTTTTTCCCGATCCGTTCGGCCCGATGATGCCAATCCGGTCGCCCTTGCGGATACGGTACTCAAACTTCTTGAGAAGCAGTTTATCACCATACGATTTCGAAACATCAAGAAACTCGATGATCTGGTCGCCAAGCCGATCGGCTCCAAAATCGATTGAAAGCGCCTGATCCTTCTCCTTCACCGGAGCATACACCACACCCTCGGCCCTCTGCAACCGGGCCTTCTGCTT
>JABMPC010000025.1 GCA_013203905.1 Chlorobium sp. | reverse complement strand
CTGAACCCGAACGATCAGACAGCACTCTCAATGCTGGGGTCATACTACCGCCAGGCTGCCGGCATTGGCTGGTTCAGGCGGATGATGGGAGGAACCTTCGTAGGAAAGATGCCGGAGGGCGACTATAAAGATGCAAAAGATGCTCTGCAAAAGGCCATTACGCTCGACCCAAGAGTAATCAGGAATTACCATGAACTCGCTCTGGTTGAGCTTGAACTTGGGCATAAAAAAAAGGCTGTGGCACTGATGGAGGCGGCGATGGACAAACCTATCCTCTTTTACAGCGACCGGCGTCGTCTTGGCCAGATGCGCCATTTGCTGGAAAAACTGCAGGACAACTGAACCCCCTACTGCCTTCCACCCTGTTCTCTGAGAGAGACGAGAGCACGAACGCCAAGATGATAGCTCTCTTCACCGAACCCGCTGACAACTCCGCAGCAAACCGCTGAAATCACCGAGTTGCTGCGGAACTCTTCTCGCGCGTAGATATTCGACAGATGCACCTCCACCACAGGCACCCTCACAGCGCTGATGGCGTCACGCAGGGCTATGGAGTAATGGGTGAGCGCGCCGGCGTTCAGCACCACTCCCATACAGCCCCCCTCGTCCTCCACACGGAAAAGCTTTTCAAGCAGTTCTCCCTCATCCTCCGACTGGAAAAACTCAAAGGCAATGTCAGGAAACGCCTCTTGTATGCCGCCATTGATCTCCTCAAGCGTCGTGTGGCCGTATATGGCAGGCTCGCGTTTTCCAAGACGGGAAAGGTTGGGGCCGTTGAGAACAAGAATCCTGTGCTGGCTCATGGTTGTTGGTCTGAGTTACAGAATATACTGGCTGAGGTCCCTGTCGGAAGCCACATGGTTCAGTTTGGTCTTCACCATATCCTCGTCTATAAGAACTTTTCCTGTTGACATATTTTCAGGAATGTCAAACATCAGCTCCTCAAGAAGGTTCGTCATAATGGTGTGCAGCCTCCGTGCCCCAATGTTCTCCACGCTTTCGTTGACCACCGCAGCCGTCCGGGCAATCTCGCGGATGGATCCATCGGTAAACTGGAGATCGACCCCTTCTGTCCCAATCAGTGCGCGATACTGCTTGATGAGAGCATTGCGGGGCTGGGTAAGAATAAGGTAGAAATCCTCTTCCGTCAGGCTCTTCAGCTCAACACGGATGGGGAAACGGCCCTGAAGCTCGGGGATAAGGTCGGAAGGTTTGGCTACATGAAAAGCACCTGAGGCGATGAAAAGCACATGGTCGGTTTTAACCATGCCGTGCTTGGTCGCCACATTCGAACCCTCCACAATCGGCAGAAGGTCGCGCTGCACCCCTTCCCTGCTCACATCAGGCCCCTTGGCCCCTCCTCCTGTCGTCGGTGCGGCAATTTTATCGATCTCATCAATAAACACGATCCCCGACTGCTCCACCTTTATAATAGCTTCCTTCACAACGGTGTCCATGTCAATCAGCTTCTGCACCTCCTCCTGTTCCAGAATCCTTCGGGCGTCAGCAATGGTAACACGGCGTTTTTTGCTCTTGCGGGGAAGGCCGTTCATCAGGTCCTGCATAATCCCGCCAATCTCCTCCATCTGACCCATCGGGCCAAAAATCTGCATCATACCGCCCGAAGAGTCGCCCGACACATCCATCTCAATCTGCCGATCTTCCAGCTTTCCTTCCCGCAGCCGTGCAAGCATCTTCTCGCGACTCCGACGGTTGACTTCCCGGGACTCGTCTTTCGGCTCAAATGAGGAAGCGGGAACCTCCTCCCCCTCTATGAGAGCCTCCTGAATATCATCCTCGCCCGAACCGGCAACAGGGGGAAGAAGAATGTCGATAATACGCTCTTCAACATGAGCCGCTGCCTTTTCACGAACCTCTTCCGACTTTTCACTGCGCACCATGGCAACAGACTGGTCAACAAGGTCGCGAATCATGGACTCAACATCGCGGCCGACATAGCCGACCTCAGTGAACTTGGAGGCCTCAACCTTCACAAAAGGGGCCTTTGCGAGTTTTGCCAGTCGGCGTGCAATTTCAGTTTTCCCAACACCTGTCGGGCCGATCATGATGATGTTGTTCGGCATAATCTCATCACGCAGCTCTTCACCCACATTCTGTCGACGCAGGCGGTTTCGCAAGGCTATGGCTACGGATTTTTTGGCATCTTTCTGACCGATAATGTATTTGTCGAGCAGGGAAACAATCTGGTGGGGTGTCAGGTGTTCCGCCCCAAGGGCTCCACCCTCGACTTCAGAGTCTACAGGGAGAAAAACAGAGGATTCTTTCTTCAGGGTCATTGCATGGATTTAGAATAGTTCTGAAAGGTCGGGGGGAGGCTCAGACCTCCTCCACAACGATATGGTCGTTGGTATAAATACAGATATCGGCTGCCGTCTTGAGGCTCTCCCGCACAATGTCGCCCGCATGCAGGCCCGTATGCTTCATAAGGGAACGGGCCGCGGCAAGGGCATACATGCTGCCGCTGCCGATGGCAACAATGCCGTCTTCGGGTTCAATGACATCTCCGGTTCCGGAAATGATGAGCGCTTTTTCACTGCTCACAATAGCCAGCATGGCTTCAAGACGGCGGAGATATTTGTCGGTCCGCCAGTCACGGGCAAGTTCAACTGCTGCCCGCTCAAGTTTTCCGTTGTAGGCTTCCAGTTTCTCTTCAAAACGGTCAAGCAGGGTTATGGCATCAGCCGTTGCACCGGCGAATCCGGCAAGCAGCTTGCCATGATAAAGGCTCCTGATTTTTCGGGTTGACTGTTTGACGACGGTGTTGCCGAGCGTCATCTGGCCATCGCTACCGAGAGCCGCCTTTCCGTCACGCAAAACGCCTATGACGGTTGTGGAACGGATGCGGGACTCTTCTGAATGCTTCATTCTATTAAAATATTTTTTTCCTTAGTCTTGCCACTGGAATTTGCATTTGTTCACGGTATTTTGCAACCGTTCTTCTGGCTATCTGGAACCCCTTTTCTGTCAGCTGAGCCGTCAGGCTGTCGTCAGAAAGCGGCTTTGACTGATCCTCTGCCCCTATCATGTCGGCAAGGTGCTGCTTGATGACCTTGCTCGACACATCCTCCCCCTCATCGGTCTGGATTGCGCCGGTAAAGAAATATTTCAGATCAAACACCCCAAACCGCGTCTGCACATATTTGCTGTTCGCCGCGCGGCTGATGGTTGAAATATCGAGCCCGGTATCGGCAGCAATAGTTTTCATGCCAAGAGGAACCAAAAATGCGGGACCATGGGCAAAAAACGCATACTGATGCTTCATGAGCGACTCAATCACCTTGAGGAGCGTATGGCGCCGTGACTCAAGAGCACTGGCAAACTCATTGGCCCGCCGCATGTTTCTGCGGATGAACTGCAGATCCTCCTTCGATCCCTGCCGCTTGCCAAGAATGTCGCGATAGCTGTCACTGACTTTGACTGACAGGGCGCTCCGGTCATTGAGAGAGGCCGTCAGTTCCCCGTTGTCGAAGGAAACAATAAAGTCCGGCGAAATGTAATGCCCGCCTTCATTCTGAAAAATTCCAGGATGGGGATCAAGCGCAACAATTGCGTTGATTGCCGCCTCTATCTCT
>JABMPC010000024.1 GCA_013203905.1 Chlorobium sp. | reverse complement strand
TATTTGCGATACTAAACAACGTCCCCTACTTTGCAGACGGCTCACGCGCAAGTGCATTGCAAAATACATTATTTTTAATCCACAGCAAAGTACTTATACGATAAATAACGATAAACACAGTAAAAGCTGCTGCATAAACTCATAGAACCATCCTTCCATGCCACGGATTATCACACTATTAGATGGCGCGCCCCAAACCGCCACCAGAACAGAATTTTCTTTCTCTGGCTGCAATTCGTACATTTACTTTTATATGTACGATTGTGCATAGTACACGGCGAATTGTGACCCACTCGAAACCCTTACCGGGCCCCTGAAACGATGAAAAAGACTCTGCTTTCACTTGCGCTTACTGCTGCAATGGCCATGAGCAGCACCTCACCGGCCGCTGCTGAATCAGCCAACAACTGGTTTGACCTTGGCCTCAACCATCAGATGCAGGGCGATATAGAGGCCGCAATTGATTTTTACACGAAAGCCATTGAGATTGACCCTGTTTTTGCCATGGCATACCAGATGCGCGGAGCAGCAAACCAGAAACTGAAGAAATACAAAAAGGCGATGCAGGACTACTCCATGTGCATCACCTGCGGAGAAAACAACTTCAGAGCTGTTGGCTATTACAACAGAGGGATAATCAAAAATCTGACAGGCGATTTCACCGGCGCAACCTCCGACTTTTCAGAAGCAATTGCGCTTGACCGGAAAATGGCACCGGCTTTTTTCCACCGAGGCATAGCACGAAGCAAGAGTGGAGATATTTCCGGACGGCAGGCCGATTTTCAGGCAGCGGCTCGCCTTGGCGATAGTACCGCTGAAAGCTGGCTCAACACCTACTACCCCGGCTGGAAAGACGCTGCCAAGATTGCCGGACGCTCCTGAGGCTCAGGAACCGAACTGCCCCGTATCAATCCACCCCATACTGAAAAGCGACCAGAAATCCTGGGCAAGCCCTTTCAGTACGAAGTCGTAGGGCATCCATCCATACCCCCCCTCACCCCACTCTGTACCCCAGGAGTTCCTGATAAGGAGTGCCCCGCGCGACTTGGTTCCGCACCGGGTGTTTTCGACCACTTTTTTATCGTCATAGCCAACAGCAAGAATGGCATGGCCCCACTCCGCCTGTTCATTGGGGCACGGCATCGGAATGTGACCCGGAGCGTCGCCCTTTTCAAAAGAACCAAACCCGAAGAACCCGAACACCGAAGGGATACCGGAGGCGATGAACTTTTTCACCCCCACAAGAACCTCTTCCGTCCTGACACCGGAGGCAATGGGGTCGTGACAGAAATAGCGGAGCGCCTCGAAGTTGTCGGCAACGGCATAGGCAAACCCGCTTGGCTCCTCATCAAAACCGGGATCTTTGTCGGTGTAGGCCCAGTACTTTTCAGGGGGAACACCGCATAGAGCCAGCGCTCCCATGGTATTGCGGAGCCATGCACCGGTATCACCGGTGGCGCCCATGAGGTTGCGGGTGGTTTTGTAGATGAAGAGACGGGAACAGTCGATGTAATGGCCGAAGGCACGCCGTTCAAAATACTCGACCAACCCCGAAGCGGCATGCGCCGTGCAGGAACCAATGGCGCCCTGCGTTTCAACAGGCGAACACCACTCCCTGAGGTCGGCTTTGAGAGGAAGGGCAGCACTTCCCGATTTTTTAGTTTTCGGCAGATCCAGATGCTGTTTCAGCGAAGCGACTTCCGGATGAAGGACGCTGTAGTCGCGCATATCGGGCAGAGGCATCAACCACCCGGTGCCGACTGTTGTGGAACTTTTATGAAGATGCACGGTTTTCTTCATTGCGTACATGGCAACCCCCTTCTGCTGGTTGAGGAAACGGACAAACGCCAGTATGTGCGCG
This sequence comes from Chlorobium sp., assembly GCA_013203905.1. Classification (GTDB taxonomy): domain Bacteria; phylum Bacteroidota; class Chlorobiia; order Chlorobiales; family Chlorobiaceae; genus Chlorobium. The sequence goes on along the minus strand of JABMPC010000024.1, from coordinate 18,273 downwards.
CCACTGCTAAATTACACAATAAAGAGCTCTCGCCCTATACTGCCGTGCCGCCCCGTTCGCGGGTACGGATGCGGATGCAATCATCAAGAGTGGTGATGAAAATTTTACCATCACCAATGGCAACAGGATCGTGGCTTGCCGAATCAATAATGGTATCAACAGTCTGGTCCACAAACTCCTCATTGACGGCAATGTCGATCCTGATTTTGGGAATCAGGTTCGGCGCAATCTTCTGGCCGCGATAGATATCAATATCCTCCTGGCGTCCATGGCCGGTCACCCTGCTAACAGTGATACGGGTAATATCTGCCTGAATCAGGGCCTCACGCACATGGTCGAGCCGGTCGGGGTTGATAATTGCAGTAATCAGCTTCATGGTGCAAATTCAGTTAAGGTTGATGAGGCCGTAGCCATGCTCGCCGTGCATGCTGTGGTCAAGGCCCGACATTTCATCGTTTTCGCTGATGCGCAGACCGATGGTTTTATCAATAAGCACCAGAAGAATCAGCGACACAACTGAGGCGTAGAGCACCGTAATGCCAACAGCCGTCGCCTGCACGCCAAGCTGCTGCCATACACTCCAGCTTCCCCCGGCAAGCTCTGCCGCCTCGGCCATCCATGCCGGACGGATGAAAAAGACAAGGGCAAGAGCCCCCACAATACCACCTACACCGTGAACGCCAAATGCGTCAAGACTGTCGTCATATCCCATTCTGTTCTTCAGCAGTATGGCGCCGTAACAGACAAGGGAGGCCAGCGCTCCGAGGGCAAAAGCACCCGAAGGCTGCACAACACCCGCAGCAGGAGTAATGGCCACAAGCCCGGCCAGAATGCCCGAAGCCACACCAAGGCTGGTCGCCTTGCCGTGCTGCACCATTTCAATAACCATCCAGGTAAAGGCTCCTGCCGCAGCTGAGAGCTGGGTTACCGTCAAAGCTCTGGCAGTTGCCAGGTCGCTTGAAATAGCACTGCCCGCATTGAACCCGAACCAGCCTACCCAGAGCAGGCCTGCCCCGATAAGGGTCATCACAAGGTTATTGGGATGCATAACATTGCGAGGATAGCCCCGGCGGCAACCAAGATAGAGAGCAGCCACCAGTGCGGTAACACCTGAAGAAATATGTACAACCGTACCGCCTGCAAAGTCAATTGCCCCTGCCGCACCAAGGTTGAAGAGGAAGCCGTCGGAAGCCCATACCCAGTGACAGATTGGACTGTACACAATAATGCTCCAAAGCGCTATGAAGACTGCGTAGCCACGGAAGTTCACCCGCTCGGCAAACGCTCCCGCAATCAGCGCCGGAGTGATGATGGCGAACTTGCCCTGGAACATGGCAAACACATATTCAGGAATGTGCGATTCCATAATTGTATCGTCAATACCCTGCAGCATGAACAGCTTCGAATCCCACCCCACAAACCCGCCAAGCACGCCGGGCCCAAAACTCAGGGCGTATCCGACCATCGGCCAGAGCACGCCGATAATGACCATTGCGCCAAAACTGTGCATCATAGTGCCAATTACATTCTTCGTGCGCACCAACCCTCCATAGAACATAGCAAGCCCGGGGATCATAAGCAGCACGAGAGCGGTGGAAGTCAGCATCCAGGAGGTCGTCCCTGAATCGGTATAGACATCTTCAGCGCCATAGAGAGCGGGGGCGGAATGCATCAGAACGGGAAGCAGCAGAAGGAGCAGAATCAGTCTATTCTTCATAACCAGAAAGAGATAAAGAAGTTGGCGTTTGCTTAATATTTTAAGGCGAAAGAACTTAAATAGCTATTTTTATAATCAAAAACAAAGAAATCGACAGGGTTTTAACGAGCAGAGGATAAGCGCGTATTCCTGCCGGCAACCAAAAGCAATCGCGCCAGATAACAGCCATTCACTCGGCCACGAGGAAATGGATGGCGAAATGGGGGGGGAATTTTCCTCTTGGTAAAAATTACGGAAAACGGTAAATTAACCATTAGAAATCATCCAATGGTTGGCTGATCGCTGGCAGGTTATGTGTGCTTTGGTTACCTGTTGAGCGTTTCTTTTTTCTACAAATGCACGAGTATACCGAGACCAAACAATGAATATTTATGTAGGTAACCTGCCTTACTCCATCACCGAAGATGATCTTCGCGACACCTTTTCCGCTTTCGGTCAGGTCGACAGCGCAAACATCATCACCGACAAATTCTCCGGCCGTTCAAAAGGCTTCGGTTTTGTTGACATGCCTAACGACAGTGAAGCACGCGAAGCAATAGAGTCAATGCACGAGAAAGAACTCAGCGGACGCACCATCACGGTCAACGAAGCAAGACCCCGCGAAGAACGCCCTGCAAGAAGGGATTACTGATTCTTTAATAAAGATCACGGTTTTCAGCCAGACGGAACACATTTTCCGCCTGGCTTTTTTATTTCCCCTTTCCCCGCCTACCGGCTACTGTCAATAAGATTCTTCAGTGCAGCGCCAAGGTCAGTGTAATGAAAGCCATAGCCCTTCCCCTGAAGAAATTCAGGCACAGCCTTCTGGCCCGAAGCGGCATACTCACCACCCTCTCCAAGCAGCAGTTTCACGGCAAACTTCGGCACCGGAAGCAGAGCCGGCCGCCCAAGAACCCGGCCCAGCGTATCGGCAAACTCCCTCATTGACACAGGGCGCGGTGCAACAAGATTTATGGGCCCGTGCCAGTCATCGTTGTCAAGAGCCGCGAGAATAGCGTCAATCTCATCGTCAAGATGAATCCATGAAATGCACTGATTGCCGGAACCGACAGGCCCTCCAACAAACATACTGAATGGCCCGAGAAGTTTTTCAAGCATCCCCCCTTTTGAAGAGAGCACAATACCGGTTCTCAAAAGAACCAGACGCACACCCTCAGCCTTTTGGGCCTCACGCTCCCAGTCAACACATATTTCAGCAAGAAAGTCACTGCCCTGCTTGCCCGACTCCGTAATATCGGGAGTGTCGTCACACCGGTCGAACGAGCCATAGTAACCAACAGCCGAAGCTGAAATGAAGACAGATGGCTTCACCTCCGCATGAGCAATAGCGTCAACAATATGTCGGGTACCCAGAATGCGGGAATCATAACACTCTTTTTTGTGCTCCTCGGTCCATCGGGTTTCAAGCAAAGGCTTTCCCGCCAAATGAATCACCGCCTTGGCCCCACTGATATAGTCCCTCCACTCTCCATCGGCCAAATCCGAATCCCACCGGACATATTTCCGTGCACCCGGCACCTTCTGCGCAGCAGACTCAGGAGAACGGGCCAACACAACCACAGCTTCTCCCCTGGCGGCAAGCTTTGCAACAATCTCCGCCCCGATAACACCGGTAGCGCCTGTAATAACAATCTGAGCATGCATAACAACGCTCTCTTTTATATGAAAAAAAACGCCTCCTGTGCCGGATAGGGACAAGAGGCATGAATAGGTGCTAACCTGCAGGAAAAGAGAAAAATTCCCCGTACAGCAGTCTTACCTGTCAAAAGGCAGAAGAACTCCACCGCTTTCAGAAAACCGGATGGAGGAAGGTTTGCCGCCCTGAGAATGAAGGGCCTCGCCATTCACGCCTCTCCTGCAAATGCTGCCGTTTGCCATCGCCTCAAGCTCTCCGTCAACAACCTCTGCGTACGACTTTTTTGCCGAGACACGCACCACCCGGACACTGCCGATTCGTGACTCAGCAGCGCCAAGCGACTCTTTGGTGTAGGGGTCAAAAACCTTCTCTCCGGCTGCGAATACATCCAGCAATTCGCCCGCCTGCAGAGTAATGCCTCCCTGATTTATCAGCACCTCTCCTGCGGCATTGCGCCCCACAATCTGAAGCGGATAAATATTTGCCATTGCCTTCTGAACCACCCGACTGGCAGCTTCACGGCAGAGTGCGTCGGGGCCGCCAGCAGGCTTATTGAGGGCAACTGTTTCCGTCCCCGCCCATTTTATTTCCCTCGTCGCCATAACAATAATTCGGTAGTCAACGGCAATGGATGCACGGTGCTCCGCCACCTGCTCACCCGTCATAGGAATAAGGGAGCCAGCGGAGTGCTCCCCCGCCTCAGCAATGGTTCCAACAAGCAGGTAGTCGACGCCGAGCACTGCCCCCAATTTGATCAGCTCATCATCTGCCGCATCGTCTGAAAGAATGAGATTTTTTTCCTGCAGATAGGCAGAAAGGTACTCCCGATCAAGAACCAGAAACCGTCGACTCTGTGTCAGCTGTGCAATCAGATGCTGCGACAGTCGTGAAGCAATCTCTTCCGAAGGCACTTCCCGACTATTGAACAGAAAGGAGAGCGGCGAAGCCTGAAAAGGCAGAACAGCAATCCTACGGCGGTTTTGTGAGGCCACTCCCGGACTTCTGTAATGGGTAAAGGCCACAAGAAGGCGCGCCTCCCACCGGCCATCCTCCAGCTGGCGGGCATCCATCACCCTGTATTGGCGGACCGTTCCCTTGCTTGCCTCTCTCACATCACTAGCAACAAGCCGCATGTCAGTTTCGGGCATCACAGCCATTGAGTCGCCCGGCTCGGCGAGAAGAAAATCGTTCTTTGCATACTCTTTTTCGGAGCTTATACGAACCCCGTTATTCTGGCGGATGGCTTCAGTAAGAGCCTCGCGCACCGCTTCCTGGCGGGTAGCACCGTAACCCGTTATCTCCACCTGCGTCACAGCACCGGCGGCTCCGGCCATAGCAGGAAGAAACAGCAGGGCGATAATGAACAGAATATATTTTCTCATGGCCATGGAGGGGATAGGATGTTAAAAATCATGCTCTGGAGTCGGAGGAAGAGAAGGGGGCGCTACAGTGAGCGTGTCGGGCGAAGATGCTGAGAGGGAATCCCCGGAAACAGCAGACGGGAGCGCCAACGAGTCGGGCAGAGCCGCCGACGAATCGGCCAAAGCTTCCGCCAGTACCTTCTGCAGTTCACCCAGAACCGGCAGATGCGTCACTGCCAGCGGGTCTGCAGGATCAGCCATAACAGCCCCCTCAGGAAGAGGAAACCCGAACAGACTGTCAGGCCGGGTGCCGGAGTCCAGATAATCGACAACCATCACTTCGCCCGAACAGAGCGGGAGTGCGCAAAGACTGAACATCAGCACTCCCGCACCTCTGGCTGCAAGGCGCTTCATCGGTTACCAGGAAACGCTTTTGCTGCTTCCGCGCTTGCCGATAAAGCTCTCTCCCTCCCAGAGAGCCAAGCCTGTACTGATGTCGGTAAGGGTGAGCTGGAAATAATATTCAACCTGCTGGGTACCGCCCGAAACGCGGATATTTCGCTGGAGCAGCTTCCCCGACAGACTGAGATCCGGCGCAATCATCTGGCCCGTACCGGCAACTGTGCTCTGGTTAAACTCGGCCGACTGGCGAAGCTGGCGGCTCTTCATCGCCATCGGGTCTTCAGGGCCCGTAAGTCCGACGGCAGTGGTTACAACAACCTTGCCGCTCTGCAGCAAATCAACCCGTATTTTCTTGACAAGCTGGTCGGTGTCAATCCGCTGCATGGTGTCATTGACAATACGCGAAATGGCCAGCACATAGCGCCCTCCGCCCGGTTTAGCAACCGCACCGGACTGAAGCATGGAACTGACCGCCTCGCCAGCAGCCGTCTGGAAATCGCGATAATCAAGCCCCATGACCGCTTTGCCCTTATCATTATTCGTATCGATATGGGTAACCGGGGTGGCGCATCCGCTGACAAAAAGCAGAGCAAGTATTGCGGAAAGTCTTTTCATATAATTCTCCTCTCTGTTTGCTGTTACTATTGAGCTTTTCTGATAATAACCCTGAAATCCTTTACCGGTACCCTCGGAGCTACTGTCTTGAAACTGAAGTTGGATTTTTCAAAGGCAGGAAACTTCACCCACCTCGTCATGACGGTAGGAACAAGCATCCCGTCCATGTCGAACCACTCCATCCGGTATTCAAGAAGCCTGTACTTGTCGGTGGTATTTTTTCCCGTCACCTGAACAGACATCAAACCCTCTGAGCTGATGAGGGAGGAAAGCTCAAGCAGCACAATCTTTCCCCTGATTGAGCCGTCAATAATGCTCGCCCGGCGATCGTGAAGTTTTGAGCTGCCACACCCGCCAAGGAAAAGGAAGAGAAGAAGAACGAGCAGGGGGGATTTTTTGATCATGGGAGTTACTGTTCTGTGGTTGAAAGGGGCTCGCCAAGTGAAACAGACGCCGCAGCATCTCCGGCAGGTGCGGCACCCATAGTTGTAACACTGCAATAGGGCCGGGCTGCCCTGGATGGGATTTTGACATAAACGATGGATCTCGCACCCGGCCTGACACTCACAGCAAACGATCGGCCTTCGGAGGAGACTATCTCCAGCCGGCCATCTTCAGGGGTTTTGATTCTCGCCACCTGAAATTCTTTCGGGAGGGCTGTCCACATGCGGGTATCGGCTATGGTCGTTGCCCGCTGCACAAGGCCTCCGAGCAAACCGCCAATATCGCCAAGTTGCTTCTGCACCTGCGCCTGCGCAACCGTTTTCACCGCTGCCGATGCAATGGCACGGCGAAGCACCGCCGGATATCGCTTTTTGAACTCCGCCTGTACCACGCGGTCCATGCTTGAAAGCACAGCAGTGCGGCCCACCGTCTCGTCGCCCGTTTTCAGGTTCAGATACTCACACCCTTTTTCCCGAAATGCGAGTGTCGGCAGGGCAATGCCCGTATACTTCACCGTCCGGCTCACAATGAAAAGCGGAAGGTCGAGACGAATCTCCTCACGAACCGGCCCCGATCCGTTTTCAAAAATCACCCAGGTATACGCGCCAACATCTTCCTTACCCCCAAGAGCCTCAACAACAAGCGCCAGATCGCCCTTTGCAGGGGAATCCATGCCGCTCATGCCCACCACCCGCTTCAGCTGCTCTTCAGCTCTGGGATAGTCTTTCTGGGAAAGAAAAAACAGCCCCGCAGCATAGTTCGCAAACGGGTTGGCGAAATCAGGATAGGCCTCGAACGCAAAGATGTTGGAATAATTCTGCTGGATGAGGGCATCAACCTCAGGCGAATCGGCCCTGCGCTCAACATCGAGGGGAACCGAACCTGATGCCTGCTTTTCAGCAAGCGCGCGGCGTGTTTTCTCAATTTCTGAAGCAAACCGCTCAACGGCCCTGCGCTGGCGCTCAAGCGCACGGTTGAACTCTATACGAGCCAAATCAGTCTTGCCTGCCTCCCAGAAATTCAGGGCGTTATAGGTATTGAGCATCACCCCGTCGTACACCGTTCCCTTGTAATCCAAAGAGCTGTCATTGAGCAGAACGGCGCCTGCGGAGGAAGAGGCAGTCGAAGCCAGAAGCTTTTCCTCATGCTCCCTGAGAATGGCGTCCGACTCGTCAAACAGCTGTGAACTGAGCTCCGGCCTGCTGTCATAACGCAATGCAGCAGCCGCCTGCAGAGACTGCAGCAGTTTCGCCTTGTCAGAACGGTCGTTGCCGATGCGATCAAGCTCAAAGTCAGCAGCCTCGGCGTACTCCCCCCGCTCATACATTTTGTTGAACTTCAGGATATCCTTCTTCTGGCCGGCGGCAAGCTCACTGCAGTACAGAAGCGAGGTAACGAGCGCCAGACAGACAGGCAACCAGACAGACCGGTGAATATATTGCATCCATTGCTCTTGGGGGTTGGAAAGGGGTTCCATCTGTAAGATAGCACCCCGAGGGAGAAAAACGAAAGGAATTTAACAGTAACAATAGCCGTACCGGGAAACTCTGCAGCTAACACTCCTCTCCGTTGATGAGAAGAACAACCAGTCTGTCGTCACCCAGCAGCTCCTTCACCTCCATCGTCCACTCAAGCGAAGCGTCCGAAATCCGGCTGATCACGAAATCCTCAAAATCGTCCAGCCGGCCATCATCAACATCAAAGTCCTCAGCCGACTCAATAGTGATGAAAATCGCAGGTTCTGCCGTGTTGCCGCGGCCGTACCGGTCGAAAGCAACAGCAACATCACAATCCTCGGTACCGGTAAGCTCAGCCAACCGGCCGCTCTCCAGAATGCCTTGCCTGATTGCCTCCAGGTCGGCAAGAACGCCAGAGAAGCGTTCGTCTTCGTCCATCTTGATGCGCTTTGCCATTACTCCACTGTCACTGATTTCGCAAGATTGCGCGGCCTGTCAACATTGCACCCACGACGGGTAGCTATGTGATAGGAAAGCAACTGAAGCGGAATGACCGTGAGCAACGGCATAATCTGGGCAGAGGCCTGCGGAATGTAGATGACATGCTCGGCAAGGCGGGCAACCTCGGTATCCCCCTCACTGGCAATGGCAATAACGCGGCCCTTGCGGCTCCGGACCTCTTCAATGTTGCTGAGAATCTTGTTGTAGGAGCTGTCGCGAGTGGCAATGAAGATAACCGGCATATCCTCATCAATCAGGGCAATCGGACCGTGCTTCATCTCCGCAGCAGGGTAACCCTCGGCATGGATATAGGAGATTTCCTTGAGCTTCAGAGCACCCTCAAGGGCCACAGGGAAGTTATAGCCGCGCCCGAGGTAAAGGAAGTTCCGCGCATCCTTGAAGCTTTCAGCAATCGTCTGAATCTGGGCGTCCAGCTCCAGAATTTTTGCCGCATGCTCGGGAACCTGCGACAGCTCCTTCAGGCTGAGGCGCATCTCGTCGTGGGAAATGGTCCTCCCTTTGCTGAGGGCAAGGGCGAGCATGTAAAGCACAATCACCTGCGCGGTAAAAGCCTTCGTTGAGGCAACACCAACCTCCGGACCTGCATGGGTGTAAATGCCGCACATGGTCTCGCGGGGAATGGTGGAGCCAACCACATTGCAGATGCCCATCACCATAGCGCCCTTCTCTTTGGCTGCACGCAGAGCTGCAAGGGTGTCGGCTGTTTCGCCCGACTGCGATATAACAATCACCACATCATCAGGACCGATAATTGGGTTCCTATACCGGAACTCCGAGGCATAATCAACCTCAACGGGAATGCGCGCAAAGTCCTCAATGAGATACTCACCAATAAGGCCTGCATGCCAGCTGGTACCGCATGCGCAGATAACAATCCGCTTGGCCTGCTTAAGCCGGTCGAGATAGTCCTCAATACCGCCAAGCACTACCCGCCCCTCTTCAGTGCGTACCCGGCCACGCATCACATCGCGCATAACCTCGGGCTGCTCAAAAATCTCCTTCAGCATAAAATGCTCGAAGCCCCCTTTCTCAATCTTTTCAAGCGAGAAGTCAAGCTCGGTAATAACCTTCTCGGTCTCAACATTCTCGATGGTTTTGACCTGATATCCCTCTCGGGTAACCACAGCCATTTCACCATCAGACAAATAGACCACCTTCTTGGTATGCTCCACAATGGGAGCCGCATCGGAAGCAATGAAATACTCGCCCTCGCCAATACCGATAACCAGAGGGCTGCCTTTACGGGCCACAACAATTTTATCGGGGTCGCGCGGAGAAATCACGCAGAGACCATAAGCTCCCTCAACATGGCGCAACGCGGCACGCACCACAGCCTCAAGGCTGAGAGAAGGGTCGGTTTTCCAGATACGGTCCACCAGATGGACCAGAACCTCCGAGTCCGTATCGCTGAGGAATGCATAACCCTCGCTGATCAGCTCTTTGCGAAGCAGGGAATAGTTCTCCACAATGCCGTTATGGATAAGCGCAATGTCCTCATCGGCGTTCAAATGTGGATGGGCGTTGCGGTCGCTGGGATCGCCGTGGGTTGCCCAGCGGGTATGACCTATACCGAGTGTCGCCCCCACCATTTTCGCGGGCGACTCTTCATAAGCCGCCAGAAGGGCGCCAACACTACCCTTCTGCTTCATGAACGGGAGCCCCCCGTTCTGCAGAGCTATCCCTGCCGAATCGTACCCCCGGTACTCAAGCCGTTGCAGGCCGGAAAGAAGAATCGGTGCAGCTTCGCGCATTCCAATGTATCCAACAATTCCACACATGGCGTTCCATTCAATTTAGATGACCCGGCAACAACCGCTGCCAAAAAAAACTACAGTACCTGCCTAACGGCCTCATGTACCCGGCGGGCCTCACTGGCCACAGCCTCCTCATACTCTCCGACAGAGGCAAAATTGCCGGCCGGATAGATAAGGCTTCGGCTGATGTTGATGAGTGCGCTGCACCGGTCGGAGTCAACACCCAGGTCAGCCGCCTCCTCCAGCGATCCCCCCTGCGCACCAACTCCGGGTATCAGAAAAAACAGGCCGGGAGCCCTGCTCCGGATATCGGCCAACATCGCGCTTTTCGTCGCCCCCACAACCACTCCGCCGTTACCCTCTCGGCTCCATCCGGAAACCCTGTCGAGCACCCTTTCATAAAGCCTCTCTCCACCCTGAAGCTGCTGTTCCTCAAAATCAGCCGATCCGGCGTTTGAGGTAAGACAAAGCACGAACACCAGCTTGTCGCTGTAGGAGAAAAACGGCTCAAGCGAGTCCTCTCCCATATACGGGGCAACCGTAATGGCGTCAAAGGACCAATGCTCAAAAAAAGCACGGGCATACATCCGGCTGGTATTGCCAATGTCGGCCCGCTTTGCATCTGCAATAGTAAGGCACTCCCCGGGAATATCCCGAAGTGTCTCCTCCATGTCGCGCAACCCATCAATTCCGCGCGACTCGTAGAAAGCCGTATTGATTTTATACGATACCGCTGAATCGCAGGTAGCCCTGATGACTGACTGGTTGAATGCCAGAACCGGATTCGAAAAGGATGAAAAAACCTCAGGGATTTTCGAGGGATCGGTATCGAGACCGACGCACAGCAGTGATTTCAGCGCTGCAATCCGCCTGTTTGCCTTGTTACGGGCTGCACTCATAACTCTTTTTCTTCAGAATCGTTACAACAAAAACCCTCAATGCCATCAGCCGCACAGAGTGCAACTAATAACCACCCGACAGCATTGATTTATCAACCAATATATGATATGTTTTCCAACGATATGCTTCATTTAATGGAAGTTTCCAGTAAATTGGAAACTGCTCCGAATTACCTTTCGGTGGAAATGATACGATGCAATTATAATAATGACTGACAGAATCGATGCCAAAAAATTCTCTGAAGCCCTCAAATCCATATAATTCAGAACCCGAAAACACAGAAAAGCGGCCGAAACTCCCCATGATGTACTATGTGGCGGTGATTCTGCTTCTCATCGGCATACAGCTTGCTTTTTTCTGGTCAGATCCAACCCGAGAAATCCCCTACAGCTCGTTCCGCACATTCGTTGTTGAAAACAAGGTGGAATCGGTAAAAATAGCACCGGAAAAACTGTATGTCACCCTCAAGCCCGGTGTGGACAGCGGTCTGCCTGTGGTTGAAGAAAAAAACGAGCCGGCCCGCCAGTTTCTGCCGACCGCCAAAAAGAACCCCAACGAGGTGGAGGTCAACCCCGTGCGCGACGAGGGGCTCACAGCGCTGCTTGACGAACACGGCGTCGCATACGAGGGAACTCCCGGCACAACCTGGATAGGCGAGCTCATTCAGTGGATTCTCCCTTTCGCCCTGCTCCTCGGCCTCTACTTCTTTATTTTCAGGCGCATGGGCGGAGCCGGCGGCCCCGGAGCCCAGTTCATGAACATCAGCAAAAACAAGGCAGCCCTCTACGAAAACCTTGACGAACACACCCGCATCACCTTTACCGATGTAGCAGGTCTGGACGAGGCCAAGGCTGAAGTGATGGAAGTTGTCGACTTCTTGAAGGACCCAAAAAAATACACCCGACTCGGAGGAAAGCTCCCCAAAGGCGTGCTGCTCGTAGGTCCTCCCGGAACAGGAAAAACCCTCCTCGCAAAAGCCGTTGCAGGAGAAGCCGATGTACCTTTCTTCAGCATCAGCGGCTCCGACTTCGTTGAAATGTTTGTCGGCGTCGGCGCAGCCCGCGTCCGCGACCTCTTCAAACAGGCAAAGGAAAAAGCCCCCTGCATCATCTTCATTGATGAAATTGACGCTGTCGGCCGGAGCCGAGGCAAAGGGGCCATGATGGGCGGCAACGACGAACGCGAAAACACCCTCAATCAGCTGCTGGTTGAAATGGACGGCTTTGCCACCGACAAAGGGGTCATACTCATGGCTGCCACCAACCGTCCCGATGTGCTCGACCCGGCCCTGCTTCGCCCCGGCCGCTTCGACCGCCAGATCATGGTTGACAAACCCGACCTGAAAGGGCGCATGGACACCTTCAGGGTGCACACCAAAAAGCTTTCGCTTTCGCCCGATGTCAACCTGAAGGCCCTTGCCTCGCAAACCCCGGGATTTGCCGGAGCTGAAATTGCCAATGCCGCCAACGAAGCCGCTCTTCTGGCATCACGCCGGAACAAGGAGAGCATTGAAATGAAAGACTTCGAAGACGCAATTGAGCGGGTTGTTGCCGGCCTTGAGAAAAAGAACAAGGTCATCAACCCCAAAGAAAAAAGAATTGTGGCCTACCACGAAGCTGGTCATGCCATTGTCAGCTGGATGATGGCAGAAAACGATCCGGTGCAGAAAATCTCCATTGTTCCCCGTGGAATGAGCGCGCTCGGCTACACCATGAACATACCGCTGGAAGACCGCTACCTGATGACCAAAAAAGAGCTCTGGGCAAGAATCTGCGGGCTCCTTGGCGGCAGACTGGCCGAAGAGGCCGTGTTTGGCGAAATTTCAACCGGCGCCCAGAACGACCTTGAAAAAATCACCGGCATAGCCTACAACATGGTCACCGTGTACGGCATGAGCGAAAAACTCGGCAACCTCTCCTTCTACGAAAGCAACAACCCCTACTACGGGGCACCGGGCATGGACAAAAAGTACGGCGCAGAAACCGCCCACCTGATTGACCAGGAGGTAAAAGAGATTGTAGAAAGTGCTGCAGCAAGCGTCAGGGCGATGCTGAAGGAAAACCGCGACAAACTTGAACGGCTTGCCGGAGAACTGCTCACCAAAGAGATGCTCCAGTACTGCCAGATTGAGGAAATACTCGGAAAGCGTCCCGGTGGGGGAAACTTCGAACATGAGGTGGACTGCAGCGAAAAACCCAATGAAGAGAAGCCGGAAATATCCGTTGCAGAATCGAACGGGAAGGACCCGGAAATCAGTGAAGAGGAACTGCGGGAACTCCAGGCAGCCGCAGAGCGGCTGAAGGAGTCGAGAAAGGCGTCTGAGAATTGAGACTGGTGGGTCCCGAGGGATTCGAACCCCCGACCTACTGGGTGTAAACCAGTTGCTCTAACCAACTGAGCTAGAGACCCTTGAGGGGGCTTAGTATACCTTAATTTCCAAAAAAAACAAAAAGAAAAAGCCGTTACCCAAAGGTAGCGGCCTCCTTCTTGTAAGCCTTGCCGAAAAAGGCTAAATTCTTTTTTTTACGGCAAGTAAACAATGCAACCTTTTTACCACCATTATGAGAGCTCTCTCCATTCTCGGCAGTACCGGCTCAATCGGCCTCAGCACTCTCGATGTCGTCCGGCGGCATAAAGAGAGTTTCAGTGTTGTCGGTCTTGCAGAAGGTCACGATGTGCACGCTCTTGCCGAACAGATCAAAGAGTTCCGGCCAATGATAGTCTCCGTAAGAGACGAAACCGCCGCCGCTGAACTCAAAACCCTGCTTGGCCCCGCCGACCGCCCCGAAATCGTCCACGGCATTGAAGGAGCGGGAACCGTTGCCGCCGCTGAAGGTTCAGACATGGTGGTATCGGCCATTGTTGGCGCTGCCGGACTCACTCCTACCGTAAAAGCAATCAAGGCCGGAAAAGACATAGCCCTTGCCAACAAGGAAACCCTTGTTGTAGCCGGCCAGCTTGTCTCTGACCTGGTCAAGCAGAACGGCGTACAGCTCCTTCCGGTTGACAGCGAACACTCCGCAATCTTTCAGTCACTCCTTGGGCACCGCACTGAAGATGTTGAACGCATCATTCTTACCGCTTCAGGCGGTCCCTTCCGCAACACACCGATAGAAGAGATTAGAAAAGCCGGCCCCGAGCAGGCCCTGAAGCACCCTCAGTGGACTATGGGAGCAAAAATCACCATTGACTCAGCAACCATGATGAACAAGGGGCTTGAAGTCATTGAAGCCCACTGGCTCTTCAATATGCCTGCCGAAAAAATAGGCGTTGTGGTCCACCCCCAGAGCATCGTCCACTCCATGGTTGAATACATTGACGGCTGCGTCATCGCCCAGCTTGGATCCCCCGACATGCGCGCCCCTATTGCTTACGCCCTCTCATATCCAGAGCGCAGCGAAAGCGGCGTCAAAAAGCTCAACCTCGCAGAAATCGGCACACTTACCTTTGAAGAGCCCGACATGGCTCGCTTTCCCGCGCTCCAGCTTGCATTCGACGCCCTCAAGGCGGGTAAAACCTACCCGGCAGTACTCAATGCGGCCAACGAAGTTGCAGTTGCCGCATTCCTCAACAAAAAAATCGGGTTCACCGACATTGCCGACACCGTAGAGAAAACCATGCAGGCCCATGAAGCCTTCACCCCGCTGGAACTTGATGAATACATACAGGCCGACCGCTGGGCCCGTCAGATTGCCAACACATTTATTTCTTCCTGAACCTTCACTGAACCACTGATACGATAAACGACACCAATCATGGACTTTCTGAGCACGATATTCTTTTTCATTGTAGCCATATTCATTCTCGTCACCTTCCACGAGCTCGGTCACTTTCTGACCGCCAAACTCTTCGGCATGAGGGTCGACAAGTTCTACATCGGCTTTGACTTCTATAACATGCGCCTGTGGAAAAAGAAGATCGGCGACACCGAATACGGCATCGGCGTCTTTCCGCTCGGAGGCTATGTCAAAATAGCCGGCATGGTTGATGAAAGCCTCGATGCCGATATCGGAGCCTCGGAGCCACAGCCATGGGAGTTCCGCGCCAAACCGGTCTGGCAGCGGCTCATTGTGCTGGCCGGAGGAGTCACCATGAACCTTCTGCTTGCCGCCGCCATATTCATTGGCGTCACCTACACCCTCGGTGAATCACGGACCAGCACGACTACCGCGGCCTTCGTGGAAACCGGATCCATTTTTGAGGGGATGGGACTCAAAACCGGCGACCGATTTGTGGAAGCCAACGGCACCCCCGTCACAACATGGGAAGAGGCACTTGATCCCGAACGGCTCACTGCCGGCACCCTCGCCTACACCATCCTTCGCGACGGAAAAACCTTTACCATCACTGCTCCCGCGAACATTCTCACAAAACTCAACGAAACCGAAGGGTTCGGCATTCGCCCGATTGTTCCTCCCGTTATTGATCAGGTCATTGCAGGAGACCCCGCCGAACAGGGCGGCATGAGGCCGGGCAGCCTTATTACAGCAATCAACGGCAACGAAGTTTCCGACTGGACCGAGGTTGTCGGCATTATTTCATCGCATCCCGGCAAAGCGCTGAACTTCACCTGGACAGACAGCTCAGCCACCCTCACCGCCGCCATTACCCCCGGAGAAACCGGCAAGATAGGCATCATGCTCCGCCAGCCCGTTACCACTGAGCGCGTCAAACTCTCCTTCGCTGCCTCAGTGACGAGCGGATTTGCTCAGACCTGGAAAATGAGCGCCCTTACCGTCCAGGGATTCGGCAAAATTTTCTCCGGGCAGGAGGACTTTCGCAAATCAGTGGGCGGCCCCATCAAAATCGCTAAAATTGCCAACCGCAGTGCAGAGCAGGGGCCGGTCAGCTTTCTCTTCTTCCTGGCCGTTCTCTCCATATCGCTTGCAATCATCAACATGCTCCCCGTCCCGGCGCTCGACGGAGGCCAGTTCGTACTCAATGCCATTGAAGGCATCATCCGTCGCGAAATACCGTTTGCAATTAAAATGCGCATCCAGCAGATCGGCATGGCGCTTCTCTTGACACTCTTCGCCTACATTCTCATCAACGACATTCTGAACCCCTGAGCCGACGGCTGAAACCATGTTCGACAACCTTCAGTCCATAAAAGAGCGCCACCTTGACCTTGAGCGTCTGCTCGCCGACCCCGATGCCGCCGGCGACCAGACGCGGTTCAGAAAACTCAACAAAGAGTACAGCGACCTACGGGAAATTGTTGAAACCTATGATCGATATTCCCATATAAAAAAGCAGCTTGACGACTCCCGAGAGCTCCTCAAAAGTGAACAGGACCACGAGATGAAAGCGCTTGTGGAGGAAGAAATCGAGGAACTGCGGCAGCAGATTCCCCTTCTTGAGCAGGAAATCAAAGTACTGCTGCTCCCCAAAGACGAAGCCGACTCGCGCAATGTCATTCTGGAAATCCGCGCAGGCACCGGGGGCGAAGAGGCCGCACTATTCACAGCCGACCTTCTGCGCATGTATCAGCGCTATGCTGAAAAACAAGGGTGGAACTGCCAGACGCTCGACTATAATGAAAGCTCCGTACCCGGAGGGTTCCGTGAAGTCACACTCTCCATTACCGGTCACGATGTGTTCGGCACCATGAAATACGAAAGCGGCGTGCACCGCGTGCAGCGTGTCCCCGACACAGAAACCCAGGGAAGAATACACACATCAGCCTCAAGCGTAGCAGTGTTGCCTGAAGCGGAAGAAGTCGATGTTGAGATCCGAAAAGAGGACCTGCGCTTTGACACCTACCGCAGCGGAGGCAAAGGGGGCCAGAATGTCAACAAGGTGGAAACTGCCGTACGAATCACCCATATGCCCTCTGGCATGGTGGCGGCGTGTCAGGAAGAGCGCTCGCAGCTACAGAACAAGGAGAGAGCCATGAAAATGCTCAGGGCAAAGCTTTTCGACATTCAGCTTGCCGAACAGCAGCAGGCGCGAGCCGACCTTCGCCGCACAATGGTGGCCACAGGAGACCGCAGCGCCAAAATCAGAACATACAACTACCCCCAGTCACGCGTAACCGACCACCGCATAGGGTTCACCACGCACGCACTGCCGCAGTTCATGCAGGGGGAACTGAATGAACTCATCGACGCCTTGAAAATGCACGACCAGACCGAGCGGCTTCAGGCAGCACAAGCATAAGAAAACCAATCATCCAACAACACGAAGGAAGAGGGAGAGCACAACAGAATGGAAATGGAAGCAACAGGCAAAAGCAAAGGGGAATGGATTTTTCCCGCCCCATTCGAGCGCACGGTTGACTACCTCTCAGACCAGAAGAAAATTCTCGGATTCAACCCCTTCTGCCACAATGTTGAACTCACCGACGAAGAGGATGTCTACCGCTGGCACTTTCGCGTCACCGATCCGCAGAACAACCCCTTCGATGTCCTCTTTTATGTGCGCCAGTCACAAGAACTGCTCGTATCCCTGCCTGAAGAGCTGCGGGCACTTGATGCGGAGGAGCTCGACGACGACACCATCAGCCGCCACACAGTCGGCCGGAAAATCAAATGGCACCACCACAGGCACTCTAACCCCGTGGATGACCCGCAAAACCATATTTTTGAAGGGAAAGCTTTTGCCGACATGGTAATGGAAGCTATGGAACCCGAAAAGACCAAAGTCCATTTTGATCTCCGAATAGATGTCAGCTTCGTCCTCTATCCCGCGTTCCGGATTCTTCCCGAACCTATCATCCGCGCAATGACCAATGCCGGCATGTCGATGATCATGCAGACGGCAACCAATAAGATGTTTCACAGCATATCAAAAGATTTCGGCGGTATCCATCACGCATAAACAGCCAACAAACGACACCCATGGACTTCCTTGAACTGGCAGCCAAGCGCTGCAGCACCCGCAGCTTCGCAACGGACCCCATCCCCGATGAAGTCATAGCCCGCATTCTTGAAGCCGGGCGGCTTGCCCCCTCGGCAAAAAACCTTCAGCCATGGCACTTCACCCTTGTGCAGACGCCCGCCATACTCGCCAAAGTCCACGCATGCTACTCGCGCAACTGGCTCTATACAGCCCCCGCCATCCTGATTGTCAGTGGACGGCATGACAATGCCTGGGTTCGCACAGCCGACAACTACAACTCACTTGAAACCGACCTGGCAATCACGCTCGACCACATGATTCTGGCTGCAGCAGAAGAAGGCATCGGCACCTGCTGGATAGGAGCCTTCGATCTCCATGTTCTAAAAGAGGCTCTCGGTATGGATGAAAAAGAAGCGATTTTCGCCTTCACCCCGCTCGGCTACCCCGCCAACGACTTCACGCCCGTACCCAAGAAACGCAAACCCCTCAACGAAATCACAACCTACCTGTAAGCAACAGGATTACCCGCACCGGCATCTACGGCCAGATTGTTCTGGCAAGGAGCGACCCGACCAAGACCTTCGCGGGAGTGATGCAGCCACCGGCACCACCCATGTGCCGAAAC
>JABMPC010000023.1 GCA_013203905.1 Chlorobium sp. | reverse complement strand
TCATCGGGTACTGCGGGATGAAGGTAGCAATTTTTCCCGAAAAAGATGGGGACAATCATGACTGAGTGTACTTATTTGAACCGGAGAGTTGGGTTTTACTTGTGTTTCTTTGCGTGCATTTTACAAAGAGTATGAGTCCAGTTTCGTTTATTGTAAGATCGGGCTGTCATATGGCGGGAGAATTCTTTCGTGTTGGTCGTCAAACAGGGAAAGTTTCTTATGAGAACGGTAGTGTTTGTCTTTCTGCTTGTTGGTGTGGTGCACCCTTTTGCCTCTTTGCGGGCGGTGGAGGTGCTCGGCTGGGAGCAGTGTGTTGCTGAGGCACGAAACAATCATCCTGATCTGCAGTCGGCAATGGCCTCAATCAGGGCAGCAGAGGAGGAGCGGAAGATAGCCGGAGCGTCGCTTCTGCCTTTGCTCGCCGGTAAGGGTGCGGTGTGGGAAAGCGGGTATACGGGCATCCGGACCGGTTCAGCGGGTGCTCGGTATTCTTATTCCCTTTCTGCCGCTCAGCTGCTTTATGATGGTGGCCGGAGTTCGCGGCTTGTTGGTGCTGCGAAGGAGGGGGTGAGGGGGGCGGAAAGCTTCCGTGAAGCGGTGTCTGCGGATGTGCGCTTCGCTTTGCGGGCGGCTTTTACGAGTCTCTTGAAAGCTCAGGAGTCTGTGAGGCTGGCGGCTGATATTCGGGGCAGGCGTCAACGCAATGTCCGCCTTATCAGCCTTCGCTACCAGGCAGGGCGGGAGCATATCGGTTCACTTCGCAGGGCGGAGGCTGATTTGGCTGATGCTGAGTTTGAGGTTGCACGGGCTTCGCGCGGACTTGGTGTTTCCAGTTCAGCTCTTGCAACAGCGATGGGACGCGCCATAAGCAGTGCTCCACTTCGGTTGACGGGGTCGTTCATTGCCATGGAGTCTGCAGTCCAGACGCCTGATTTCGAGGCAATTGCGGCTTCAAGCCCGCTTGTGCGGAGTCTTGAGGCCCGGACCCGTGCGTCCGCATTTGAGCTGGGTGCTGCCCGGAGTGCGTTTTCACCCGAACTTTCCCTGAGCTCTTCCATTGGCCGGAGTGCGGTGGAGGATTGGAAGCCGTATGAGTCGGAGTGGAGGGCTGGCCTGGATCTTGTTGTTCCGATTTATGAAGGCGGCAGTGGCCGTGCCGGAGTTGCCAAGGCGCGTGCGGTGGTGAGGCAGGATGAGGCGGAATTGAAAAGCGGTTTGCACAGTGTGCTTGATCTTCTGGAGGATCGCTGGAAACGCTATCTCGACGCAAGGCAGTATGTATTGGTGCAGAAAAAATTTCTTGAGGCTGCGGTTGAACGGGCGGCTATAGCCAATGCCCAGTATTCGAACGGCCTGATTTCGTTTGACGATTGGGTCATTATCGAAGACAGTCTTGTCAGTGCAAAAAAAGAGTTTCTCAATGCCGGGGCGGATCTGCTTCTTGCCGAGGCTCAATGGATACAGTCAAAAGGAGAAGGGCTTGATGGCATCGGGGAATAAAGTTGTGTGGGGAATATCGGCGGCGGTTGTTGCCGGTGTGGTGCTGTTGTTTCTATTTGTCGGAAAAAAGAGTTCTGGAGAGCAGTACCGGGTAATTTCTCCTTCACGGGGAGTGATTGTTGAACATGTTTCGACGACCGGTGTGGTTGAACCCCGAAACAGGCTGAAAATCCAGCCGGCCATAGCCGGAAGGGTGGAGGAGGTCATGGTTCGGGAGGGTGAAATGGTGGAAAAGGGCCGGGTGCTGGCTCTTCTGAGTTCAAGCGAACGGGCTGCGCTGCTTGATGCGGCAAAGCTTCAGGGAAAGGATGAACAGGCATACTGGAAGGGTGTTTATCGTGAAACGGCTGTCCTTGCGCCGATTGACGGACAGGTTATTGTTCGGAGCATTGAGCCGGGGCAGACGGTGAGCGCTTCTGACTCACTGTTTGTGCTCTCAGACCGGCTGACTGTGAAGGCATTCGTGGATGAGACGGATATTGGCAGGGTAAAGAACAATCAGAGAGCTGTGATCAGTCTTGACGCCTATCCCGATATCAGGGTCGGGGGACGGGTCTCGCATATTTATTATGAATCGCACCTGCAAAACAATGTCTCGATCTATTTTGTGGATGTTGTCCCCGACAGTATCCCTACGGTGTATCGTTCAGGGATGAGTGCCAATATTGATATTTCTGTAAGGGAACGGCCGCATGCGCTGCTCCTTCCCCGGTCGGCTGTGAATGTTTCAGGAAAACGCTCATCGGTTCTGCTTGAAGAGCCTGGAGTTGCCGGGGGACGGGACATTGCGGTGAGCACTGGTATTTCTGATGATGTGAACATTGAGATACTCAGCGGGATTTCCGACAGCTCCAGGGTGCTCATGCCGGATGCATCTTTCGTCTTGCCTGCCGAAAAGGATGCAACCAACCCCTTCATGCCGAGGCGGAAGAAGAAAAAGGACTCATGATGCCGCTGCTTGAGCTTGTTGATGTCCATCGCTCCTACAGGATTGGTGAGAGCACGGTGCATGCTCTTCGCGGCGTGTCGCTGAGGGTGGATCGGGGTGAGTTCGTGGCCATCATGGGCTCGTCGGGGTCAGGTAAATCCTCACTGCTGCACATACTGGGCCTGCTTGACAACCCCGATAGTGGTGAGTACCGGATGTTCGGCCGCAATGTGAACGCACTGAGCGGAGATGAACAGGCGGGGCTGCGAAACCATGTGGCAGGTTTCGTTTTCCAGCAGTTTCATCTGCTCAAGCGGATGAGCGTTGTGGACAATGTGCGCCTTCCTCATATCTACAGTGGTGAACAGGGGGATTTCCGGCAGGAGGCGCTGAAGCGGCTGGAGGAGGTGGGCCTTGGCCATAGGACTGACCATACGCCAAACCAGCTTTCGGGCGGCGAGCAGCAGCGGGTTGCCATTGCCCGTGCACTCATCCGTGATCCCGGCATTATTTTTGCCGATGAGCCTACTGGCAACCTGGATTCTACGAACTCTGCTGAAATCATGAAGATTCTCCAGGCTCTTCACCGCGAGGGGCGGACCATCATCATGGTGACGCACGAACATGACATAGCTGCGTATGCCGGGCGGGTCATTACCATGCGTGACGGTATGGTTGTGAGCGACCTGCACAGAGGAGGCGCTGAGGCGTTGCCAGAGCCTTCTCTGGATTATACCGATGAGGGGGCGTCCATGCTGCATGCTTCACGAAAAATCTCTCTCTGGCAGGATGGCCGGTTCATAGGATTCATGCTGCAGGCTTTTCAGGCGATTTTTGCCAACAAGGTCCGTTCTTTTCTTTCGGTGCTTGGCATTCTTGTAGGTGTTGCTTCGGTGATTGCCCTGATGGCGCTTGGAGAGGGGGCGAAGTCAGCGATGCAGGAGGAGCTGAAATCTATGGGCTCCAACCTATTATCCGTGCGCGGAGGGTCCTCGAAAGTCAGGGGTTCGGCCCGTGCTGCTGGCGCAATAGCCCCGTTCACTTTTGCCGATGTGAAGGATATTGCAGCAATGCGCCCCATGATACGAAATGCGGCCGGGACGGTCAGTGGCAGTGCCCGGATTGTGTATGGCAATAAAAACTGGAGCGCAAGTCTTGATGGAGTAGGGTACGAGTTCGGCGCCATGCGGGCGGCAGTTCCCTCGATCGGCAGGTGGTTTACCCATGAGGAGATTCAGAAGCGGGACAAAGTGGCAATTCTCGGCATGACGGTTGTGAGGGAGTTGTTCGGTAGTTCCAACCCTCTCGGGCGCACTGTGAAAATCAATAGGATGAATTTCAGGGTTATCGGCGTGGCTCCGCCAAAGGGTTTTTCGGGACCGAGGGATGGGGACGATGTGGTGATGATTCCCGTAACAACAGCCATGTATCGCGTCCTTGGGAAAGATTACCTGAACTATATCTATGTGGAGGTTCGTCACGCGGCAGAAATCAAAAAGGCCAAAAAAGCCATCAGCGAACTCATCATGAAAAACCACCGGTTGAGGGAGGAGGATGAGGCGTTTTACATCAGGGATATGACGGAAATCCAGGAGATGCTTTCCAGCACAACACAGACGATGAGTCTTCTTATGGGGGCCATTGCGGCAATTTCGTTGCTTGTTGGCGGCATAGGCATTATGAACATCATGCTGGTGTCGGTAACGGAACGGACCCGGGAAATCGGGCTTCGTAAGGCAATTGGTGCCAGACGGGGGGACATTCTGCTGCAGTTTCTTGTGGAATCAGTAGGCTTGACCCTCAGCGGCGGCATCATGGGTGTGGTGGGCGGAACCGGCATTGCGTTTCTTCTTGCCCTTTTTGCCGGGTGGAGCGTGAAAGCCTCGCTGCTTTCGGTGCTACTGGCAACGGCATTTTCGGCGCTCATCGGTATTTTTTTCGGTCTCTGGCCTGCGAGGAAAGCCTCTGATTTGAAGCCTGTTGAGGCGCTCCGTTATGAGTAGGCAAAAAAAATATTTTTTTGTGCAAGATTCTGCCACAATGCTCGTCTTACTTATTGAACGCACCTGTGTGGTTGCAGTTGAGTTCACCGAAAGGTAGTGTGATGTGTGATGTGTGGTTGGATTTCGGCAACTGGTCTACTCTGGAGTTATGGTGAAACCATGATGATAACGACTCGAAACGATGACTGATGACTGAGAGGCGGGGTATGACTTGTTGTTGATTTGGACAGGCCTGTGGAGAAATCTGCCGGCCTGTCTTTTTTTTTGGTTCATTTGATGATAAAAAAGCACCCCGACTGTGATGATCGGGGTGCTTTTTTATTGATGATATGCTTCCGGCCCTTTACTGGTGCAGGTTGGCTTCTCAGGCAGAGAGAGCCTCTGTGACCTTCTGGGCAGCATCTTTCAGACCGTCAGCCGCAATGAGGTTCAGTCCCGACTCGTCCAGCATTTTCTGGGCAATGTCGGCGTTTGTTCCCTCAAGCCGGACAATAACGGGAAGATTCAGCCCGATTTTTTTTGCCGCTTCAATTATGCCGCCGGCAACTCTGTCGCAACGGACAATGCCGCCGAAAATGTTGACGAGAATGGCTTTGACATTTTTGTCGCTCAGAATGATTTTAAATCCTTCCTCAACAGTCTGGGGGCTTGCTCCACCGCCAACATCCAGAAAGTTTGCGGGCCTTCCGCCGGCAAGCTGAATCATGTCCATGGTGCCCATGGCCAGGCCGGCACCGTTTACCATGCAGCCGACATTACCGTCGAGGCGGACATAGTTGAGGTTTGATTTTGATGCTTCAACTTCAAAAGGATCCTCTTCTGTGATGTCGCGCAGTTCAAGGAAATCTTTGTGCCGGTAAAGGGCGTTGGAGTCGAAATTGATTTTGGCATCAAGCGCAAGGACGCGTCCCTCTTTTGTGACGACGAGAGGATTGATTTCAGCCAATGCGGCATCAATGGCGGTGTATGCCTTGTAGAGGCTGATAATGAAGCTGACGGCGCTACGGAACTGGTCGCCTTCAAGTCCGAGGAAAAAAGCCGCCTCACGGGCCTGAAATCCCTGCAGTCCGAAGAGCGGGTCGACCTGTATTTTCAGCAGTCTTTCAGGGGTTTCTTCCGCAACTTTTTCAATTTCCATACCGCCTTCAGTGGAGATCATCAGCACATTCTGCGATGTGGCCCGGTCAAGCGTAATGCCGACATAAAACTCTCTGTCAATATTCATTCCCTCTTCAACAAGAAGCCTTCTCACCTCTTTGCCCTCAGGGCCGGTCTGGTGGGTGACAAGAGTAGTGCCAATCATCTGGCTGGCAATCTCATAGGCCTCTTCGGGAGATTTTGCGAGTTTCACGCCGCCCGCTTTTCCTCTTCCCCCTGCGTGGATCTGGGCTTTGACGACAACGACGGGACTGGTCTGTTCTTCAAAAAGCTGTTCGGCAGCCTGTTTCGCCTCTTCAGGCGAGTGGGCGACGATTCCTTTCGGGACTGCGACTCCGAATTTTCTTAGGATATCCTTGCCTTGATATTCATGAATGTTCATATTGGTTCCGGTCTTGGGTTACTGACTGCCTTTTGTGCGCTACAGGGAGGGCTGAACAGAAGTTTGCGCATAAACTGTTAGTATAGTGAAATAAACCCTTAGGGTGAAATATTGGATGCTCTTCGCGGTACTTTTTGTTGTTCCTTTTGCTGCTGTGGAGAACCTTGGTCAACAGGCGGGGTGGGGAATTGTTCCCTTGCCGCTAAAACGCGAGAATAATGGATTTCAGTTATTGTATGGAGCTGGCGTTCCGGGAGGCGCTGAAAGCTTTTGAGAGCAGGGAGGTCCCTGTTGGAGCGGTGGTTCTTGATGGTGATGGTCATGTGGTCGGAAAAGGCTATAACCAGGTTGAGACGCTGTGTGATGCAACTGCCCATGCGGAAATGATTGCTCTGACCTCCGCAATGGCAACACTTGGGACGAAGTATCTGCAGGACTGCACCCTTGCAGTGACAATGGAGCCTTGCCCGATGTGTGCGGGAGCCATAGTGAATGCCAAGGTTGGTCGCGTTGTTTTCGGCGCCTATGACGCAAAGATGGGGGCTGCAGGTTCAGTCCTGAATGTGACCGGGTGCCGGCAGCTGAACCATCAGCCGGAAGTGTTCGGAGGTATTATGGAGGGGCGTTGCCAGGGGATTCTTCAGGACTTTTTCAAAGAGCTTCGGAAAAAGGGCTAACTGTTTTCCTTCATGATGTGCTTGATTGAGCTCGCAAGATGCGAGACAATATCCTGCGCAATGCCGCTTCCTGCAGAAGGGGGCGTTACTGTATCAAGGCTTTCAATGCCTGCTTTCTTGACCGCGTTGCTGATGGTGACTGAAAGGACCGGGTTGCACTCCTGGACAATTTCCTTCAGCATGAATGCGGCCTCAAAGGTGCTTTGCCGAACAATCTCCCTATGGTCTTCCTCTGACATCATCTGGCATCGGCGAGCTGTTATGATGCCCACAAGGCATGTGAGGTAAGCATTGGTTGCGCCAGCCATAAAGAGGTTGAGGAAAAGCGGCGCCAGAAGGTTTCCTGCAGGTAGCAGCGAAGAGAGGGTGTTGCTGAAGGCGGACTGTATGATGGGTTTGATATGGACAGGAATCTCCTCTTTGCGGAAATCAGACAGCGGCATCAGCCTATAGACGCCGAGAATCACTGAACCGAACTCCCGAAGGTTCTCTCGTTTATGGTGCATGCGGTAGATGCGCCATATCAGCTTGAGCATGTTGAGGGTTGAGGTGGTGGTGCCGTACGAGGTGTTTTGGGCAAAAGCACCGACGAAAAAGTTTTTTGTGGCAATCTCCTTGGTTGCAGCAAGTGCGTCAACCTCAAGAAATTTCAGGTTGGTTTTTACCCACCGGAGGTCTTTCTGTTGTGCACCGGTTTCGGGATGCATCGGGTGGGCGGGCATGCGCTCTGCAGCATGTCGTGCATACTCTTCCATTGCGCCTGAACGGTCATTTTCTGGCAGAGATGGCTGGCGGGGCATTCTGAACAGCTGGTAAGCGCTGAGGACAAGAGCGAGAAACGACGCAGCGGCAAGCGTCAGGAATGCTGCTCCCGCATAGGGATGCATTGCCGTGAGCAGGTTGGCGGCAACAGTGAGCTGGTTGAATGTGAAGACGGCTGTGAGCAGCAGTGCAGATACCAGAAAGGCAAGAAGAAATGTCGTGGTTTTCTTTTTCATGCTGCCCTCTCTCTGCCGAAGTTGAATTGAGCCGGAAAAAGCATCTCCTGCATTACTTTATGCAATGTAAGCATTTCTCCGGGGAAAAAATCTTCAGGCGCCCGTTTCGGGTTTCGGCAGTTTGATGGAGTGGTCGGTGCTGTGCTGGTAGTCAAGAAAGATATCTTCAGCTGAAGGGATCTGCCAGCTGCCGTCCGGGAGGCGGTTTGTCGTCTCTTTGAGGCGGTATGTGGTGTGGCCGCAGGTCCAGCAGTCGTATTTTGCCATGCCGGTGCAGAGACATGTTTTTTCCTCTACGACAAGCGGCTCCCCCGGTTTCCTGTTGGCAAGCGCTTTATAGTAGGCGTCGATGTAGGTGCACTTCCCGCCGTTTTCAAGCAGGTATCCCAGCCCCTCGCAGTTTGGCTTTATGGCGTAACGCAGTGTGGGCGACTGGCGGAGCATTCGCATCGGGTAGCCGGTGGTGGAGGCCATGTTGATGACAATGTCCTCTTCCTTTGCGTTCAGATAGTGCTGCTTGACATTCGCCGGCAGGCCGGCCTCTTTTGTGATTGCAAAGCGGGTCGCCACCTGAACGGCTCCTGCCCCTTCTTTCATGTAGTTTGCAGCATCTGTTCCAGTGAAAATTCCACCTGCGGGAATGACGGGAATATCAAGGCTCTCTTCTTTCAGAAAAGCAACTACCTCGGTAAAGATTGTATGAAGGTCAAAGGTGTGCCAGTCGTCGGGTCCAAATCCGAGATGGCCTCCTGCAAGAGGACCTTCAACAATAATATAGTCCGGCAGGCGGTTCATGCGTACAGCCCGCTTGAGGAAAATGGAGAGGGCTCTGACGGAGGAAATGATGATGCCGATTTTGACATCATTGAAGCGGGGATGGTCTTGAATCAAATCAAGAGTCCTGAGGTTCAGTCCGGCGGCAAGGGTGAGGCCATCAATACCCGCATCCATTGCGGCCCTCAGACGGACTTTGAGGGTGCTGGAGGAACTGTTCATGGTCAGCTTCTCCATGCAGTTCAGAAAGATCGCGCCATTGCCTGTTTTTTGGGAGACGGTGTGTTCTACATACTGTTTCTGCGCAGCTTCCACCTCTGCAAGGTCGAAGAGTACTTTGGACTTGTCGGGGTTGTCGGTGAACTCGGCATATTTTTTTCTTTTCCGGCTGACGAACGAAGTGTTGAAAATCCTGTCGCAGACATAGCCGTTTTCAGCATCTGAAATATGGCCGATTCCTCCGAGTTTTTCGGCCGCAAGGGCAAGTTCGGTTGTTGAAATGTTGACCCCCATTCCTCCAATGATGATGGGGACATATTCCTTCCCGCCCAGTGTCAGCCTGAAATTATCTACCTTCATGGTCCTTTGTTAATAACTAAGATAGTGGGGCAGTTGCCGGCCGCTTTACTCCTTGAGAGATTGAAGAGCCGATTGGCGTGCCCCCGTATACCCTCCGTCAAAAATTATTTAAGATATCATATTTTGTGCTATAAATCTACAGCCAATTCTGAGAAAAACCCATTGCCGGGGTGGTTTATGGTATTCTGCTGGTGAGTATTGGCATCAATTAATATCATGTTTGAGAAAAGGTGGGGAGAATCGTAAATTAATGGCCTGTCAAATAGGGCTCAAGCGGATTTTCTGCACTTTAAAACATCCTGAATTTAGGGGGTATTATGATCAAACTCGTACTGTTGCGGCATGGTGAAAGTCAGTGGAACCTGGACAACCGGTTTACTGGATGGTACGATATTGATTTGACCGACAAAGGACGCCGTGAAGCCTCCAATGCCGGGAAACTGCTTGCCGAGGCGGGTTTCGCGTTTGATGTTGCCTATGTTTCGGTGCTGAAGCGGGCCATCAGGACCCTCTGGAATGTACTGGACGAGATGAATCTGATGTGGATTCCCGTCATCAGGAACTGGAGGCTCAATGAGCGCCATTACGGTGCGCTTCAGGGGCTCAATAAAGCCGAAACGGCTCAGAAATATGGTGACGAGCAGGTTCTTGTGTGGCGTAGAAGTTATGATACCCCTCCTCCTCCGCTGGAGCGCACTGACGAACGGTGGCCGGGTTCCGACCGGCGCTACGCCGGACTTGGCGCCGATGAAGTTCCTCTTACCGAGTGCCTGAAGGATACCGTGGCGCGCTTTTTGCCGTTCTGGCATGAGACCATTGCTCCTGAAATCAGCAAAGGCCGCAATGTTCTTATTGTAGCCCATGGAAACTCACTTCGTGCACTGGTCAAATACCTTGATGGCATTTCCGAAGAGGATATCGTCGGGCTGAATATTCCGACTGGCATCCCCCTTGTCTATGAGCTTGACGATAATCTGAAGCCCTTGAAAAGCTATTATCTTGGAGACCAGGATGAGCTGAAAAAGGCTGTTGACGCAGTGGCCGGCCAGGGAAAAGCCTGACGGGGACGGGAGAGGGAGAAGAATTTTTTGCTGAATCGCCTTATATTCCGCACTTTGGGTTCCCAATTGCCTTTGTTTTGAATCTTCCAGAAAAGTTGTGCCTGAAAAATATGAATGTTACTTCCAACACCGGGCTTTATGATCCGCAGTTTGAGCATGATGCCTGCGGCGTGGGGTTTGTTGCCAATATCAAGGGACTTAAGTCTCATGCCATAATAGAGCAGGGTCTGCAGATCAATGAAAATCTCAAGCATCGCGGAGCCTGCGGCTGTGAGAAAAATACCGGGGATGGCGCGGGTATCCTGATTCAGGTTCCCGACCGTTTTCTCCGCAGGGTATGCAATGAACGGAACATTGAACTTCCCGAGGCCGGCCGGTATGGTGTTGGCATGCTGTTTCTCCCC
>JABMPC010000022.1 GCA_013203905.1 Chlorobium sp. | reverse complement strand
CATTTTTTCAGTCAGTCGGCACCGTTCCGGCTCGGAGCTTTTTCCTCCAACATCCACTACCATGAGGTGGAGGCGATGCATTATCCGCTTTTTGAGTGCCCCTTTCATTCACTGGCACTTGCCTCTAAAATTGCGGAAGTTGCTTTTTACGAAAAGCTCGATGTGGTGCATGCCCATTACGCCATTCCCCATGCTATGAGTGCTATGCTGGCCCGGCAGATGCTCGAGGACAAGTGCCCTCAAAGCGACTGTTTCCGTCTTGCCACCACGCTGCACGGAACCGACATTACTGTTGTGGGCGCCGATAGAGGAATGCACGACGCGGTACGGCTTGTTATCAACAAGTCCGACGGAGTGACGGCGGTTTCAGAGTATCTGAAGGATGAGACCGTGAAAATGTTCAGTCCGAAGCAGGAGATAGAGGTGATTCCCAATTTCGTCGATACGGAGGTTTTCCAGCGGATACCGGCTCCCGACATTCTTCGCCAGCTTGTGCCGGGGAAGGGGAAGACGGTGATTCACATTTCGAACTTCCGTCCGGTGAAACGGATTTCAGATATTGTCAGCGTGTTTTACCGACTGACGCAGCAGGTTGATGCTACATTGCTGATGGTAGGTGACGGCCCTGAACGAAGTGAGGCTGAAACAGAGGTCCGCCGTCTGGGTATAGCAGACAGAGTGCATTTTCTGGGAAAAATTGACGATATCGTTCCTCTGCTCTCGGTTTCAGACCTTATGCTGATGCCAAGCAACGCAGAGTCTTTCGGGCTCGCTGCCCTTGAGGCCATGGCATGTGGTGTTCCGGTAATTGTAACCAGTGCCGGCGGCTTCCCGGAATTTATTGAACAGGGGCGGCACGGGTACCTCTGCCCACCGGGTGAGATTGACGCAATGACGGAAAAAGCCCTCCTGCTGCTTTCTGACGGGAAGCACTGGCAGGAGTGTTCAGAGGCCTGCGTCCAGCAGGCGAAGCGGTATGAAACAGATCGGCTTGTTGACCGGTACGAGGCCTTTTACGAGCGTCTCTTGGGGTAGGAAAAGAACAGCCCCACCGGCCTTTGAAAACGATTTCTTCTGGCGGGTGGGGCTGTTGACTGCGATAGCCGAAGAGGCTCAGTAGCGCTTTGTTGCAAGCAGGACTGTCCGGTACTTTTCAAGGTTTTCCAGAACCTCTCCCGTGCCTCGCGCAACTGCAGTCAGCGGGTCCTCACTGATGTGAACCGCAAGGTTGGTCTCTTCATTGATTTTTTTGTCAAGCCCCTTGATGAGCGCACCGCCGCCGGCAAGAAAGAGCCCCCGTTCGAGAATGTCGGCTGAGAGTTCCGGTTTGGTGACTTCAAGGCTTTTCTTGATTGAAGCGATGATCTGGCTTATTGGCGTGGCAATAGCTTCCCTGATGGTGGGGGAGTTGACTTCGCGCTCTTCAGGAAGTGCCGTCACAAGGTTCCTTCCCCGTACCGTCATGGTCAGCTCCTTGTCAAGCTTGTAGGCCGATGCAATTTTTATTTTAACATCCTCTGCCGTCCGCTCACCAATGGCAAGGTTGTAGGCTTTGCGGAAATGGCGGATAATTGCGCTGGTGATATCTGTTCCGGCAACTCTGAGCGACTCTCCCGATGCAATGCCTCCAAGCGAGATGACTGCAATTTCCGTTGTCCCTCCGCCAATGTCGACTATCATGTTGCCCATCGGTTCCTTGACATCCAGCCCAATGCCGATAGCTGCCGCCATAGGTTCTGCAACCAGGTAAACCTCTTTTGCCCCAACATGTTCAGCCGAGTCCCGTACTGCCCGTTTTTCAACCTCGGTGATGCCTGAAGGAATGCCAATCACCATGCGCCGTATGCCGAGGGAGAACTGGCTTTTTGTTTTCAGTATGAGCCCCTTGATAAGCTCTTCGGTTGCTTCATAGTCGGCAATGACGCCGCTGGCAAGAGGGCGGATGGTGACAATGCCGGGATGGGTTTTTTCATGCATAAGCAGGGCTTCGTGGCCAATGGCAACAACTTTTCCTGTGTTGCGGTCGCGGGCTACGATTGAAGGCTCATTGAGAACCACACCTTTATCGCGGATGAATATGAGGGTGTTTGCCGTTCCGAGGTCAATGGCTACATCGCGGAACAGGGTATTGAAAAGGCTCATGGCGGGGTTGGATCGTGATGGAGAATCGTTGTGTTTGTTATAAATATAATAAACTACTAAAGTATGTAATGCTGTTTTTTTTTCAAATCACAATGCTGTCCGCATGAGGTTTTTTTTCGGTTTCCCTTCACTCCGGTCTCTGGCGGCGGGGGTTTCGATAAATGAGTGCATTGCTTACATTATGAGCTGTGAAACGGCCCCCATTGATCTCAATAAACAAGAAATCCGTGCTGAAAATTTTTCCTTTTGCCGATAACCCCGATGCGCTGATGGCGCACCTCAGCCGAACTGTCTCTTTTGACGACGAAGTTCAGAAGGCGGTTCATGAAATTCTTCTGGCTGTTCGCCAGAGGGGTGACCGGGCTGTGCGTGACTATACCGAGCGTTTTCAAGGCTTCAGGCCTGAGAGCATGAAGGTGTCGGCTGAAGCCATTCGGCGCGCCCGGGAAGAGGCGGACCCGGAATTCATCAGCATCCTCAAGGAAGCCTACGGCAATATTCTGGAATTTCACCGCCATGAGGTGGAGAAAAGTTTCTTCTATGAAAGCGAGGGAGGTGTGCTTCTCGGCCAGCGGGTTACCCCGATGCAGCGGGCACTGCTCTATGTTCCCGGAGGCAAGGCGGCCTATCCTTCGTCAGTTCTGATGAATGCCGCTCCTGCCCAGGTAGCCGGTGTGGGTGAGATTGCAATGACCACACCCTGCGACAGCACAGGAGAGGTCAGCAGCCATATTCTGGCAGCGGCTTCTGTTGCCGGCATTTCCTCCGTCTACAAGCTTGGCGGAGCCCAGGCAATTGCCGCATTCGCCTATGGGACGGAGAGTATCGAAAAGGTCGACATCATTACAGGCCCGGGCAACAAGTTCGTAGCCCTGGCAAAGAAAGAGGTGTTCGGACATGTTGCCATTGACAGCATTGCCGGTCCATCGGAGGTTGTCATTATTGCCGATGCCGATGCCAATGCCGACTATATTGTGCTCGACATGTTTGCACAGGCGGAGCATGATGCCGACGCCTCATCTGTTCTGATTACCCCATCAGCAGAACTTGCAGAGCGGGTTGCCGCCATTGCAGGCGAACGGATACACGCCATGGCCCGCCGCGAGGTGATTGAATCCTCGCTCCGGCAGAACGGCGCCATTGTGCTTGTCGACTCCCTTGAAGAGGCAGCTCGGGTCTCCGACATGCTTGCCCCCGAGCACCTTGAGCTCCATGTTGATCATCCCTGGGAGTTGCTCCCTTTCATCAGCCATGCCGGAGCAATTTTCATGGGCAGCTCTTCATGCGAAACCGTTGGCGACTATTATGCAGGGCCCAACCATACCCTTCCCACCAACGGAACAGCCCGTTTCTTTTCACCGCTTTCCGTCCGTGATTTTGTGAAGCATACCTCCATTATCGCATATTCGCAGCAGCAGCTGCTGCGCTGCGGGGAGCGGATAGCCTCCTTTGCCGATCGCGAAGGGCTTCAAGCTCACGCCGAGGCTGTGAGGATAAGGCTCGGAGGGAAATGAGGGTTTCGGATTTCGATTATACCCTTCCTGAAGAGAGGATTGCAAAATATCCTCCGGAAAACAGGGGTGCTACACGCCTTCTCGTGCTCAACCGCAGCACCGGCAAGGTTGAGCATGCCCGCTATGAGGCGCTTGATGCTTTTCTTTGCAGCGGTGACCTGCTTGTAATTAATACCACCAAGGTGGT